>JAIOPB010000017.1 GCA_021414105.1 Nitrosarchaeum sp. | reverse complement strand
ACACTAGTTAGAGAAGCAGCTAGAATGCTTCAAGATTCTGAAAGAGATGACATCATTGTAATTGATGACAGACACTTACCAATTGGAATTGTTACAGATGAAGACATCATAAATAAAATGAGTGAGATCATGACATATGCAGAATCTGCATCTTTGAAAGATATCATGTCTGCACCGTTAATTACAATTAGGGAAAAAACAACGCTACAAGAAGCACTTCATACAATGAGAGATAGTAAAATTAGAAAGCTTCCAGTTGTGTCTAAAAAAAATGAAGTCATTGGAATAATTTTTCAAGGAACCATTGCAAATGTGATAAGAGATGCCACAGCTACTGTACCTCATCTATTTAGTCCTCCTGTAAAAGCAATTTTAGGAAATCTTGGATTCGTATTACAGTTTGCAGGAGTTTTGTTACTTGTTCCTGCAGTATTATCAACAATATTAGGAGAAACTGTGACTGCCGCAGGAATTTATCTTACCACAGTACTTTTACTGGTTACGGGATTTTTCCTTAATGCATACGGCGAAAAAGCAAGTCTGAATATTCAACAGGCATCAATTCTTGTATTATCAAGTTTGTTGGTACTATCGCTATTTGGAACAATTCCATATCTGTATGTGATGCCAAGTCAAGAATCAGCAACAGAAGGATTTGTCAACGCATTTTTTTCAAGTGTATCAGGATTCACCACATCTGGACTGACATTAATTGATGAGCCAGAAAACCTGCCTCAGAGTTTTACATTCTATAGAAGTTTCACACAATTAGTAGGCGGAATGAGTTTTATTTATTTAGTAATCACTGCGCTTTATCCAGAATCAAAAATACAATCATTGCGAGGTTTTATTTCAGGTAGATCACTGCACATGAAAGAGCTCTTTGGAACCATTACAATAATTTTTACAATATACATTGTAATTGTTGTGAGTTTGCTCTATTTGTTTGGAGAGATAAACATCATAGATAATTTTTCATTAGTCATAAGCGCATTTGCCACTGGGGGATTTTTACCAACATCTACAATTCTAGATAATCTTGGATGGCAAGAACAAATAATTTTAATGAGTGCAATGATATTTGGGGCACTACCATTCACATTTCACTATGCATTTGTTAGAAAAAAATTTCTCTCACCAAAACTCGGCAAAGAAGTTCTAGCATATTTTATAATTTTATCTGCTGCAATATTATTATTTATTTTGTTTAGTGGATTAGATCCTTTAACTAGTATGTTTTATGCAGTATCAGCCAGTACAACATCAGGATTACATTCGCAAGACAGTGTAAGCTTTAACGGCGTTACCTATACAATTTTGATTTTATTAATGATCATAGGAGGATGTGCTTTTTCAACTGCTGGAGGAATCAAGGTTTTCAGATTATTACAGTTAGGAGATTGTGCAAAGTTATTCAGCAAGACATATCGATCGGAGTTAAAACCACAAAGAAAAAAAGAGTTGACATCAACAGTATTGATAATAATGTTATTTTTAGGAACTATAACCATAACAGCGGGATATTTGACGACAATTGAAGATAAGAGTTTTGAAACTGCATTTTATGAAGCAACTTCCATAATCACCACTACAGGATTAACCCCCGACATAGTAGATCTGGATACAGATACTACAGCAAAAATGGCGATAAGTTTGTTAATGATAGTTGGAAGAATGGAAATTATTGCAGTAATCTATATTTTTGTGCCTAAATTGAGCTAAAAAATAGTCTAAAAGACAGAATAGAATTAATTCCATAACATTCAACGGAGCATTGTTGGAAAACCAAACATCTAGTCACAGTGGAAAAAAATTAATAATTTTAGGATTTGCAACAATAGCAATCATATTCATAATGTATACAAGATATCAAGATCCAGAGTTAATTACACCTGATTCTATAGATGCAATTCAAAGAATCGCTTATGGTTTTTACATAATATTATTGACAGCATTTGGAGCAATAGCATATGGATTGTATAGATATCATAAGGAAAAAGTTGAAAAAAAAGGAAACGACATTGCAACAATTATTGCATTAAGTACGTGGAATACAAGAGCAAGAAAAATTTTTGTGTTAACATTTATTGTATATGGGATATTCTTTTCATTAGTATCTGGAACGCTTGTGTATCAGCCAGAAGTAAATTTTGCTACACATTATGGAGCAGTCATACCATCAGGATTTGTATCTCCGTGTTGTGATGACCCTGGATACATGCCAAAGATCATAATATATTTGACAGAACACATAGGATTACAAATCATACCTATCAATTTAGTGTTGCAAGTAATTGTATCATATTTAGTAGGATTAAACATGGCTATTGCAGTTAATGCATATACAATATCAAAAAAAAGCAGTGGGATAAGTACCATAGGAGCTGCGACAGGATTATTCATAGCATGTCCAACATGTGCAGGAACATTTTTGTCAATTTTTATAGGAACAGCAAGCGGGATTGCGTTATCTATTGCACTAACACAGCTACAAACACTATTCATCGCAGTATCAATTCCAGTGTTACTAGTAACACCTTTTGTAATGGCAAAAAAATTGAGAAATGTAGATGGTAGTTGTAAAATAAATTCTACAAAATGAATTTTTTTACTTCAGGAATTTTATTATTTCCTATATCATAGTCATCTCGTCTAAGAAATTTTAAAGTCAATTTGTAGATTAACTCATCATGATCCACTTGAGATAATATTTCAGTCCATAGAATCTTACCGTATTTTTCAATGTGGTCCTTAAATATAGGATTCATACGCTCTGCCACTTCTTTACACTGATCAAAAGTTTTTCCATTTTTGTATGCGCGAACTCTAGTATCACATGTATCCATAATACACAACAAGTGAAATTCTAAATAAACTAGATGTTAAATCAAATACTAGAAATTTACATTAGAAATATGGGGATAAAAACAACAAGAGATTACGTAAAATTTTACATAAATCTAGATATGCAAAATAGTGTTAGTTTTTTGAGTTTTATCAATAATGAGAAAATGGTTTTAAAACACAAACTAGAAAATATGAAATTAGATAAAAGTCCAATTTTAAATGGCATTAGAATTTTAGAAGAATTAGTTGATGAAATAAAAAAAAGTGGTGAGAAGGTAATTTTAGAAAAATATATGAAATAAGAAATTTGCAAAATTCACTAAACGAATAGCCACAAAAAACTAGAAAAAAAATTGTACATTTAAGTAAATGAATTCAACATAAAAATAAATGGTCATAGACGCAGATATCATCAAAACGGAAATTTTACGCGTTTTAAATGAAAGTGGAAAAATACGTGGGAGTGAACTCACCAGCAGAGTGATAAAAAAAGTAGGGAATGAAAAAATGGTTCACAGAGAAATCAGCGCATTAGTAGAATCTGGAGAGATAGAAAAAAAAATGTACAGTAAATCACATATTGAATACGAGTTGATCAACATATCAGAATCAGTTAACAATCAACTCAAAAGTGTACATAAAGAAATTGAGACTGTTTTTGAAGAGATAAGAGAGTTTGACCAAATCATGCAACAAGATAAAGTAGAATTTCAAGAAAGATTAAGGACAACAATACATTTTATCCATATCATTCAATCTACGGATGGAGTGATGAAGCTTTTATCACATTATCCAACATTCAAAAAAGATAAAATGTTTTCACAAATCACGAGAAAAATAGCTGACTGTTGGGAAAACATAATGGAAAGTATTGTCCATCAGCCTGAAGGAGAATTTCTCAATGAAGTAATAGCAAATTTGAGAATTTCACAAATAGGATCACAAAACGTAAATTAAATAGAACAGATCAAATGTAAAAAACAATCATTGCATGTGTTTTAGTTTATCAACAACAATTTTGAAAATTTCTTCATTATCAAGCAGTATGAACGATAAATTATTTTCCTCACATGCTTGACCACTTTCAGTATCGCGTGTAACTAAAATCATGTCGTTTTCTTTTGCAAAATTGATTACAGAATAATCAGTACGTAGTTTGTGGCCATCAGTACGTAGTTTTTTGACACTGTATGCGTCATATCCCATCTTCTGAAGCTTATCATCCCAGCCATCATCCATCTCATCAATTAAAATTTTAATTGGTTTTGACATAAAGTCATCTGAACAAATTTCAATATTAGTGTAAATAATTATATCAAAAAATATGCTTACCACATGAATCAGTACTGTCTAAAGACAAATGAAGATTATTTAGCACAATTTTGAGATAAATCATATAATTTTTCACAGAAAGGAACCAATCTAATAGCCAAAACTCCATCAAACCAAGAGAGTTCTTTATCTATGTTATAGCCTTTAAACGATGATTTAGGATACGAATTAGATTCAAGAAAAGCAATTTCGTTTTCAAATAATTGTTTTATTTGATTTTGCATATCTAATGTTAGATTGTAATTGCAAGTCATCAAATCAATTTGAACATAATAATTTCCATTGCTGGGGTTTATTCGTGCCTTGATGAAGGGCTGGTTATTTTGCTGACATTCTCTATAATGTTTATCATATTCAAACATTTTAGAGTCTGCGATGAATTTTTTCAGAGACAATTCATAGAAATATGAAATAATTAGAACTCAGAGTTAAAGATTAGCCGTAAGTTTTTTGATTTTTGTTATTATACGAATTTTTGTGTTAATCGGCATTTCAGGCTCCATAGTAAAATAAACAGTATTTCTTTTAGCATAAGTTACCATTTGGGTTACTTTTTCCCTTTCAACGTGAACATAACGAACCTTTCCAAGTGTCCTATCAAACTCTCGTCTCATTTTTCTTCTCTGCGCAACTTGTTTACAAAAATGCTCTTCTTCTTTTTGAGTTTTCAATGAGGTTTTTCCACTTTTCATAATTGCCTCTCTAATGTTACCTTTAGTGTCTATAATTGCAGCAAATCGCATTTTCGGATCTAAATTAATCATAGATTCAACAAGTTTTAGTAGATCAATTTTTGCTGCTTTCATAACGAGATTGAAAGCAACTTCACTAAATATAATCCATTGAAGTACTTCAAACTTGTATAATATGAGAAATTACAAGAAATTTAATGCCATTTGCAAATTCTTGATCTGAGATTAGACCATCTGCCCACCAACGTGTAGTGTTTTTAACCCAATCAGGGATTTGCGCCTCAGATGAATCAGAAGGAACCAAATTAGGAATTACTATGATTTTTTCTTTGATCATAAATTCTAGTCCTGTTGCAAAATCATCGTCAGTAATTTGTTCTTCAATCCACCAATGAGCATTATTACGAATCCAGTCAGGGATAACGTCAATTGGTGTTTTTTCTGAAAATGCAGGCTCGCCAGATATACCAAAAACTGCAAAAGATTCAACAGTTCCATATTTCACATGAATTTTCCATGGACCTTGAAGTGAATTTATTTCTAGTATATGAGGAATGGTAAAAGCATTAGAGGCATAATCTACAAGAGATATTTGTTCACTATTATTTCCAGATGGATCTTCAAACCAGTAGACAATATTTTGTTCCATTAATTTACTTGTAATGATTGTGGCATTGACAGTTTCTCCAGGCCTATACTGAGATTTATCCAGAAATATGTCAATGTCAAATTCAGACAGAGTAGGTTTTGCAAGTGATTCTATCAATACATCAAAAGTTTTTGTGGCAATATTATCCCCATAAACAAATCTAACAGCATAGGTTCCAATTTCAGATGAGGTGATTCCGTCAAAGTGTACTCTATTCAAAGAAGACACAGTAGAAATTGTTTTTGTGTTTACTTTGCCAGAAGGCGACGTTATAGTCAAAACACCAGAACTTGCAGATAGATCAGGTATCACAATATCAATTTCTACAGAGTCGCCAAGATCGTAGAGATTTTTATCACTACCTAGAAAAATAGTTTTAGAACTTGTGTCATAAACAACAAAAGGGACATCTGTTGCAACATTATAATAATTTACAACTGCATGATAATTTCCAGGGGCATTGTATTTTAGTAGATCATGTATTGAGAAACGCAGAGCAACATTTGGTTGAGATACTTTGATTTCAACATCTTCAACTAGTTTGGCAGGAGTTCCTTTGTCATCTAAAATTTTTATAGATAAAGATTCAGCTTTGGCAGAATTTGGATCATAATAATTAGTAGAAAACTGAACAGTTGCAATGTCATTTGGACCATATGAAAGTTTATCAGTTGTAGCTGAAATAATTAACGATTCGACTTCAACATCAACTAGTTTTGTAACATTATTGTACTGATATTCTATGTTCCAATGTCCAAATTGATTATCAAATGCATTTCTAATAATTGTGTGAGTTGTTTTTGATGCCTGAAGACTAGCAATAGAACCACTAACAGTGGAACCATCTGGTTGGGTGGCATTCCAGTTCACCTCACCACCAGAGTAACCATCAATATTGAGAAAAATCTTAATCCAATCATTAGGACCAAATATCGCTTTTTCAGGAATGGCTGAAATTTCAGAGCCATATGCAATTTGAGGAATGATAAATGAGAAAAATATCAAAAAAAACAGAATGTTCATGATATTATTTTGATTCAAAGCGAGTTTATTTCAAAAGATTAACAATGAACGACAGGATTGTGAATGTTCTCATTGGACTAGTCAAGTCACATAATTATCAAATCAGAACTTTTGAAACATTGATTTTTGCCCCACCGTTATGATGCACACAGTAGCAATTGCAAGTATTACAATAGATATTGCTCCAAATTCAGGCACAATAAAAGTTCCAATTATGGTGAGCAGTTTTGAATCTTCAGGTATAGAAACTGAAATGGTGTTTAGATCATTGTCTTTGAAATGTTCATAGTCAGTGATCTTTTCTCCGTCAACTATTATGACAAATGGACCATCAATGAGATCAGCAGGTAAGCGAATCTTCAGAGTATTATCATCAGATTGTGGATGTCCGAGTATTTCAAACGTAAGTAATTTTTGCTGTTCATCTACTAAAGTAAGAGACAGAGCTCGATTGAATCGATACTCTACATCAAACACTGCATTGCCATCACCTACGGTTTGTCCGACATCAGGAATTGTCTGATATCCATCAGTTACTGAAACGATTCCAGTCATCCATGGATGAATAACACAATAGTATGGATACTGACCTTTTTTATCAAATGTGAATTGGTATGTCTGTCCGGGATTCAAAAAATCAGTATTTCCAAAAATACCATCGGGTCCGTCACTTGGAGTTCCTGATGTAACCGTGTGTGCTACGGTATCGGCATTTTTCCATGCAACAGTGTCATCAATTAAAATATCAATATCACCAGTGGCTAATCCAGATTTTTCATTTTGCCAAAAATATGGTGCATCTGGACTTGCAGCTCCTGTGGGGATGTTAATGTCATAACTTGAAGCAAATACAAAAGTGGGAAAAGCAATGGAAAATAGCAGAATCGATGTTATCAAAAATAAAATGTTCATACTAGTTAGAAACCAATTTAATTTAAAGGGATTATGGTGTTTAAAAATAATCACAAAAAATTATCGGAGTTTATTAGATGGCATACCTGTGATTAATCAATGAAGAGCGGTGTCGCAATTATTATCGCAGGAGTGATTATGGTAATATGTGGACTGGTATTGTTTTATGCGGTTCAGAGCAGCCCCCAGATAGAATCGTTCTTTAGAACAATAAAACATGCAGGGACATTTATTGGATTATTGGGCATGGGCGTAACGCTAGCAGGGGTTTTGTTGTATCTAATAAATAGAAACCAACCACAAATTCAAGATTTTGATGTTAAAGAATAATGACTATCAATTAAGGAAAGTATTTTGATCATATACTAGATAACATCTTTTTAAATTCATCTACAGGAACAACAAACTTGCATGTCTTGCAAAATAATACTTCCTTGTTTGCCATGTCTCGTAGTGTTGTGGGAATTTTTCCGCAATAAAGCGATGTACCATCACAGTTTGGACAACACGCAAGTAAAGGCTTCATGCCAAATTCATTTTTGAGATTCAGTAAGTTAGTTAGGCATTTCTTGTATATTAGTAACAAGTAGAAATCATACTAAAACAGGAATGCAGAAATTATAATAATGCTTGAGGCCAACTTTAAAAATTGTCAGAGAAAATTGAGCTAGGCGTATATCTGAAAGATGAAGGCGGATATGAAATAGTTTTAAAATCATTAAACCATTATAAAAAAAGACTAAGAACCATAGGGAATAGCCCGGAATTAAAAGACTCATCAGCCATGTTTGGAACAATACTACAACAAGAAGCCATGAAGACCATACCAAAAATCGATGAGGTGATAAAAAAAGTTCAAGATAGTTTATCAGATGTGAAATTGCTTAATTCTTTAAGTGAAGACTCACCATTTTTACTAAAAGCGCTTTTGTGCTATGAATCAGATATCAAAAAAGCTCAAGATACAGGACATGAATATTTCTTGAAGTTAGTAGGAGATTTACCGTTAGTCAAAAATGATTTGGAAATAATTAAAAACGCAACAGACAAGATCAGAGAATTTTCAGTTTAATCATATTCCTTGAATATACCAATCAAGGTACGGTTTGAGATTTTTACATAGTTTTTTCTTTTCAGCATTGTCATTTATGCCTAAAATTGCCTGAATTTTGCCCTGAAGATAAGTTCGTGTAATATCGCTTTTAAGATGGGGCTGAATCTGGGTTAAGATTTCAAGGATTTTATCAGAGGGAATATTATCAAAGTCATTTAAAATTTGTTTGACTTGATCTTGCAATGACATTACAGAATCTAAAATAAATCCCATTATTACTTTATTGATTAAGAGTTCTAAATAAGATCGTTATCATCCCATGTAAGACGAAATTTTCCAACGACTCTGAAAAGTTGCAATTTCCCACCTTTTTTAAATTTTAATTTGTATGAATTCTGAGATGTATCATAAATATCTAGAGAGACATCGTCAGCAATGGTTTGAAAAATCACAGGATTGCTAGATATTTCCTTCCACTCATTTGGTTCAAAATCAAGATAAAATTTAGTGTATAGCAGTCCCATTTTCAAAGATAGTAAAACAATCTGGAATAAAAACCAGAGCCACTAATTAGAAATTATTCTAACTCTTGATAGTCTTTTGGCATACTAGTGCTAAGATAACTCATGACTGTAGGATAGATTGTGTCATAATCTTTATCGTTATGAATTATAGTGAAAAGCCTATGAATTAGCTGTTGAATTTCCAGATGCTCATCACGATACAAAGTTTTGTTTGGGTTTTTGTTGGAATCCAAAAGAGTGAATCCATTATCAGTTTGTAGTATGTTTTTTAGTAATGAATTTGCTATTATGATCTTTTCATTTACATCTTTATGCTGATAGTCAGTTTCAAGTTTTTTTATGTGGTTTTTTAGATTATGAAAAGACGTGTTTGTAATTCTTTCAATATGTTGTTGAAATTTAGTAGCATAGTTTAATGTCGGAACATAGAATTTCATGTTTCCTTTTTTTTGAACTGAAACTATCTCTTTTTCAAGCAATGAATCTCTTGTTTTTTCAAATGTTGTTTTTGCCATATATTCGGGAACTATAATTTTTAGCAATGCATTATGATGTATGTTGGGGTTGTTTTTGATGCATTCCAGAAGAATCCTTTCACGCTCATATAGTTCGGAGTTGGGCTCAATATAGGTCATTATTACTAGGTCGACCTAGTATATACAGGTCAAGTATTTATCAATATTGGCAAAAGTCCATCAAGGCAAAAAAATCAATATGTAATATTGGTATACGTACACTCAGATAATACATAAAATACACTCAATAAAATGTGAGGCTTTCATTACTCTGGGCAATTCTGCTGGTGCCTCTATTAGGTACTGCATATGCAGATTCCAACTCAGATTATGTTGCTACAGTTGGCAATTCGCTGGATAGTTTTATTGATATGATAATCAATACAATGAATCCCATTTTTGATTTGGCTTTTAATTTACAAAACAATGAAAGATTGCAGCAATGGGGACATGAGATTATTCAAAAGCAAGCAGATGTGACTGAAAAACAAATCACAAATCAATTGGGACAAGATCCCAGAGTAACTTGTTGTTAGAGAAAATAAGAGAGTTTAGAATCTTTGACAGAAATGGAGTGACATACCCTTTTAGGAATTTTATGTTGTAGTGGTTTGAATGACCTTTGAGAGTCATTTTGGTACTAATGATTGTAAATACATTACAAAAAGCGTTAATGCGACACCAAAAATTAGAAGGGATGAAAAGAATCTCCACACATAAGAAAAAACTTTATCACCTTTACCATGAAATTCTTTGTCAATTAAATAAAGCGAAATCCAAAACCACGATACCAAAGTAGCCAAAAATATTCCTAAAATGATTATAGGTTGTTGTTTAATTTCATTTTGTAATACTTCAAATGATGTCGTTGCAGGAATGATCATGAACATTATAATCTCCATTACATCTGCAACCAAAAGCATCTCTTTGTCTATCGTTCTTTTTTTGGCAATGTGAATAGTAATTCCTATGCCTGATGCTACTATTGCAGTGAAAAGATGTTTGTATGCATCAGAAATATGTCGATAATCTTCTAAAGATACTGAAAATGCAGCATATCCCAATAAACCCGAAAAAAGTATTGCAACTATTACAGCAACGAGATTTTTATTCACAAATCATAAATTCATAATATCATTATAACGATTATCCAACAAATCATAACTTTTCAAACTATCTAGTTAATCAAATAATCTAGCACAAACTTACAAAGAGGGGGATACCATTTTTACTCTCTGTCGATATATTCTTCTATTCCAGGTGGTTGTGGTGCAAGACCCTTTCTCTTTCTTATTTCTGCAATTGCAGTAGCAGCTATAGATTTTGGAAGCTCAGTCCATGCCTTAAATGAAGTATTCCAAGTTGCACGTCCAGCTGTCTGACCTCTCATTGCTTCTGAAAGTGTAAATGTCTCAGATGCTGGAATTTCACCAACAATAATACTGGAAGCTCCTTTTTGTACCATGTCAAGTACTTTGCCACGTTTTCCAGATAGTACGGTTGCAACGTTTCCTACCAAATCAGTTGGAACTCTGACTTCAATTGCAAGCATTGGCTCTAGTATTGTAGTTCCAGCTGTTAGTAATGCACCCATACATGCACGTCTAGAAGCAGGACCCAATTGGGACAGACCTCTGTGTGCAGTGTCTTCGTGAGGAACAAAGTGAGTAAAAGTAAATTTGCAATCCCTCATTTGCTCTTTACATAAAGGACCTTCTTTCATGACTTCTTCAAATCCAGAATTAATAGAGTCTGTAGATTCTTGAATAAACTGAACACCTTTTGTTCCATTAATCATAACATTTCCACGTGGATCTAATTTCATAACTCTCTTAACAGTATCAGTGTCCCAACCAGCACCCTTGAGAAGATCAGCCACTACCTTTTTGTCTTTCATATCACTGACTTCACCAGTTCGAAGCATGTGTGCAATAGCTGGCTCTAATGGTTCTACTTTCATGAAAATTTTATTGTGTCTATTTGGTGATTTTGACATTATTGGGTCACAGCTGCCTTTGACAGTTTCTCTATAATTGATAAGTGGCTCAGATGTGATAATTTCTATTTTAGTGTCTTGAATACGATGAGTTGCTACATCAAGGTGTAGTACACCCATTCCGGCAACAAGTGTTTCACCTGTTTCTTCGTCGATTTTTACTACAAGATTAGGATCCTCAATTGTTAGTTGTTTGAGAACTTCAACTAGTTTAGGCAAGTCTTTTGGATGTTTTGGCTCTATTGCAATTTGAACGACAGGTTCTGAAACATATTTGACTCCTTCAAACATTGGAATTCCTTTGACAGATGAAATTGTATTACCAGCTCGAGCTTCAGTCAATCCCAATAATGCAGGAATGTTTCCAGCACCCAATTCACCGACTTGTTCTCTTTGGTTACCCATGAAAAAGTTTACAGACTGGACTCGGCCTTCCCGTTTTGAATCTATAATGTTAACTGTCTGTCCATCTTTTATTGTTCCAGAAAATAATCTGCCAATTGCAACAGGTCCAGCAGCAGGATCTAACACCATGTTAACGACCATCATAATTGTTGGTCCATCATCACTGCATGCCAAAAGTGCTTTTCCTATATCAGATTCAAGATCTCCTTTCCAAATTTGAGGAATTCTATATTTCTGAGCAACGTCAGGTGGTGGAACATGTTTTACTACCATTCCCAATACAGCGTCAGCTAATGGAGCTCTTGCTACTAGGTCATCGACTTTTTCATTTTTATATGCATCAATGACATCTTTGAATGTAATACCTTTTTCTTTCATAATATCTACGTTAAATGCCCACTTGTCTTTAGCAGAGCCAAATGTAACACTAGAATCTTGTATTGAAACTTTCCATTTTTCTTTGTATTCTGGTTCTGCATAAGTATCAACTAGTTGATTAAAGCTGGACACTACACCTGCAAGTGTATCTTGCATTTGTTCTGGAGTTAAACGGAGTTCTTTGATTAGTCTATCCACTTTGTTGATAAATAAAACAGGTCTGACTCTTTCTTCTAGTGCCATTCTTGTTACAGTTTCTGTCTGAGTCATAATTCCTTCAACTGCATCACAGACAACAGTTGCTCCGTCAATTGCTCTAAGGCTTCGAATTACCCTTCCACTAAAATCAACGTGTCCAGGGGTATCAATCATGTTAATGACATATTCTTTGTCTTTTTGTGTAAAGTGTAATGTTACGTTTGCTTGATAAATTGTAATTCCTCTTGCCTGCTCTTCTTTATCAAAATCCATTGCCAGTGCTTTTCCAGCAGCAGATGGGGCAATAATTCCAGAGTTTGCCAAAAGACTATCACTCATAGTGGTTTTACCATGATCAACATGAGCAATTACACTAAAGTTACGAATATTGTCTTTATTTTTGATAATCTTTAGTACTTCAACTGTTGACTTGAATTTTGCCATAATCGCAAACCTAAGTATTCAGCTATTAAATCTTATGAGAAAGATCAATGGATCATTTTATCACTTACATTGCTTGTTATGAGAATTTTTTCTTTGAAAATTACGGTATCACTTTTTTGCAGAAATCACCACATATTAGAAAAATAGTCTAGTTTTGATTTTTATAACGAATATTCAGAAGTAACATGTGGAAATTTCTGTAGGGCATACACCAGATTCAGATGATGCATTCATGTTTTATGGGATGTTTACAGGAAAAGTAACATCTTCAGAGTTTACTGTGAATCATGTGATTGAAGACATTGAAAAGCTAAACAGAAAAGCAACAAATCCAGAACTGGACGTTACAGCAGTGTCTGTTCATGCTTGCGCTTACATTCCAGGTTATACTATTTTGAGAAGCGGTGGAAGCTTTGGAATAGGGTATGGTCCAATTGTTACGGCAAAAAAACAAATGACAATTGACGAGATTAAAAAATGCAAAATTGCAATACCAGGTAAAATGACATCTGCGTTTTTATTGCTTCAGTTAATGATAGGCAAATTTGATTATGTTGAAATGAATTTTAGCGATATTCCAGAAGCTGTAAGAAACGGCAAAGTAGATGCAGGATTAGTCATTCATGAAACTCAATTATCATATGAACAAGAAGGAAATGTCAAAATTTTAGATGTTGGTAAATGGTGGGATGAAAAAACAAATGGGCTACCGGTTCCACTAGGAATCAATGTTATGAAGACTAGTCTAGGAATGGAAACAATTCATAAATTTGATCAATATTTGCAAGCATCAATAGAATATGGATTGAATAATCTAGATGATGCAATAGATTATGCAATGCAATACAGCAGGGGAAAACCAAGAGAGTTGATTGAAAAATTTGTAAAAATGTATGTCAATAAAATTACTGTAAACATGGGAGAGAAAGGAGAAGAGTCAATAAGAAGATTATTTGAAATGGCAAAACAAAAAAACTTGGTACCGGAATTTACACTTAGCATAGCCATCAAGTAATTATATTGCAAAAAAGTTTACAACTTAATGGGAGACGGAATAGGGGGACCAGTGATTGGTTGTCTGTCAAATAATACATTTGAGCTTCTAGTTACGCATTTTCGCAAAGACAACAAAGAAGAATATGCTAGAAAAGAGCGCGTAATAATTGCCAAAATTGACAATCCTGATGAGCCCCAATATCAAGAAACAACGCAGACAGACCTGGAGATGGCACTGAAAGGAAAGTTTGTGTCATGTAATGTGCAATACAGAGATCTCAAAACAGATGCACTTGTTTGTAATGTCTTTGTTCAAAAACCTCCAGAAGGTTTCTAGTTTTACAATATTTGCTAACACTTAGAGTGATTTAATTTTCTTTTTCTTTATTTTCTGTGGAGCATTTTCATCTTCATAATCTATTTTTTCCCCGCAAAAAGGGCAAAAATCAATAGATTGTACTGAATGTCCCTCGTATGTGATTTGGTCCACTATTGAAAATTTACCATATTCATAGCTCCAGACTGTAAATTTTTTACAATAGTTTTTGAATTTTTCACAGCAAAACTCTGTATCACGCCTTAATGTAAAATTTGAATATGTGTTATTTTCAGATTCTGGATCCTTTAGTGTTTCCTTTTTGTATAATGCTTTCATAGTAAAGTCAATTAGAATAATGGGTTTTGCACGCCTGATAAAGCCTTCTGGAGGATAGTGACTATTCATGACTCGCACGTTTGAAGCAAATCAACACATAATTTAAAAAATCAGTGGTTTTGATCCAGTATCATGAGTGTAGAGCGCATAGTTTTTGAATTTGTGAAATATGTTCAGAAAGAGCCAAGCAAATGTCCTGCATGTGGATTTAACATAATAATTGAATGCTGTAGTTTCATAAAAGGTCGGGGTTGGTTTTGCCCAAAGTGTAAAACATTATCAGTATATGATGAAGAAATACGAAAAATGATAGGAGACAATGTTTCAATATTACCTGTGATTCCAAAGCCGCCATATTCTTTTGGTGAGACATTAAAAGCATCATCAAAGGTGCGTCGTATAGATTAGAATGATAAATTGTTTTGTTTGTGGAAAAAAGAAAGAAGACTATGAGGTGTGGTGGAATAAAATAGTAATAGGAATAACATATGATTCAGAATTTCAAAATAATGAGACAATACGCAACATGTCAGATAAATCAATGATGTGTCATGGATGCATCAAAACAATAGAAAAAATAGTTGAAGAAAATAAATTATAATTTCTATTCATGTACGTATTACCTAATATATGATGAAGTTCAAATTTTAATGAGAAAAAAATGCTAGTAGATAAAAAAATACTTGCAGGCGGAATTGCAATGGTAGTAGTTGGCACAATTATTATGATTAATCTCAATGCCGCAATGCCTGCAGGTCAATCAGGAATGACTGAGGAGGAAATTATAGATTTGATGACAAAACAACAAGAAAATCAAGATATGACTGCTTTTGCAGGAATTTTAATCGGAGTTGGATTTATGTTGATTTTGATTAGTTTTGGTGCTAGAAGGAAAAGAAAAGGCAGCCCAGAAAAAGAAGAAAAAAAGCCAATTACGTAAACTTCAAACATTTTAATTCCAAAATTAATGATTAACCAGTATTGATTCACGCAGAAATCAGCATCTATCCAATTGGGACAAATGATACAAGTGTTAGTTTTTACATTGCAAAAGGAATAGAAGCCATACAAAACATCAAGGAAATTAGATACGAGCTAAATTCCATGGGAACAATTTTAGAGTCAGAAAATATCGATAAAATTTACGAAGCTGCAAAAACAATCATGGAAGTAGTCCATAATCTAGGAGTAAATAGAGTAGAAGTGATTTTAAAAATAGACTCTAGAAAAGACAAGCAAGCAAAAATGGAAGAAAAATTAGAATCGATAAAAAAACACCTGAGTAAAAAGTAAATTTAGAATCTCTTGATGATATTAAAAAAAGTATCACGTTGCGCTGGTTGACGTCCGATTTCTTTTACCATGGTAGCTAACTCTTCTACAGACGAAGCAGTGGGTTTTCCAGCAGCACGGTAAATTTCTTCAGAGAATGCGGTTCCGACCAAGTCATTGCCACCATTAGATAATGCAACTTGTGCAAGTTTTTTACCATACGCAACCCAATAAACAGAAATGTTATTCAACACATTTGCAAGCATTAACCTAGATAATGCAATAATTTTCAAATCATAGACAGACGAGCATTCATTATTTACTAGATGTTCTTGCTCAAGCTCAGTATTATCAAGACTGAATTTAAGAGGAATTAATGTGATAAAGCCATTAGTCTTTTTTTGCAATTCACGAATTTTTATCAGATGATCAATGATATGAGATGGTTTTTCAATATGACCGTACAGCATTGTCACATTACTTTTGATTCCAAGATTGTGAGCTTGCTCAATTGTATCTAGCCATTCTTGACCAGAGCATTTTCCCCTGACAATTTTTCCCCTTATTTCAGGATGGAACAATTCAGCTCCTCCGCCAGGCATCGAATCAAGACCCGCGTCTTTAAGACGAGAGAGAATCTCCTTGATAGAATTTTTTGTTAATTTAGATAGGTAGAAAATTTCAGCTGCAGTAAGTGCCTTAATTTTTAATTGTGGGTGATTTTTCTTTATGATTCTCATCATGTCTTCGTAATATTCAAGAGGAAGTTTTGGATGAAATCCGCCTACAATGTGAACTTCGGTTGCGCCCATATTTTTTGCAATAGCAACACGTTGTTCGATTTGCTCTGGGGTGAGAGTGTATGCATCTTCAGCACCATCTTTTCTATAAAATGCACACATCTGACAGCTTGCAGCACAGACATTGGTGTAATTCATGTAATAAGATGCAGCAAAAGTTACTGTATCGCCAACTAGCTTCTTTCTAGCATTATCGGCAACTGCACTTAACATATGTAAATTATCATAATTCATCAATTCCAGACCATCATTATACGATAGTTCTTCTCCAGCAATTGCTCGATCTAATGCCTTAGATTCACCTACTAGTTGTTCTAACACAGAACGAGTCAATCATTAAAGGATATATTCCTTAACTGTCAGTCTCAAGAAATAAGTAGGCAAACAAGATACTAACGTTATGGTGCTGCCACTTGTGGATGAACATAGACCAAAGTGTTACTTGTGTCATGTGGGATTTGAAAATATAGATAAACTCAGAGAGCATCAGAATACAGAACATAAAGAATTTTTTGAATCACATGAAAAAAACACAAAGCGCGAACCAGCACCAGGCGATGTTACTGTGTTTTAGATTTTTGTTTTTGTATAGACTTTAACAATTCTTTAGCCATCTCTTTGCTAAGATTGGCAAGGTCATAATCATGATCAATAGACAATGCTTTTTTAAAATGTTTTAACGCATCTGCAAGATTTCCCAGCTCACCTAGGGATAGTCCTTTGTAAGCTAGTGCCATCGCACATTTTTTATCAACTTTAAGGGCTAAATCATAACAATAGATTGCATCTTTGTATTTTTCAATTGTGTGCAATGATGCACCTTTATTCACTAGTGCATTGATATTTTTTGGATCAATGCAGAGTGCTTTATCATAATATTTTATAGCTTGTTTTATCCTACCCAAATTTTGCAGCGTTACACCTTTGTCTATTAGTGCATTAATGTTTCCAGGCTCTTGTTTTAATGCTAAATCATATAGTTTCAGTGCATCTGAAAAATTACCATCTTCACAAAGATCATAAGCTTGTGATAACATTGTATCTACTTTATTCAATATGTCTTTGATAATATTTTATCAATAATATAGATTCACAATTGGTTAGCTATGAGAAAATAAGATTATTTTATAGGTCCATGTTTTGATCTAATTTTAGACCTTTGTACCTATTTCTGATGGTAACTTCAGTCACACTTGCAGCTTCGGCAATATCGCGCTGAGTTATATCTTCACCATTTTTAACACATGCAAGATATAGTGCAGCTGCTGCCAGTCCCATTGGGTCTTTTCCAGCAGATTCTTCATGTTCTTGAGAGATTTTTAGAACTTTGGCTGCATAACGTTTTGTCTTTTCTGTAATTCCAATCCTACTTGCAATACGGGCAACACATTGAATTGGATCAACTACAGGCATCTTTAGGTCTAGTTCTCTATGTAACAATCTATAACATCGGGCAATGTCTTTTTTCTTTAGATTTGCAGCTTCGCCTACATCGTTGAGAGTTCGTGGTGTTTCTGTATCTCTGCATGCAGCATAAAGTGCTGATGCAATCATTGCAGATATGGATCTTCCACGTACTAATTTTTTCTCAATAGCTTTTCTGTAAATGTAAGCTGCCTTTTCAATTACAGCATCAGAAAGTGCAAGTTTGTCTTTTAGTCTGTTTAATTCACTTAATGCCTGTCTAAGATTTCTATCAACAGATTCATGAACTTGACTTCTACTATCCCAAGTTCTCAATCTTTCAATTGTACTTTTCATTGATGCAGTAAGGGGTTTGCCAGATGCGTCTTTATTCATAGGATTAATGATTGTGGATAATCCCATGTCATGCATAGTCAATGAGGTTGGTGCCCCTGCTCTTGCTTTATTGCCATGTTCATCTTGTGTAAAAGATCTCCATTCAGGTCCAGATTCTTGGGATTTCTCAGAAATAACATATCCGCATTTTCCGCAAAATCTTTCTCCAGTAACATCATCAGTTAATAGCGAATTTTTTGCACAACGAGGACAATTATCAGCATTAAGGGATTGTAAGACCATTACAGTATCACTGATGTGTCACATTATAATAACTAGTATGAAATCTGGCAATACTTAATTGGATTTGTTCGTAGATATGGTAGCCAGGCCCCACTTGTAGCAAAAAATAATCAAAATAAGAAATTACAGATAAAAATATGATTTTATGATGCGTACTTATCTCTTGGGTCAATCTCCAAGGACTTGTTAAAGCACTCCAAGGCTTCCTCATACCTGCCTAAACTGCGCAGTGTTACAGCCTTGAAATTCCACAGTTCAGGGTCGCTTTGATTCAACAATAATGCTTGCTCAAAATAACCCAGTGCCTCTTCAAGGCTACCAGATTCCAGAAGTATTTTGCCTTTTAAAACAAGTTCTTTGATTTGCTCCACAACAGGTTTTGTCAATCGTTTGTTTTAAGTTTGAATTGATGTAAATCACGTAAAAATCATCAAAATTAAATAAAATTAAACACATATTTAAGAAATCACCTAAAATTTAAATGCATTTTCAGATTATACAAGACATATGGATTTAGATAAAACAGATGAAAGAATTCTTAAAAATTTAATGGTCGATGCCAGATTATCTGCAAGACAACTTGCATTAAAGCTTGGAATATCAACAGTCACGGTATTATCAAGAATAAAAAAATTAGAAAGAGAAAAAATAATCAAAGGATACACTGCACTAATAGACCATGAAAAATTAGGCTATAATCTGACTGCAATAATTGAGATCATTGCAAAAAAAGACAAAATCATAGACATGGAAGTAGAAATATCAAAGATAGAAAATGTATGTGGGGTTTACGACATTACAGGAAATACAGATACACTAATCATTGCAAAATTCAAATCACGTAATGAATTAAGTGAATTTGTAAAAGGATTGGCAACAATTCCAAATATAGAAAATACCATCACACATGTGGTTCTAAATACCACTAAAGAAGATTTTAGACTAACGTAAACAAAATGAAAAATTTCAGCATCATCATATTAAGCATAATTGTCATAAGCATGATTCAGAATGTTTCAGGACAATCAGATGATGCTGGAAAAAAAATACAGATGGAATTAGTTGTAACAGATGAACAAAAAATAATTTTATTTGCCAGTTTTGCAATAGCAGTGATAGGTCTTTTTGTGTATCTTGCAAGAGACATAATTCTAAGGAAAAAAACGCCGTATGATTCTAAGGAATTTGATTCAAAAAACGACAAAACATATGAAAAATACCATTCAGATTGGTCAGATGATTATGAAGAATTTGGGAATAGAAAGAATTCAAAAGAAGACAAAGAATTTAGAATTACATCTCAAAATTCTTCATTACCGGATTATTACAAGATATTAGAAATTCCACAAAATGCAACACATGACGAAATAAAAAAACAATACAGAAAACTTGCAAAAAAAATACACCCAGACAAAAACAAAGGGGAAAAATCAGAAGAAATAATGGTTCAAATCAATAAGGCATATGAGATATTATCAAATGAGGAATTACGTAAAAAATACGATACATATCTTAACAAAGATTAATCAGATTTCAGTTTTACCAGAATCATATTTAATTCAATTTTAGATGAACTTTGTACGCTGTTTGTTAAATTTGTAAAAAGAGACAAAGTTGTTTTTTTATCATTATTAGTAATTTGTGTTGTGATTTTAATTTCACCAAATTCAGTGTTTGGGCCCAACATAGTTTTTGATAATAACGGAACGATTGATAGATCATGAATTATTCCTTTTATTTTGTATGCAAATGTATCGGAAAAATATACGCCACCTCGAGTAGTAGGTGAATTGACAGGGGTGGGGGAATTTACAATAGAGACATCAAAGAGAGGATATTTGAGACCATTGAGATGTAGAACATAATCCAAATGTTGTTTTTTATTAATACTCATGAGTGATTCAAGCAAACTCAAGTCAACAGACATTGAAAATAAAAAAATAACAATTCTATTGAATCTTTCCAATAAAAATAGCGTAAATTTTCATAGATCATTCAAAGATTAGAAGAGATTTTCAATAAACCAAGAACATACTTAAAAAGAACATATAGGATCGAAATTTGTTGCAAGAATTTGCAAAATCCCACACTATGCGAAATCAAATCATGAGCCTAGTGGTGGAAAGCGGCATGGATGAAGACTGTTATACGGAGATGCTAGACTATACTATCGAATTATTTGAAACACAGGGATTGGGAAGTGATTACTATGGATATCACAATATCAACCACGAATTAGAAGTCACATATGTTTCGCTGTTATCTGCAAATCTAAACATTTCAAAAAAGTTTTCAGACACTGATTTGAAATATCTGTATGTAGCAGCATTATTTCATGATTTTGATCCACAAAAAAGTGTAGACAAGCCACACGAAGAGAGTGTTTTGAGATTTATTTCGATGGATAAAAGATTACGAAAACTTTTGGATATTGCAAACTTGGATCTTGAGATAATCAAAGTGTTGATACTAAGAACAACATATCCATGGAGTGGTCAGATTAAGGAAAAGGCAGAACTGCAAATCAAAGAATGTTTTAGAAATTCAGAACTAACTAAAGATAATGAAGCAAAACAAGAACATTTTATGAATTTAGGATGGTATCTATCAGTTATTGACAGAATCAGCGGTTATGCTGTAGGAGATTTTTCAAAAGCTATGGAAATGGCAAAAATGAATGCTCATGCTTTAGCATGGAAACCATCATTAATTGTGAGAAGCTCAGTAGCATATTTTGAAGAACTATTAAACAAAGAAACTGAAATGAGCCAATTCGTTTTAAAATCATTACCAAAACAAATGAGAAAGAACTTTTTTGATACAGTATTATCATTTATGAATATCAGACAGCAAGAAATTACAATACAAGCAAATTATACATATGATAATTTGAAATTGGTTCCAACTATTGAAAAAATAGAAACCCGAAAAGATCCTGAATTTATCAAATCAATATATTCAATATTTTTAGAGTTACCAAAACCACTTCAATTTGCAAAAGAGAATTTTGAAGAATCAGTAAGGGATCAAAACATAATTCTCAATACTCTTAGACTAAATGATTGCAAAGGAGAGATAGTTGGATTTACTAAAGGTGGGCCGTTGGAAAATTACAAATTAAGACCGGAAATCAGAGATGAGAATTATGGCATGACCAATACAATATTTCTAGAACCTTTAGCATTAAAAATGGGGTACTGGGGGCTAAAAGGAGGCAGCGAAATGCGTCACATGTTTGTCATGCAGGCTCATGCTAAAAAATACAAATATTTGACTAGTTTTGCATTAAGAGACGTAATAAAATCTAGAATAGACAAAGAAGATGCAGAATTTGTAGCAAGATTTGACCCAGAACGATGGGATTATTATAGAATCAAGCTTTGATAATTAATTAAAAACTTTTCAAATGCCGTATATCAGATACGTCACTATATCAAAAAATTTGTAACAGGAATTAAACTAAAGGAATCAAGATAAAGTGTAGAAACGCTTTATTAACAAAAAAATTGCCAGAAAATCAGATGATACGGGTTAGTGCCATTTTTGGGATCATACTAGTTTTTACAATTTTAATCAATCCAGTATTTGCAATAACACAGTTAGACAGAGTGGACATTACAAATCCACGACTGGTAAATGCATTTGGCTCTAAAATATCAGAGCAGGTCAATGTAAATCAACAAGTTCAGATTTCTGCAGAGATTAAAAATAATCAAGAGAAAGCTCAAGAATTTTCATATATCGTTCAGATTAAAAATCAAAATAATATTGTAATATCAGTAACATGGGTAATAGGGTCACTCAATCCCGGTCAAACATTTAATCCAGCATTATCCTGGACACCAAAGACATCGGGTGAATATACAGCAGAGATTTTTGTGTGGGATGTAGAGACGATAATAAACAATGATGGAAAAATTGCAAAAATAGTCAAAAATGATGCACTAGCAGAATATGCAACTTTGAAAATCATTAGTTAATCAAAATCATTTATTCACTTGACATGTATTTTAGAATAGAATTAGAAATCGTTGTAAAAAGATGTTTTTTAGGCATAAAATTAAGATCAGAGGTTTGCCTCATAGTAAAAAAAGTTTAACAAGATCTCGCTAATAGAACCGCGTGCCTAATAGTATTATGACAATAGGATATTGTGTTAAGTGCCGAGATAAAAGAGACATCGAAGGCGCAAAACCATACACCATGAAAAATGGCAAGCCAGCTCTAAAAGGCACCTGCCCAAAATGCAGTACAGCTATTTTTAGAATTGGTAGAGGCTAGAAATTCAAAAGATATCTAGTAGTGCCATTCAGGAGTTAGTCCATTCCATAGCGAACGCAATGGAGATGGATCTTTTTCTATTTCTTGAATAATTCTATTTTTTAATGAAAAGAAAAAATTCTCAAGAGCATCGATTCCACCATCCAAAAAAAGTTCTTGACCAATCTCTGTGATTCTTTTCTTTTTTTCTATTACTTCTGAAGATTCAGGATTTTGCAAACAAAATGTCATCAAATCCATTAATTCCTCTTCAAGCATAAAGTCCATGCAAAAATATGGATTTTATAATAAATTTAAACTAAGATCGTCTATTGACATCATTTTTGAGAAAAACAAAAAATGAAAGACAGCATAAACCTGTTCATTGAAATTCTCACAAGTCGCCAAGTCATCTTTCATTAAATTAGATTATCTTCTACAAACTTAAGATTAATGGTTTAGATTAAAAAAAGAAATTATTTTAGTCGTCTATAGATTTCTTTGAATTCATCTGCAAGTGTATATGAGAGATTCAAAAAGTGTGCCAATTGATTCATTGTGGTTTTGTCTCGTGAGAGCTGGCGGAGAATGGTTAATGCTTTTTGTGGGGAATTTACCGACAAATCCATTTGTCCAGACCAAGTCTTGAATGCTTCGTTTACTTCCAAGCAGAAATTCAATATGAATTGCTCAGAATTTGGCACTGGCCCCATAGATTTTGATGTTTTTAAAAGCACAGCAGATAATTCGCGAAATTCATTTCTTCTGTCTATTAGCAACATATCCAGTGCTTGTTTTATTTTCTCATCTTCTAATCCGGGTTTTTTTACAAGATACAAACCAGTGTTACTCATGGTCTAATATGGTAATCAACAAAGATAAGCAAACCGATAATGATGTCAAACATTCATCATGTTTTTTTTAAAAAAATAAACAGATGTTAATGGATTTTAACACTAGTCAGATAATTCTGAGAATCGATTTTCAACATAATTCCAATTTACTACATTCCACCATGCTGCAATATAGTCAGATCGTTTATTTTGATATTTTAGATAGTAAGCATGTTCCCAGACATCTAATCCCAAAAGAGGTATTTTTCTTATTGACCATGGACTGTCTTGATTAGAGGTGGTAATCAGTTCTACTTTGTTAAAAGTTTGATTAAACACAAGCCAACACCACCCACTTCCCTCAATAGATAGAGCTTTGTTTGAGAATTCTTTTTTAAAATTTTCAAAGTTATCAAAATATACATCAATTGAATCACCTAACTTACCGCCAGGATTTTCATCGTTTTTTGGAGTCATAGTTTCCCAAAATAATTTATGATTTTCAAAACCACCACCAAAAAAATTAACTTCGCTTCGAACAGATTCAGGAATAGTATTTAGATCAGATAAAACAGATGTAATGTATTGTGGATGAAATTCACTAGAAATTTTGGCCAGAGTTTTGTTTAATCCATCAACATATGCTTGATGATGTTTTTGGTGGTGAATTTCCATGGTTTGTTTATCAATATATGGTTCAAGATCATCATATGCATATGGCAGTCTAGGTAATTCATATTTGACCATACTCTAATCAAATAAAGTCCACATATATTTTTCAAGTGGAAAAATAAAATAATTTTGCCATCTTTTATGGTAATTCAGGCATAAAAACACAAGTTCAGAATCCTTAAACAATAATTAGCAAGATAATTTTCAGTATAGTAAATCTTGAATCCATTATTTCAGCTTAGTACCAGAAGTTATGACAAAGAAATTCTAATAGTAAGACAAGCATTGAAAGAGCTTGAAACAGAATGTAATGTGCAAAATGGATATACTATTGAAAAACCATTTGAAAAATTTGGCTGGACATTTTTTAATATTCAAATTAGTGAAGAGTTGGCAGAGATAATTGAAAAATCAGGTATGATGAAAGGCGCATTAGGATATAAAATTGCAGAACAAATGACAAATTTTATTGGACATTATCTAGAAACTAAAGGAAGCGCTGTAAGAATAAAGAAAATAGATTACGGGTAATTGCCATAATTTTGTAAATCTATCTTAGATGTTTTTGGATTTAATTAGGCATAAAGAACAAATTTCAAGCGAAAAAGATGATAACCATTAGCACAAAATAACAACAATGACAAAATTAGGATTAATTGATTTGCAAATACTGCATTTAGGAATCAAAGGCAATGGAAATTTTAATGAAAAAGATATTGAAAATTCAGAATTAAAGAGATTAGGGGTTGGCAGAATATTAGATGCATTAGCGTCATTAAAAGATAGAAAACTGGTAAATTTGAATAGCGACGGCTCGTTTTTCATAACAGATTTAGCAAAACACACGTTATGGGATGAACAAATTCCAATATGGGTCAGAATTTTACGATTGTTGGAAATCAAGTCGTGTAGCAGTGAAATGATTTCAGATTTTTTAAAAAAACCAGAAATCAAACTAATTGATGAAATTGAAAAATTAAGAAAGAATCAACTGATTCTAATGTCACCACTAAGACAAGAATCCAAAATTATCAAAATGTATGAAATTCTCCCAGAAGGAATAGAAAAAATCAGTAAAATAGAAGAGACAGGATTTCAAACCTACAGCTTAGAAGTAAAGAAACCAAAAATAGAGATTTTTGAATTAATTGATCAAATCAGAAAAGAAATTAGCGAAGAGCCAGAATTTAACAACAAAAAGAGCATAATTTTGAAACTAGATGAAATCAAAGAAAAATTAAAAATTTAATTATTTTGATCTTATTTTATCATGAATTTGGGCAAGAATTAATTCTGCCTTGTCTTTGTTTTCATAAGTATCAGCAGTCTCATCCATAATAGAATCAATTTCATAGCTTTTATCGACCAAAATATTTGCAACATGATCATCTAGAGTACCATTTCCAATAAGATAATATGCAAAAACAGTATTCTTTTGACCAATTCTATGCAATCTGTCTTCTGCTTGTCGGTGAATTGCAGGACTCCAATCTAGTTCTGCAAAAATTACGTATTTGGCTCGAGTCAGATTAATTCCTACGTTTCCAGCTCTTAGACCAGCTATCATTAATTTTGATTCTCCTTTTTGAAATTTGTCAATTTGGTCTTGACGTAGTTTATCAGATTGACCACCAATAATAGAAACAGGAGAGAATTCGCCAAGACTCTCATGCAGTAATTTATGAATAACTTTATGATGGCAAAACACTACAACGCTTTCTTCTATTTCCATAATGTTTTTAACAAAATTAATTACGTGAGGCAATTTTGCAACACCGGCAATCTGTCTTTCGCTTTGAATTGCTCTATGATATGAAGCAGATTTGTCAAAAGCAGTTTCAGCATCTTTTTGCTCTTCTTCTAATTTAGTCCATATTTTTCCTAGTTCATCAAAGTAATAATCAGTATCAGCATCAATTACCTCTTTGTAACGAACTTTATCTTTTAATTCCTTGAGGACATCAGATTTTTTTCGTCGTAACATTACATGTTTTTGTAATTCATTTCGAAGTGATGCTCGTTTATTTTCAAGTACAATTGCCTTGCCTTTGTCATTAACATAACAAAAGTACTCACAGAATTCCTTAAAACTGCCAAGCAATCCAGGTCTCAGGATATCCACAATTGGCCAGATTTCAGAACCTCTATTGTAAATTGGAGTACCAGAAAGACCAATCCTATATGAAAGAGAGGGTAATGCGGCTAGTTTTTTAACAGCCTTGTATTTTTGGGTTGTCTTTGATCTTAAATTATGAACTTCATCACAGACAATAGTTTTGAGATTAAGTTTGGATAAATCAGAAAGACGTTTGTAAAGTAATTCATAATTTATTATGTAAAAATCAGTCACAGGAAGTTCTTTTGATTTACCAGTTCGTATAATAGTTGACGTTGGAGACTCAGATTCTATTATTCTTCCATTTCTACTTTTTTTCTTCATAAATTTGGAAATTTCTCTTTCCCAGTTATTTAGCGTCACTAATGGTGCCACAACCAGCACTGGAAAAGTTTGTTTTTCAGTAGCAACATATGATAAAGTCTGTACAGTTTTTCCAAGACCCATTTCATCTGCAAGTAATGCATTACCAGACGATTTTAACAAAAAATCTAATCCTTCTTTTTGAAAATTCAATAATTTTCCTCTAAATTGTTCTCCGGCTTTTGCGCGATGCAGATTATATTTTACGGGAGGAAGTGTAGGTTTTGGAGTATATGTTTTTACGATTTTTCTTTGCCATGCAGATTTAGATAGAATTTCAAGCGGATATCTATCCATGATTAATTTGATCTGTTTTACACTTTCAATACTGTCAGGAATTATTACCTCATTGATATTTTCACCATACCATGCTTCAGGCACAAGCCTTGAGATCATACTTACTGCACGCTGACCTGTAATCTTCCAACTCCAAATTTTTGAGTATTTGTCCAAAACATACTCTAATGTTCCAAAGTTTTCCATGGATGTCGCCATAATTTGTCGATAGAAAGTTTTTTTGCCTTATGAATCTTGATGTTTCTTACGATCAGGCGGTTTGTCTACAATAGTTAAAATAGGAATGAATGTATAGATTTAGGCACTAAAATTTCAAGTAGATTAGCCATGTGTTTTAAGATTAATGGGGTTTATCGACAGGGTGAGGCTTTGTATTTTCATCATGACAATCACAGTGACAAAGATGGGTCTCATGGTTGTTTACGCAGTCAATACACTCGTAGTGTTTTCTAGTTTCACAAGCAGCACAAATCATACTTAGCAGTAAAATGAAGATGGATTTGTATTTTTTCTATTTTGACTTAGTATTCCACTTCGCTTCTTTGAAGTAGTTTATCAGTGAGATCTACATAACCGTGAGGATCAAGCTCTTTGGCAAATCCCTTATCGATATTTATTAGATAAATTGAGTGCAAATGGGCATTTAAAATATCAGCATATGATATGGGGGGATTTTTGTAATATCGATCACATAGTTCTTTGATTTTTTTTATCTCAGATTCTTTTCTTGCATTTGGGGGAACAAGAAAAGTTTTAGGAATTGGAATTAGTCCTATTACAGGAGTTGCCAAAGAAAATTTTGAGCAATGTTGACTATACCTAGCAATTTTACTCATGATTCTTGCAGTGAAATAATCAATAGTATCCATGGCATGATCAGGGGGAGTAAAACCAGTTTCTATTTCAATAATTGTATTTCCACCTCCTTTTTTTGCAAAAATATCACATACCAAAATATCAGAAATTTGTTTTTCCACTTCCACAGAATAACCACGTGCAATAAGACTAGAAGCGCATATTATCTCTAAAACAGAGTGATTGATTTTTACAAGATTTTTTTGATACATTTCTATTAGTTGTTGACGTACATAGTTGAGTTTTGGCAAATCAGTTTCTTTCAAATTTTTAGAGAGTTTATCAGTTACTTCGTAAACATCGTTACGGAACTTTTCTAAATCCATGTGGGTATGATTGCTTTAGAGATTGGGGTTTAAGAACATGTAAGTTTTAGAACTTGACAAATCTATTGGAAAAAGACTTGCCAATAACCAAAATCGACATAATTGAGCCAATTAAAATCAGAATAGAAATAGAACCAAATTCAGGTACAACATGGGGTTGAATAAGGGGATCACTAGTTAGAGTAAACATTGTTTTGAATTGTCTAGTCTCAGTACCGCTTTGAACTTTTAGAATATAGTCACCATCTTGTTTTAAGAGTGGACTTTCAGTGTTTAGCTCAAAAGAAAAATTCCCATCAACATCAGGGGAGAGTTGTTGTACAGTTACAACATTTCCAATAGGGTTAGTTACGACAACTAGTATTGGTGCAATAGTATTTTGTGGTTTCAAGTATCCATTTATTTTGATAGTTGAGTGATGATCATAAATTTGTGAATCGGTCCAGACAGTTAATGGAAACATCTCTTTGTAAAGATCAATTTCATAAGAATGAATTTGAACACAACTAATGCAAGTGATTTCTGGTTCAGCATATGAAACACCAGCTAGCGATAAAGAAACAACAAGAGACAGGAACAAGACAAATAGAATAGAGCGATGCACGTTTATCGGCGAAGAACATAATATTTATAGATTTTTAAGAAAAGGTACTTTTTTATCGAAAATGAAACTAAAATATTCAAACAATTAATAGAACAAGATGGTATGAACGACTTATCAATTCTACGCGTGCCTTATAATCAAAAAAACATCAGCAGTATCAATGAAAATCGACATACCATTACCATGCCCTTCATGTGGGGGAAAGATGTATTCTGTAAGTTATGAAGCATCTTTTACAATACTAAAAAAAAGAAGCTGGCAGGTATGCAAGGAATGTGATTTTGAAAGGAATTCAGAAGATTTCAAAAAATCGATTTGTTGCATATAATAGCAATTTTTCTATTTTATAAAAACCAAATAATTCTAAGACTATAGACATCAGATATGTACAATTGATTAAGTCAATTTCATGTCCAACAATAATTGAAAATATAAGTTGGCAAAACAAACAACAGACAAATAAGATCTAATATTCTTTGAAAATTCTTATTGCTTCTAAATGAGAACAATTTGCCTTTAATCCCTTACCATGATGAAACTTGTAGAAATTTTTGAACCCAGGACATTCACATGTATCAGATGTCACGAAATAAGACTTCTCAGGATTAGATGAGGATTTTATTTGGTATAGATCATCATCAACTTTAACAACGCCGCCAGTCTCAACTAGTTTTTTGGCCTTTCGTATAGTATTTGCACTCATAAGATAGTTATCACATAGTTATTTTTTATTCTTTAATTTTTTTATGACATTAGACTAATCAATATCATCATTTTTGCCTTGAGAAGAGCGTTTTCATTAGTTCAATATAGTTAGAAGTTTTTCAGAGTTTAATTTTATTTGATATATCATAAACATCAAAGGAAAAAAGAAAGGGCCATAATTAGGCACAAGATCACATGAAATCTGCTCAGAACTAACTAAAATGCAGATTCATACTGCAATTATTATAAACTGAGTTTACTATTTCTGGTTATTGACTTTGAAAAGATATGTTGCTACGCGTTTAATCACAATGTTTGGAGTTTTAATGATCACATTACTCATTACAATTGCGTTAGTAGGATCAAATATGGACAGCATCTTAAAACAAGGAGTTGTTTTTCAAGTAAGATCAGAAATTACAGAAAATCCTGCAATTGCAGAAAGTTTTTCGTCTGTGGATGAATTTGAGTTATTCATTCAGACGCAAATTGAACAAAGAATCAAGACTTTAGGCTTAGATGAACCATGGTATTCTCCACAGAGAATAGGTTTAACAATGTATAAAATATTATTTCTAGACTTTGGTCATGCAACATTTCTTACTAGTGATTCGGGATCATCAGATGTCAAAGAAATTATTTTAGAAAAACTACCCAGAACCATCCTACTGTTTACAACTGCAACAATCATAATATCAGTGATAGGTATTTTTTTAGGAGCATTAGCAGGAAGCAAAGCAGGATCAATACTGGACAGAATAACATCCAGTTTTGCAATAATTAGCTCTAGTTTTCCTGTTTGGTGGATAGGAATGTTAATGATATTTGTATTTTCATTTGTATATCATATTTTTCCTGCAAGAGCAACACCATTAATTCCATCATCAGATCCAAGTTATATCGGATCTTTACTATATCATATGACATTGCCTTTGATCACAATTGTAATCATAGGTTTTGGATCATGGGCGTATTTAGTTAGAAATTTCATAGTAGGAATAATGCAAGAAGATTTCATAATTGCAAAAAAGACCATGGGAATTAATCAGAAAAAAATAATCTACACACATGCTCTAAAAAATGCAGCCCCACCAATAGTCACTATTCTAGCATTGAGTCTTTCAGGGTCATTAGGTGGTGCAATAATTACAGAAGCAGTATTTGATTGGCCAGGCATGGGCAGGCTGTATTTTGAGGCAATTACAGTCATGGATCTACCCGTAATTATTGGGGCCACATACATTTTGACAGTGTTTTTCTTAATTAGCATATTTGTTGCAGATTTACTGTACGGATATTTTGACCCACGAGTGAGAACAGGCTAAAATGAGTAGCATCACATCACAAGAAATCAAGGTAGAGTTTCTTAAAAGCAAAATAGGCATTGCAGGCATTGCCATTTTATCGGTTTTAATTTTTACATCAATTATTGTAGTTGTTGTAATTCCAGTAGACACTTTTAAAGAATGGAATAATCCAGGAAACTGGATTTCATATCCCAAAGTTGCCATACCGGTATGGATTAATTTATTTTTGAGTGAAAAAATTCCTGAACACAAAATTTTGAATACACCAAATGTCAACTATGATGTATCAGGAGACACGTCAATTACATCTCATCAGTTTGGAGTAAATTTTGACTATGGTGATTTTCCAAATGATTTCATTTATGAGTTTTCTGCAAAATATTCAGGAACGCCGTTATTACAAATGGATGTAATACGCCCAGATGGAATACAATTAAAATTATTATCAACATCACTGCCATATTCAGATTCAAATTCAATTCATAGTGAAAGAATATTCTCCACAGATAATGCAATTAGAAAAAACCTATATCTACAATCAAACAAATTTTTGTTTTCTATAAATAATTTATCAGTAGAAGACATCGTTTTTTCTAAAACAGAGAATCATGAACCACTAAAAGGGAATTATATTTTTTTGATTAAGATGTATGGCAGTGATTCAGAAAATCAGATTTCAGAATCCAAGCTAATCATAGGAGGCAAAGCTTTTGGAATTATGGGAACAGATGAGCTGAGAAGGGATTTAGCTGCAGGATTACTATGGGGAACACCTTTAGCACTTTTCATAGGGTTGGTTGTAGCAATAGCATCAGTGATAATGGGTTTGCTGTATGGGGTGTATGCGGGCTATAGAGGTAAAAAAACAGATGAAACAATGATGCGATTTAATGACGTAATCTATGCACTGCCAGCACTTCCATTTTTGATTATTCTATCTGTTACAATTAGCAATAGTATTTTTGTGATGATTGGGTTTTTGATGATATTTGGTTGGGTCGGAATAGCAAAAGTTGCAAGAAGTATGGCGTTGCAAATTAAAACCAGAGGATATGTAGAAGCAGCCAATATGATGGGTCAGAAAGATTCAAAGATCGTACTTAGGCATATTTTGCCACAGTTACTACCATATGCGTTTGCCAGTATTGCCATATCAGTGCCAGCTGCAATTACAACAGAAGCAGGGCTTAGTTTCTTAGGATTAGGCGATCCATCATTTCCAACATGGGGGCAAATTTTACATGATGCCAATGTGTACGGTGCGGCAGCTAGAGGATTATGGTGGTGGATAATGCCGCCAGGGGTAATGATAGCAATAACTGGACTTGCTTTTGTCTTTATAGGTAATGCATTAGATGCAATTGTAAATCCAAAACTCAAAAGATAATTAATTTTGTAAATGAAATTTTCTAATTACATCCAATGTGGCATCGTTTAGTTTTATTGTGTACGTTGCGGCATTTGGATCCTTAGACTCGGATAATGTATCAGCGAATTTTGTTTTCTCTTGTTCGGTTGCACCTGCTTCGTGAGCACATAAAGAAAATGCTTTTAGATTCAGATTATTTTTTAGCAAATAAGAGATAAATTTTTTATATTTTTCCGTATCTGTCCAACCAATATTTTTTTCTGTGCATGTAGCAATCCAAACATCAATTGAATTATGAAACATTACTTTTTTTCGGATTTCATCTAATGACATTTTTATCTTTTAAAAATCAGCACGTTGCATTTTAGAACCACATCTAGGACAAGTGCCGCCTTTGTGTTTGTTACTACAAACTAGACACACATAGCGCACTCCAGTACCACCAGAGTTCATTCCAAAGAATCCACCGCCAGTTCCAGAATCGCCATATCCTTTCATACGACTCATGTATCGTTTTCTTAACAACATTGGAAACGCTATGAAAATAGCTAGAGCTGCACCAAGACCATATGGAAATGGAAGAATCATTTGCAGTCCAATGCTGATACCAAGTGATGCAAACAAGAATATCAAATAAGTCTTATAATTAAACAATTCAATGAAAATACATTCAAAATACTTATAAAGTTTTGTCAGGATTTCTCATTCTTTCTATAACTTGAGAGGGATTTTTTAATTTAGATAATTGCTAGATTTATGGAATTCCCGTTACTATCCCAAGCAAAGATATCATCATCCCCATAGGGTGATTTGACAATCATTGATACCAATCCAAAGAAATTATGAAGATCAGTGACAGAAGGATCAGCTGTTCCACTTGGATGAGAATGGACGACTCCAACATAACTCATATCAAAAGGCAAAAAAGAGTGAGGGAATCCTGCAAATGTTGGTCCAGAGTAATGAAATGGTGGAATTACTAGTCCATCAATTAAGATCTGCCCTTGTTTTGATTTACCTTTCAAAATAAGAATACATTCATTGGGATGCTTCATTTGACAATAAGATAAAATGCTATCTAGAACTGTTTTTTGTAAAGAAATCTGTCTTTCAAATTTTTTCTTTTTGAATAACATGTCAAGATATTATAGTTTAGAACTAATTAAATTTAGGATAAGTAATAGTGTAAGCAGTATTAGAGAATTTTCTTAGTTTAACTTCAATATCAGAGATTAATTTGGGAATATTAGAATGAGATTCGTTGATTTCAGCTTGAAATGTTTTGATTTTTAATTCAGAGTTTTCTTTATTAGAAAGAGCATTTTTCAGATCGCTTGTAAGATCAGATAATTCATTTGATTCAAGTGCAAACATTTGATCTTGAATGTTTTGTCTTTTATCTACAAATGCAGTTACTTGTTTGATAAATCCATCTAACGCTTCTTCGGTTTCAGTTATTTGTGAAAATGATTTTTCAGCGTCTTTAACAGAAATGGAGCCTGAAGTAATTCCCTTTCGTACATTTTCTAAAATAAGTATTATTGAATCTCTATTCTTGGAAAGCAATACCTCAAATGGATCTTCAATTAATTTAGATAGAAGATTTTTTTGTTCTTTATCCAATGATGAAACATATTCATATCTACTAAGAGGTCTTGAAATTTTTGTGAATTGTGAGTCGATTTCATTTTTTATTTGATTTTTTTTAATAGTAAATTCATCCAAAATTCGTTTTAAATCTAAAAATTTTCCATATTCTTCTGAAGTTTGTATTTTTTTAATTGAACCTTCAAAGGAAAGAATTTTTTTGTCAAGGGAATCAATGAAACTATGAATTTCAGCAATTCTTTGCTCTTTCTTTGTGATATTGTGTTCTAAATCAGCGATTTCTTTTAACGATTCTAAAATTTCAGCAGAAAGGGATTTGGCATTATCATAATTTTTTAACAGTTGTTGGATTTCAACATGATTTGAATTCATTTGTATTAAAATTTCTTTTAATTTTTCAGCATATTTTTTTGCAAAAATGTGTATTACTCGAGTTTGTCGTCCAAGAACATCTCCAATTTTTTTTAACATTTGATTTAAAATAACACTTAGATTTTCAGCATCATCATAAGAGGCAATATCAGGTAAATGTGTTGCATCTTTTTTTATCATATCAATTACTTGTTGTTTGCCTCTAACTACAATTATTCGAAGGTGTTTATCTATCTCATCGACCTGAAGATTATCTTTTTCAAGTGTATTTCCGATCATAATGAGTTCTGCAATCAGGGGTTCAGTATTATTTCTGATAGATTTTATGTCAGACAGAATCTGTGTTGTTCTTAATTCAAGTATTTGATGGGTAATTTTAGATACATCAGGTAACTGAATCTGTTTTTGTGAAGGAATTTCTTCAGATATTTTTTCTTCTTTCTTTTTACCCCATCCAAAGACCATTTGTTAAGGTTTAACCTCTGGGGATTAAATGTGTTAGAGAAATAAAATTTAAAACTCACTCAAAAATACAGACAACATGACAAAAAATGTGAAAAAATCATTTCATACTGGCTCAGTTAAGAAAATCATTACGATCAAAGCATCAAAAGAAAAAGTTTGGCGAAAAATAAGTAACATAGCAGGACTTTCATCATGGGTGATAGATGTCAAAAAAACAACATATCTTTCGAAAAAAAGAAGAGATATTGGAGCAATACGCAAGATTACATTTACGGATGGCAATACTATCGAAGAACACATAATTGCATGGAAAGAAAAGGAATATTTTACATATGTTGCAACATATGGATTACCTCTAAGAGTATACGTAGCAACAATCGCTATCAAATCAAAAAATAAAAAAACAACTCAGTTAACATGGCAATCTTATTTCAATAGTAAAAAGATGTCAATGAAGCAATTTATGAAATTTGTAACATTTATGGGAACATTTTATGAGACATCTTTAGAAAATCTAAAAAGATCACTAGAAGGCACAAGTAAATAAAGTGTAAATAGTATATCGTAAAAATAAATTCATGAGTGATATGCGCTATATCATTATCGGTATTGTGGTTATTTTTTCAGGGTTTTTGATTTTAGGTGTATTTGGACATGACTATCAAATTGCAAACATAGAAGCCAGTGAATTTGATGAATGTTACAAATATTATGATGATAAAGAACCAATTATAGTCAACTGCTCATCGAAGATATTTGATCAAACTTTATTTTTTGCAATTGTTATAGTATTGATTGTGAGTGGAGTCATATCGTTGATCAAAGGAATTAAAGGCAAATGGGATAATGAGGTCAGACCAGAAGACATGGTAGGTCCTGGTGGCGATAAAAATTCAGAAAAAGACTAAGGCAGAAAATAAAATTAAAGATAGAAACAAAATTAGTTGTTTTTGATGAATTAGAATTTCTCTAACTCTTCAGGATTGTCTTCTTTTAACCGCTGAAAATAGATTTCTTAATAAGGCATATCTCTGGTTTTACTTACAAAAATTATATTTAACCTTAAGGTATGTTTTGTTCTTAATTTCTGCCCAAAGTGTAGTTATAAAAACAGGTAAAATTTTTCATCATGGCAGTTCAATAATTTTTTTCATATTTACAAATACTTGTTCTATTTCTACCATTCTTTCATTGAATTGTTTATCTGTCAGTTCGTGTGGTTTTATCAAAGTAATTACTACTTCAGATTCATCACCGCTAGAAACTATTCGCATCGGAACATCCCATTTTGACTCTTGATCAATAAACACATGATCTAGAATTCCAAGAGATTTGTTTTCTTTGAATTTCAATCGAGCATTTCCTCTAGGTGTTGAAAAAGACCACCAGCCATCAACAGTCATCTTAGCATCAGGCATCATTTTTGGAGGACAATTCAAAATAGCATCAAATGTATCGCCTGTTTTTTTGTTAACAAGAATAGAAATGGTACGAGATCTAGTCATGTTAGAATATCCAATTAAAGATTAAAAAGCATATAGTACAAATTCTTAGTGACTGTGCTTATTTATTTAGAAATTCTTTAATTTTTGTAAGATTTGTAACATTAGATTCATGAAATAACATCATAGATTCAGATAAGGAATCAGGCAAAACGGTCTTGAGCTTTTGAACTAATTCATCTCCGCTAGATATCATAGTGTCAATTAATTTTTCAATCTCATTTTTTTCATTTGACATTTAATTCACCTAATCCATAACTTCAATTATCTTTTTTCACAAGTGTGGAGATTGTTCGAATTTTTTCTATTTTTTGGATGTTTCTAGATACAACCTCTCTAATTTTTTCAAAATTTTCAGCATCTAATTTTACCATCATATCATGAGTTCCAATAGTTCCAAATACGTCTTTAACTTGTTCTATTTCTTTTAATTTCTCCATAATGGTCTCTTCTGCGCCAAGTTCACAGTTAATCATAACATAAGCAGTAGTCACGATACATCAACCATAATACGATATTTCAAAGTTTAGATCTGATCTTTTTCTCATTAAAAGAGGAATTTGAGGTTAAATTAGAGAAATAGTTACAGGTTATATTCGGAATAAAAAACGTGTCAATATGGGATTAAAACAAAAAATCAAATCAATGATACAAGATTGTTCTATTTGTAACAAACTAAAATCAAATAAAGAAGAAACAAAATCTTAAACATCAAAGAATTAAAATTCATTTTGTTTTTTAGGTGTGAATAAAGATAATAACAGACCGATCAAAAATGATGAAAATTATTTTACTGTGGTAAACCAATATTGTTGATCAGGTTTTATTTTATCGGAGAAACATTTCTTAAAATTTATGACTGAAGCACCATCTGCAAAACAAAGCTTTATTCAAGAATTCATGGGTTTTCTTAAGACTTTTGGCATTATTGGATTAGCAATTGCATTTGTCATAGGTGCAGCAGCATCAAAGTTAGTTAGTGCACTAGTAACTGACATCATCAATCCAATGGTAGGATTAGCTTTACCATCAGGGGAACTTAAAACGCTTCAAACTAATATTGTCAACAGTGCAACTGGAGTTATTTCAGAATTCAAGTATGGAGACTTTATTGCAAATATTATCGATTTTGCAATAATAGCTCTGATTGTATTTATCATGTACAAAGTATTATCAAGATTCAAGTTAGTAGATGATAAAACAAAGGTAGCCTAAAAACAACATACAACTAATTTGTATTTGAGCAGATACATAAAAAATCATCAAGATGCAATGTTTGACCTTATAAAACTTAAAAAGTAAAAAAAATCATCAGACAATATGCCAAATGAACAAGAAAACCAACAAAGAATAATAGAGTTATTAGAAAAAATTCTAAAAGAACTAGTTGAAATTAAGACATATACAAAAATTACATCAGATTTTGCCACATTAAGATCAGAAATAATTCAGAGAACAAAAGATCAACAAGTCAATCCATAGTCTCTGTTTTTATTCAAATGCACTAATTCAACTTTAAGGGTTGATTAGGCCTTCTTTGATCAAATATTGAATTCCTTGAATAAATGAATCATCATCAATGGAACCATCTGCCCACCATCCTGCATTCTTTTTAATCCAACTAGGAATTTCATTGGAACCAGTTCCTGAATTTTGAGTGGAAGGAATACTAATTATTTTTTCTTTGATTAAAAATTGAATTCCTTGAATAAATGAATCATCATCAATGGAGCCGTCTGCCCACCATCCTGCATTCTTTTTAATCCAGTCTGGAATGGCAGATACAGGAATCACAGTTTCTGGCATTTCAGATTTTACCATTTCAAATTCAAATTTTTTAAAAAGAGGTCTTTCAAAGTCGTCATGTCCAATTCCCAACAATACTATTTGCATAGAATACTTACCTTCTAGAGAAGCATCAAGTATTCTTGTATCAATGCCATTTGGCAAAGTAATTCCCAAATGATTTGGATTTCCACCAGTGTTTACAGTTTCTTTTCCAGATGGATCCTCTAAACCATATCCATATCGTATGTCAGTAGCCAGATTTCCTTTTGAATCAAAAAATACAATTGAAAAAAGAAAATCCTTACTTTTAGAATATCTGGAATCATAAGAGGCAAGAGCCTTAAATCCATTATCAAACAAAAGGTCTTTGGATACTATGGATGATTGAGATTCAGGGATAATTGCAATATTTAGTTTAGAATCAGAGTTTTTGAATTGTTTTAGCTCGTCATTATTAATCATAAAATGTATTATGTCAGTATTTTTGCTTGAATATTTATCATAATGCAAATCTTTTGGAAGAATTGAAACGTCATTAACTTTGCCATAAAAGCTGTTCACATGTTGAAAAGGTAAGAAATTTTTTGGAATTTCAAAATAATTTTTTATAAAATCTATGTGTTCAATATGCGTCCAATCAAAAGGCATTTCAAAGATTATTGAGTTGGAAGATTCATCATAGTGTAATTTTGTAATTGGATCTTGAAAATTTTTTGCGGAAATAGAATATTCAGTACCAGATGCAATCATCTTAAATTGTTGTTCATTAGGTATAATCACAATAGTTTCAAAATGAATATCCTGAGTAGTTTGGGTTTTTGGATTTTTTGCCCCTATTATGTCAGTTTTTACAGTATATTGTCCACTATTAACAAACACAGGTCCGGAAATCACAGGAATGCTAGAAGATGTGGATGCTAAAGCATTTGGCACAATTGGATCAACGTCTCCATAATATTTTGTACATTTCCACAGTTCTTCTTGCTGACACCCGGATTTGGGTTGTATTTTAATATCTAGCTCTCCGTCTTTATCAAAAAACATTTGATTTGCAACCAATTGTGTGCCATAAAATATTTGGATTCTATAACTGACACTTTCTATATTCACATTAGTCATAGGATCAAAAAATCGGATTTTTAGATTTGCATCAGAATATTTTTCAGGAGTAAAATCTGCTGGAATTAAGGATGTACTTACGGTTACTTCCCCCATTCCAAAACTAATTGGGGGAGCTTGCTGACCGCCATGGTGCTGAGCAAAAGATAGCGGAAAAGAGATAGTAAGTGCCAGCATTATGTAAAATAACCATAATTTTGATGTCATTTTTGTAACGTAACATCTACAAGAATCATTGATAATTTCAACTTTTCAATCACATATGAAGGCAAATATACGATATAGTGATTAGTCTGAGTTTATTTCAAACATATCTCAAATATTATAATAAGTGATGAAATAATTAACAATATGTTTCTAAATCTTGCAGGGATATTTTTACAGTCAACACAAAAGATTGAAACTGCTACACTTGCAATAATAATTAGCTCTGTTACTGCTACAATTTTTGTAATCACGTTATTGATAACTTGGAAAAGTGTTAGAGAGAATACAAAAGCAACATATTCTCAGCTATTACGAGGATTCCATGAGGATCTTACAAACAGATTAGACAAAAATTCAATTCTTAAAACTACAGAGGATTGCCATAGATACGCAAATGATTATTTGAATACCATAGATCAAATTGCATTTCTAGACATACACAAAAAAATCCCTGTGGGCATTGCCAAATATCTCAGCAGATTCTTTGCATATGGTTTGACAATAATTGATTGGTATGATCATATGGTAGGAGAGGATTATAATCAAATTGCAAGAAAAAATTGGCCAAATTATTTTCTGTATTGTCAAAAATATGGAATAGTATCAAACCCAGACGACAAACTTCCAAAAATAATGTTGGATTATAATTCATTACGAGAAAAAGAATCAAAATCTTAGAAAATGGTTACAGGGTATGACGCCAGGTAAGGGATTCGAGCCCCTGCACGCTTGCGCGTAGCCGTTTTCGAGACGGCCGCCGTACCACTTGGCTAACCTGGCAAGAAATCTTAGAAGCATCCACATAATAAAGCAAATCAGAACTAGCACAAAACAAATGATTTTGGATAAAATTAGTCTATATCAAATAATTCATCTTGAAAGCGCTTAATTATCTGCGCTTTAGATTTATTCCATTCTTGCTCAGAGATATGATCAGAAAAAATAGAATAAAACCCATTAAAAGATTTTGAATTATTCATCAAAGTAACAATTAGTTGTTTTTCATCTGAAGATAATGGAAAATAAGAAACAATTTTTGAAAAATCATTTTGAGAATTTACCTTTATTTGATATATTTTATCTTTTAAATTTGCAGGTAAATTCAGATTTTTCATTGTTTGATGTGATTTTTATTTTTTATATAACTAATTGCAATCAAAATAACACCTACAAGCATTCCAAAACAGCCAACTTTTCACAATATACAAAAACAATAGTAAAAACAGAAGTGTTAGTCACAATTCAAAAGATAAACACAAAATAGCATAAAAAATCAGTAACAAACAATGGGATTAAATCTAAAAGAACTAGTAGTCAGGGAAAAGACAACACTAGAATCATTTTCGTCAAAAATCATAGCAGTTGACGCCTATAATGCAATTTATCAATTCCTAGCAAGCATAAGAGGTCCTGATGGATTACAATTATCAGATTCAGAAGGTAGGATTACTAGTCATCTTAGCGGATTACTTTACAGAAACATCAATTTCTTGTCATTAGGAATAAAACCAGTATACGTATTTGATGGAAAACCACCATCGTTAAAAACTGCAGAAATTGAAAGAAGGAAGCAAATCAAAAAAGACGCTACTGTGAAATATGAAAAGGCAATTGCAGAAGGAAACATGGAAGATGCAAGAAAATTTGCACAACAAACAACTAGCATGAAAGATGGCATGGTTAAAGAATCAAAACAGATTTTATCTTATTTTGGAATTCCATATATTGATGCACCTTCTGAGGGAGAAGCAACTGCAGCACATCTGACAAATACAGGACAAGCATATGCATCAGCAAGCCAAGATTTTGATTCAATATTATGTGGAGCAAAAAGACTGATAAGAAATTTTACAAACAGCGGAAGAAGAAAAATTCCTAACAGAAACACGTATGTTGAAATCGAGCCAGAGATAATTGAAACACAAAAAACACTAGATTCATTGGGAATTACAAGAGAACAGTTAGTGGATGTTGGAATCTTAATTGGTACTGACTTTAATCCAAATGGTTTTGATAGGATAGGACCAAAAACTGCATTGAAAATGATCAAGCAGCATTTACGATTAGAGGACATACCACAAATTCAAGAGCAATTACAAGAAATTGATTATGAGCAAATACGGAAAATATTTCTTGAGCCAATTGTGGCAGATGTAGATGAGATAGTATTTGGGAATGTAGATTATGAAGGAATGACCAATTATTTAGTCAAGGAAAGAAGTTTTTCTGAAGATAGGATACAGTCATCATTGAATCGGCTTAAAAAAGCGCTAGAGAAAAAGAGCCATAATTTAGATCAGTGGTTTCAGTAAGATTTGAATTTAATAACAAGTCAAATGTAAAATAAAAAATGCTCCAGACAGAAGCAAGAAAAATTCTCAAAGATGCACCAATCATGTGGAGGCGAGTCAACTCTATTGGAATCATTTTGGATTGCAATTCTACTTATGCTAGTAAGATGGGATATGCAAAATCAGAGATTTTAGGCAAGTCAGTATTTGAGCACGTGCAAAAAGAATCATGGGAAAGCATGAATGATTCATTGAAAACATGGTTTGAGACAGGAAATGTATCAGATAGGAAAATTACGTTTAAAAAACAAGATGGCAGTACGTTTCCAGGCTTGTTACATGCAACAAGTCTTTATGATGAAAAGAAAAATCTGCTTGGAAGCAATACTGTGATTTTTGATCTTACAGAAATGAGTGATACAAAAATTGAAGAATTTGAAAAGTTTTTCAGTGAAGCAAAAAACAAACTAGATGAAATTAAAAATAATGAATATAAAAAACTAGATGAGAATTCCAAGTCAGAATATGACGGATTAAAGAAAATGTTTGATATGTTATTAACAACTGATTTGAAAAGATTAAAAAATATCAGATAGAAAACATAAGAAAAATAATTGATATTAATCAGATTTTGTTTGGATGGATTTTTGTAATTCTTCAAATGCAGTTTGAATTTCAGATACAGCCGCACCATCTTCCAAAGTACTGATATCGCCAATAGTTTCGTGATTAGCTATTGATTTTAGCAGTCGTCGCATGATTTTACCACTACGAGTTTTTGGCAATTTTGTTACAAAATAGATTTGCTTTGGAGTAGCTATTGCACCTATATCATTTCTTATTTTTATCAACAGTTCTTTTTCTAAAATTAGTGTGTCTTTGATTGCATTTTGTTTTAAAACTACAAATGCAATAATTGCCTCACCTTTGAGTTCATCGGGAATTCCACATACAGCTGATTCTGCCACATCATGATGAGATACAATACAGCTTTCAATTTCTGCAGTTCCTATTCTATGACCAGATACTTTGAGTACATCATCGGCTCTACCCAGTAACCAAAAATAGCCATCAGCATCTTTTAGAGCATAATCACCAGGATAGTAACAATTTTTGTATTTTGACCAGTATACATCACTGTATTTCTCATCATCACCCCAAAGAGTCAAGAGCATTCCAGGCCAAGGATTTTTGATCACAAGATAACCTTTAGTGTTTGGAGGTATGTCGTTTCCAGTTTCGTCTACTACAGAGATATCTAATCCAGGAATAGGCCTAGTTCCAGAGCCTGGTTTTAGTGGAATTGTTTCCAATCCAGGCAAAGCAGAGATCATCATACCACCAGTTTCAGTTTGCCACCAAGTATCAATTACTGGACATTTTTCTTTTCCAATTATTTTGAAATACCATTTCCACACTTCAGGATTGATTGGTTCACCTACGCTTCCCAATAATCTAAGAGTTGAAAGATTAAATGAATTTGGAAGATCATCGCCAAATTTCATAAACATTCGTAATGCAGTTGGAGTCGTGTAAAAAATTGTAACTTTGTATTTTTGAATAATTTCCCACATTCGTGATGCGTCAGGAAAATCTGGTGCACCCTCATACATTACTTCAGTTGCACCATGTAGTAATGGGCCATAAACTATATAGCTGTGACCTGTAACCCAACCAATATCAGCTGTACAAAAAAATACATCAGAGTCTTTAATGTCAAATGCCCACTTGAATGTAGAATACAAATGTGTCAGATAACCACCAGTTCCATGTAATACTCCTTTTGGCTTTCCTGTTGTTCCAGAAGTGTACAAAATGTAAAGAGGGTGAGTGCTATCTAATTTTTCTGCAATACAAGTATCAGAGATATTATGCATTAATTCATTCCAAAGCATATCTTTTGGGGATAGAACGATTTTGGTTTTTGTTCTCTCTATCACAATAACATTTTGAATAAAATCAAAATCTTTGATGGCTTCATCAATTACTTCCTTGAGCTTTATTATATTACCACGTCTATATCCACCATCAGCAGTTATAACAATTTTTGATTTTGAATCACATATTCTGTCTTTAATTGCAGCAGCACTAAATCCAGAAAATATTACAGTGTGTACTGCACCAATTCTAGCACACGCAAGCATCGATATTGGTAGTTCTGGAATCATCGGAAGATAGATGGTTATCCTGTCACCTTTCTTAACACCAAGTGATTTGAGGACATTTGCAAACTTTTGGACTTGAATCCACATGTCTCTGTAAGTGAGGATTCTGGATTCACCACTCTCACCCTCCCACAAAATTGCAGGTTTATTGGCCTTGTTTTGATGAATATCTAGAGTATTGTACGAGGCATTAATTGTGCCACCTACAAACCACTTAGCAAAAGGAGGATTCCAGTCCAATGGTTTTTTCCAAGTTGAAAACCAAGTGAGATTTTTTGCTTGTTTTTCCCAAAAAGTAATAAAATCAGATTCAGCTTCTTTTCTAGTTGCAGTGTCATTATTTCCAAGGCCGAGATTAATCTCTGACATCAAAATTGTTTAGAACGTCAGACTTGTAAATGTTAAAGAAAAAATAAGTTAAAAAAAATTATTGTGCTTCCATTCTGGCAAGCCAGTCGTCTTCGTTGTTAGATGTTACTGTTTTCACCTGTTTGGGTGGTTCTGGAATTGTTGGCAGAGATTCAGCAATAAAGGGTACTGCTGAAGAGTATGTGACTGGTGCGGTAGGTGCCTCTGGAATCTCTTAACGTTTGAGATTTCTGCAGTTTCGTGAGTAACATGCTCAATTAGTTCTGCAGAGCATGTCTTTACTGTCTCAAATGTGTTATCAGAGATCTCATTGCTCTTGTATTGCACTTTGGCATCAAATAGCAACATCTTTGCGGACTTGATCTGTTCATCTAACTCTGTTAATCTTGCTTCAAGCTTGGCTTTGATTTGTTGTTCTGCTTCATCTAATGATGCAAGTTTTGACTTGTATTTTTCATGAATTATTTCTGCGTCTGCTTTCATGTCATCATTTTCAGAAACAATATCAATCAAGGCTTTTAGACGACGTAGAGTTAGTTGTTTTTCGCGAAGAAGTCTTTGAGAGTCTAGTCTCCATTTTGGAATGAATATAACAACATTGCCTTGAACTACTAATTGCTCATATTGGATTTGCTGTAATCCTTGAGAACCGCAGTCAACGCCTACTGATTGGATGCTGCCATCAATGTCAGTTATTGTTCCAATGACTTTACCCATGAATGTTCCGTACATGTCTTTGACGTTTTTACCGATAATATCGATATCGTCATGTGTCATGGCTTAAGGTTTAGAGATTTGTATAACCGGCAAAGTGTGAGAAAGGTTACTAGTTTTGGTAAGATTATTTTGACAGCAATAAGGTTAGAGGAAATTTAGAAAATGAAATAATTAGCCTCAGAAAAAAGTCATTGTGTTTGAATAATCCAAACTCTTAATTTTAGAGATAAAATCAGATTAATCGTAAAGTATGGGACTCAAAGCAGAAGACAGAGTGGAACTAGAAAACTTGTTGAAAATAGCAACAAGCCAAATTCCAAAATATTTTAATTTAATAAATTCAACAAAGGAAAAATGGGAAATTAAAAACATGCATGAGTGTATTTTTGGAATGGTCTTTGAAAAATATATTCATGATTCTGGTCAGTACCTAACAAACAAAAGAACCGATGAGAATCAACCCAATACAGTTGAAAATACAATGGAGTTATTTGATGCAGAAATTGAGATTTTCAATGATCATGTATTAGACATTAAAAGACAAATCTACGAGAATTAGCACACAATTTTCTAAAAAATATTCACGAGTTTGAGAAAACAAAGTTGCAAATAATTTTTGATTGTTATGATATAAAATCAGATACTACCAAAACTTCCACCAAGGTTTAGCTTTTGGCATTTCAATAAGAGTGCACATTCCATCAATTAATTTTGTTCCAGTACCACATATTCCAAATTGAGGTGTTTCAACTTTTGGTTCCTCGACTTTTGGTTCATCTAAGCCAACTGCCTCATAGATAGAAGAATATTCTGGGAAGTTTGTATCAAACCATTTTTTGTAAGTTGGTTCTTTGTTGTATCTATCAATATACGATTGTGGATCTTTCTTTGGTTCATCTAAGCCAACTGCCTCATAGATAGAAGAATATTCTGGGAAGTTTGTATCAAACCATTTTTTGTAAGTTGGTTCTTTGTTGTATCTATCAACATACGATTGTGGATCTTTTGATTTATCAACAAATAAGGCAATTCCTAATTCGGGTGTTGGTTCAGGTTCTGATGTTGGCTCTGGTTCTTTTACTGGTGTGGGTTCAGGTTCATTCAAAACATCATTCACGGTAATTGTAATTGATTGTCTATCAGTCGATGAACCTAGAGTTACAACGATATCAAATGTGTACGATTTTGCACCCTGTGAATCAGCAGGAGTCCATGTAAACATGCCTGTGTTTGAATTGATTTTGGCACCAATTGGAGGGTTTTTGTCTAGGTTAAAGATTAGGCCATGCAAGGAATTATCAGTTACTTTGACAGCAAATGACAAAGATTTTCCTTCATCAATTGATAATTTACCCAACGGATTCAGCTTAAGAGTAGTAACCGGAGTTGCTGTGACTTCATTAGATGCAGTACTTGTACCAACAGAATTTATTGCATATACTTTGTATGTGTATTTTGAATTTGTTATGAGACCTGTATGAGAATATGTTGTTGCAGTACTTTTTGTATCTGCTACTAGTGTAGAATTAGAGCCAGAGTCTTGTTTTACTTCAATTTTGTAACCTGTGATCGGAGAGTTACCATCAGATGAGGGTGGACTCCAAGAGAGATTAATTTGAGTCGAAGAAACACTTGTCGCAGTTAATTTTATTGGAGATGTAGAAACTGTGATTGTCGAGATAGTAGAAGATGGAGTTACAGGTACATCAACTGAACTTGTTAGTGGAGTAGCAGATGCAGTATTTGATGGCCCAGTAGAACCATAACCAATATTTGCTACAACTACAAATGAATACTTCTTGTCAGTTATCAGATTACTTATAATGTAACTAGTAGTTTTCCCATTAGTTGAACCTACAGTATCACCATAAACATCAGTTGCAAACACAGGCTTAATTTCATATCCACTAATGGACTGACCAAATGTGTTTGATGGTGGTTGCCATGAAAGTCTAATCTGAGTAGGATTAATTGCAGTTGCAGTTAATCCTCCCGGTACGGTTGTTGCTGCAGGTTTGACAGATGAACTTGATGATGGATTGCCAGTTCCGTTTGAATTTATTGCAGATACTTGATAAGTGTAAGTCTTGCTGGAATCCAGTCCTTGGTGAATAAATGATGTAGTAACACTTTTGGTGTCTGCAGTAATAGCAATATAACTGGCAGAGCCTATTTTGTATTCAATTTTGTATCCTGTTACAGCCGTCATGTTCTTACTAAGAATAGGTTCATCCCAGATAAGAATAACAGATGTTGGAGAAATAGGCGAGGTTTTAAGATTTTTTGGAGAACTTGGTGTAAAAGATGTAGAATTTGATGCAAATGCCTCAAGTATGTTATTAGTGTCTACAACATATAGCAAATTATTTTTTATATCTAAGGTTAGTCCTGATGCAACAACAATTAACAATGATAAACTAAAGCATAAACTAAGGGATAGTGTTCTATTCAAAGTACAAATATTCAATTAAATCCAAATTTAATAAATGAGATAATAAATTTCACTATCCATTTGATCAATTGAGATTAACAATTGTTACAAAAAATTAACACTTTAGCATATTATTAGATTTAAAAGATACTTATGCCAATATTTCATGCTGGATGTAAATATGGAAGAGATTGGAAGTAAATGGGCAAATAGATTCATAATTGCAGCTATTCTTCAAGGTGGCGTAATAACTGCAATGTCAATAGTCATTGTGGGAATACAAATGTCATATACTCAAGTAAACATAATACAATATCTATCATTATCTTTTGAAGGAACTGCAAAATGGTTTTTTTTGGGAATCATATTTTATTTGATTGTTGTACTTGCAGTGGCAGTATCTGCATTATTTTACAGTCATCTGGAAATTACATTAAAGAAAAAATTCTCCAAAGCATCAAACGTAATGGCAGCGATTCATCTGATTGGAATGAACATTGGAGGTGCAGGAGCAATGATCATAATGGCATTTGCAGGATTGGCTGGAACTGGAGTACTTTCAATATTTACAGAAGGAAAGCTAGGTCCAAAATATCCCGCCATCATGGATTCTTTTATAGAACCAATTGGCGGATTTATCGCCATACTTGCATTGGGAGTAATATGTGGTGGCATAGGTTTCATATTGGCATTTAGAAGCAAATAGATCTTGTTTATTCTTGTTTTGCAGTCTTTGGTTTTCGTAGTAGCGAAGCAACAATAACTGTTGCCAAAATTACAAATACAATAATTAACGAGGTTACAGTTGGAATATGATAAAATTCTGAAATTATCATCTTTGTGCCAATAAATAACAACAATACAATCAGTCCAGGCTTGAGATAGTGGAATTTTTCCATCATACCACCAATTAAAAAGTACAGTGCTCTCAAACCTAAAATTGCAAATACGTTTGATGTAATTACTATGAACGGATCTCTAGTTATTGCTAAAACAGCTGGGATGGAATCCATGGCAAATACCAAATCAGTCAACTCAATAATCGCAAGGGCAACTAGCAATGGAGTAGCATGCATTATTCCATTAATTGGGACAATGAACTTGTTTCCAACTAGACTAAGATTAACAGGCATGAATTTTTTTAGAATTCTAACTGCAATGTTTTTTTCTAATTCAATTTTCTTTTCTTCTTTTTGGATGATCATTCTAATTGCAGTATACCAAAGCAATCCACCAAAAATATAGATCATCCATTGGAAATTATCCAGTAACGATGCGCCAACAAGAATCAGTACTATTCTCATTGCAATTGCACTCAAGATTCCAAATGAGAGAACTCTATGCTGGTACTTGTGAGGAATTCCTAAGGTAGTAAACACCAGCAAAAATACAAACATGTTATCTACGCTAAGTGATTTTTCTAGAGCATAACCAGTGACAAACTCGATCATCTTATCATTACCAAGTGTAAAGTAGATCACCCCAGCAAAGATACCCGCAAGAGAAATCCAAGTGATGGTCCAACCAAGTGCCTCTTTACTAGACATCACATGTTCTGTTTCAGTTGACTTGATTTTGCTCAATTTTCTTTTAATTTTGTGGAATAAACCAAGATCAATTGCTATTGTAACTGATAGAATTACAAAAAAGAGAATCCAAAGCTCTAATGTGATCACACCGGACTCTACTGGCAAATTGATTCATTTCATTTAGGTTATGATTATAAATCAATCTTGAGATCTAGTTGGATTGAAACAAATACGTTTTAAGATCTACACATATCTAAATTGGAATTGTTGCCCAGCCTCTTTCAAATAACCGTGATTTTGTATCTGGTTTGACACAAGCTGGTGAACCATCACTATTTTTTATGATCAATACTAGAGTAGGTTTACAGTCAATCAGATTAGATTTGATACCATTTTTAGATTGTTTTAATGGAGACAAAACAATTTCATTTTTATTTTTAGATATGTTAATTGTTGCAACATATTCTTCGGATATGTCCTTTGTACTAACAGGATAAGGTAAGACATCAATTAGGTTAATTTCATATGAATCTACACGAAAGGTTTTGGCATCATTTGTATTGAGAGTTATTGCTCGATATTGAGTTTGATTGTAAATGTAAAGTGTGACAGAGGCACGCCCCTCCCAAATACACGTCACGTCTAATGGACATCGAGAGTCTTCTATTCCTGAAAATTCAACATCAAGACTATCAATAGATAATGTCTGATGTAGTTTTATCATAAAAGATTCACCAAGTTCTACTTCTTTAGACTCTAACGCAAATGATGTTCCCATAGTTCCAACCAAAATCAAAAAGATTACAAGATATTTCATTATTTGATTAAATGAAGGATTAGAAGTTCATAAGGACTTCTAATCTTTTGTAAATAGACTGATGAGGTAATGGTCGAGAAAACCTCTCCGTCTATTGTTCCACATTATCGAAATTAGAATAAAAGACTCACGTAGAAATTATCAGTATAAACTAAATACTAAATTGCCAAACTAGTAATGATTGGAACTATCACCAAACAACTAACCGTTGTTGGTCTTAAGATCCAATTTGTTAATTTGAGTATTTTACTTGATAAAATAATGGCAAGTAAAATCAGCAGACTAGACTTTTATTTTGACATAGAGAATGAATTGGATCATCAACATATTTGAGGCAAAAGTTACATTGTAATTGGATAGGCTGCAAACAGATCTTGCAAAATTTTACAACACTTAACACTTGACCACAATTACGGCACGAGTCAATTCTCATAGTGTAATTTTGGCAAAATTTCTATTAGATCTTTTGTATGTATTTTATGTACAACAATGATCAATATGGATTTCATATAGATCTACAAGATTTTTTATTTTTGCCATTTACCTCAAAACTCAATGAAAATAATTCTAAAATATCAAAATGCTTATGGAATAATATTATTGTAAGTACATTAGTCTGCCAAAATCAATCAAATCTAAGAATCATTTTAGAAATTTTAAAATTTAACTACATATTAGTAAACAACATGATACAGAGAGAAGAATTAGAACAAATTTTGAATTTTGTAGCAAAAAGATGGTTAGAGATTACAAAAGAGCCAAACAACAAAGCCATGGAAACGCTGCCAAGCAATTTTTGGATGAATTCTGTGGGTGGAAAAGCAGGAAAAGGTAGATGGGTAACCGCATTAATGTATACAGAAAACGAATCAGATGCAAATGCATTCAAAGAGGTACTACTAAGATGGCAGACAAAAGGGATGGAAAAAAATCATGCCCCCGATCTAATACAAATTGGAAAAAAGAAATAGACTATTAATAATTGAAAAACTTGACAAACGTATTGTCAGAATTTTCAATTAAAGAAAAAAAGATTCTTTCCAATCATTTTTCAAATGCAGAGGACAATGTCTTTGCAATAATCACACCAAGACAAGTTGATCGCGGTGCATTGATGTCAAGATATAGCAGGACAGACAAAAGCATGCGCAGAATATTCTTAGATGAATTTCTACAAAATAAAAACAGAGGTGAGGAATTTTACAATCGTGTACTCTTAGAATATGGAGATGATTCAGTTGCAGAACTAGGTGAAGCCCAAATTGCAATTGAAGGACTCTCAAATATTGCAGTTAAGAAAATCGAAGACAGAAGAATAGGATTATCGTATTTGGAGAAATCATCAAGATATGTAGCATGGAATAAAAAAATAAACGGAGAGTATAGATTCTATAGAGAACCAGTATTAATGAAATCAAAATTCGGAGATTTGTATTTAGACACATGTAATTTTTCATTTGAGGTTTATTCAAAAAATATCGAACCTATGGTAAAATACATACGAGAAAAATATCCAATTGAAAAATATACTTTTAAAGACTCAAAAGACGGAACAGAAAAATCATTTTCCAAATTAAAAGAAGAAAACGATATCAAATCTGCAAACATGATTTACAATGGATCTACAAAAGCAAAAGCACTGGATATTTTACGTGGACTTTTGCCAGCATCCACATTAACTAATGTAGGAATTACAGGAAACGGACGCGCTTTTGAGTATCTACTGACAATACTTGCGTCATCAGGACTGAAAGAAGAGCAAGATTTAGCCTCAAAAATCAAAAAAGAGCTTGATACTACCATCAAAGCTTTCGTTAGAAGAGCAGATGATAAATACGGAAAAGCATTTCAAAATTATCTCCAACAGCTCAAAAAAACATCAAAAATAGTAGCAAAAGAAATCAAACCAAAAATAATTTTAGGAGTGAGAACACAACTAGTTGATTATGAATCAGAAAAAATAGCAATAGACAAAATCATTACAAGCATAATCTATGAACAGTCTCCAAGTACATCTTATAATATTATCATGCAGCAAGTAAAAAAATTATCAGACGAAAAGAAAAGAAAAATAATTAGTGCATTTACAAATTTGCGTAAAAATAGACGTCATCGACCATCAAGGGCATTTGAAAGTGTATACTATACATTTGATTTACTCAATAATTTTGGAATGTTCAGAGATTTTCACAGACATAGAGCTCTCACATTAGAAAGACAATTACTAACAACAGATCATGGGTATAACATTCCAAATGAAATCAAAATTCTAGGAATTGAAAAAGACTATAGAGAGTGCATGGAGAAAACAAAACAAACATTTGATAAAATTAGAAAAAAGCATCCAGAGCAGGGGCAGTATGTTGTTAACTTTGCCTACAACTACCCATATTTTATGAAATTTAATCTTAGAGAGGCATGTCATTTAATAGAATTAAGAACTGTTCCGCAAGGACACATTGATTACAGACGAGTTGCACAGCAAATGTTCAAAGAGATCAACAGAGTTCATCCTAACTTGAGCAAAATAATGAAATTTGTGGATTTAAAAGAATATGACTTGGAAAGATTCGAATCAGAAAAAAGATCTGAAGAGAAAAGAAAGAACCTTAAAAAATAGAAAATATTCTAATACAATCAAAAAGAGACAGAAATATGGCAGATAAAATTGTAAAAACACCCAAAGAATGGAAAGAAGTATTGACACCTGAACAATTCGAAGTGTGTATCAATAAGGGGACAGAGCCACCATTTACTGGAAAATATTACAACAATAAAGAAAAAGGGACTTACAAGTGTGTCTGCTGTGGAGAAACATTGTTCAAATCAGATACAAAGTATGATTCAGGTTCTGGATGGCCAAGTTTTTGGCAACCTCTTTCAGATGAAAAAATGGAATACATATCAGATACAGAATACGGGATGGTACGCACAGAGGTAAACTGTAAGAAATGTGGTGCACATTTAGGTCATGTTTTTGATGATGGACCAAAACCAACTAATCTTAGATACTGCATTAATTCAATTTCACTTGACCTTGACAAGAATGATGAGTAAAAGATAGGCAGTAATCACTCGTGAGCATAGGAACCAAGAGAATTCAAAAATTATTAATAAAACACAGTCAATGATAAGAAAATCAAAGAAGTAAAATGAATCACAATAACAAATCAGAAAGGAAAGAAGGAATTTGAGAATAATACTTTGTGGATTTGGCGTTGTTGGTCAGAGCTTGGTAAAATTATTTGATTCAAGATCAGAGGATCTTTATGCAAAATATGGATTAAAACCACGAGTTGTAGGTGTCTTTGATAGTAAAGGTAGTGCTGTAGATACATCAGGACTGGAATTAGAAAGACTGATAGAAGTAAAGAAAAAATTTGGAACCGTAAAAAACTATGCTAACACAAAAAATAACATGTCAGGAATAGACATGATCAAAAATTTAGATGCAGATGTTGTAATTGAGACTACTGCCAGCAATTACAAAGATGCAGAACCAGGAATGACTCACATAACAACTGCAATGAAAAGAAGAATGCATGTAATATCTGTAAACAAAGGCCCGTTAGCATTAGCATTTCCATCATTAATGGAACTAGCAACTTACAATCAAGTTATTTTCAAGTTTAGTGGAACCGTAGGTGGAGGAACGCCAATTTTGGATTATGCAAAAAATAGTCTCAAGGGTGAAAGAATAATGTCATTTTCAGGCATCCTAAATGGAACAACAAATTATATTTTAACAAATATGGCAAATGGATTATCATTTGTTACTGCTTTAAAAGATGCAAAAGACAAAGGGTATGTTGAAGCAGATGAATCATTAGATTTGGATGGATTGGATGCAGCTGCAAAATTAGTAATTCTTGCAAATTGGGTCATGGACATGAAAGTGACAATGCCAGATATCAAATGTAAAGGGATACGCGACGTAACAACAGAAGATATTAAAAAAGCAAGCAAAAACAATTGCGCTGTAAAATTAATTGCTTCATGCAATAAAGAGCTGATAGTAGAACCAAAAGAAGTATCAGTAGATGATCCATTGTGTGTCAATGGAACATTAAACGCAATTGCATTTACATCAGAACATTCTGGCACTCAAACAATTATTGGAAAAGGAGCAGGTGGAATGGAAACGGCAAGTTCTATTCTCAGAGATTTGTTAGACATCAGACAAGAGATAGCGAAAATTTGAAATCCAATTTAATTTCAAAAAGTGAAACAGCAGATCTACTAAAAACAGTCTCAGAAAAGTGGAAAATTGAATTTCCAAAAATAAAGAACCTCAAAGTACACCAAATTGCAGATGAAGCACAGATAATCACGGGTCAAGGAATAAAAATTTTGAAGATTAATGATGAATATCTGCCATTTTTATCAGAAACGCAGTTGCTTGAAAAATTTCCTCATGTAACAGTAGACATGGGAGCAGTGAAGTTTATGTGTAAAGGAGCAAATGTGATGAGACCTGGAATCAAAAGTCACAATGAATTTGAAAAAGAAAAGATAGTTTGCATTATTGAAGAATCACAGCATAAATTTCTTGCAGTTGGAAAATCTCTTGTTTCAAGTTCAGAATTAGAAAATATGGAAAAAGGAGAAGTCATAAAAAATATGCATTACATTTCAGACAAGTTTTGGGAAATAGGAAAGACGATTTATGATTGATTTACTCTAGTTTGCATAATCCAAATACAATAGAACCGTAGATTTGCTTATAGAAGACTAGATTTTTTCTGTGAATTCTTTGGTGCCATCTTTAGTGATAACAAGTATATCAAGTCCATCACCGCTTGCAGAATCTCTAAGTGCTGCAGAGCGAACAGCTCTTTTTGCTAAATCTATTGCTTCTTCTTGAGTCATGTTTGGTTTGAATTGAGGATCTAAAACACCCAATGCCATTTCAGCACCAGTTCCAACTGCGGCATATTCGTCTGGAAGAACAGAACCTAATGGGTCAAGAGTATACATGATAGGCTTGTCAACTACACCGCCAACAATGACCTGAGTCAATAATGGAAAGTATCTTCTTTCATACATCATATTTGACATCATTTTAGCTAAAGTGTTTGGTGGAACATCTCTTTTGAGTTCCATTTTTCTAATTTTTGCAAGTGCTGCAATTTGTAATGTTAAAATTTGCATATCAGCTACAAGTCCAGCACATGTTGCTCCCACTTTTGAAGTGATTGAAAAAGTCTTTTTTGTAGACTTGCTTACAAGAAAATTTCCAAATGCGATCCTTTTTTCACTTGCAAGAACTATACCTCCATTAAAAGTAATTCCTACAGCCGTTGCGCCTGGCATGTACATAGACATATTTGAAATGATTTCAGAGCATAATAAAGGGCTTTCTCCTTTTAGATACAAAAAATGAGATAAAATATTTTATACGCTAAGAAATAAAATATTGTATTGACTGAAGCCAGCATTCATCAGACAAAATTAAATGATATTACAAATTTGGGCATCAGATCTGCAATAGGAATAATTTTCATAGTACATGGTTCAGGAAAACTAAATCCAGGATTTGGGGGATTTCTAACAGGACAATTAGGATTTCCTCCAGAGATGCAGATACCAATTGCATTAGCAGAGATAATACCAGGGATATTGTTAATTGTAGGCATCTTTACACGAATTTCTGCATCAATGTTAGCCATAGTTATGCTTGGTGCAATATTCCATGTCAAAAAAGCAGCCAATCTAACTGGAGAAGGTGGAGTTGAGTTTGAATTGATATTACTTGCAGGGTCACTAGTGATAGTTGCTGCAGGTCCAGGAAGAGCATCGCTTGCACACGTGATCAAAAAATTGCCCAGATGTCTTCACTAGTCTTTTCCAAATTTTTCCATTACAAGACAAATACATTTTGTGGTTTTTTTCAATAAATCAACTCTAGCAAATTCGTTGGGGGAGTGGATACGAGAAAACATGTAGGTACTGCCAATTGAGATGCAAGGAGCATTCAGGGCATTTACAAAAGAATGCATTGGACCGGTACCTGCATTTGAAACATTAAGAACTGATTTTCCAAATGATTGATCAGCGGCTTCTTTAACTTTAGAAACAAATGGATCAGAGGGATTTGTTCGTGCAGCTGATTCGCCATGAAAAATTTTGATTGATACATCTCCATATCCTTTTGATTTCAAATGCTTTTTCAATCGTAGAACTTGTTTTTTTGGATCCATTTTAGGAACTAGTCTAAAATCAATTTTGACTAGTGCTTCTCCAGGAAGTACAGTTTTTGCGCCATTTCCAGTATAGCCTGAAACAAATCCAGCAATATTACAAGTTGCACCTCCAACCAGAGCTTTTTTTGCAGTCAATCCATGCATATTGCCTATAAAGGATTTTATCCCAAATTCTTTTTTAAATGATTTTTCATCAAAAGGTTCTTTTGAAATTATTTCCAAATCTTTTTTTGAAAGCGGCATTATTTCTTTATACCAATCTTTAATGAGGATTTTTCCATTTGAATCCCTTAATGTTTGTACAGCTTCAATTAATCGCCATGCAGGATTTTTTATCAAAACAGCTAAGCTTGAATGTGCATCGCGAATTGATTCCTTTACAGATAATTCAACATAAAGTAATCCCTTCATTCCAAGACCAATGATAGGTCTATTTTGTGAATCAACATAACCAAATTCCCAAATTACACCATCACATGAAAATTTATTTTGATATTTTTTTAGATATTGATCAATATGTGCGCTGCCTGTTTCTTCCTCGCCTTCAATTACAAATTTGATATTACATGGGACATCTCCAGTAGTTTTCAGATATGCCTCTACTGCCTTTATTCTAGTGATTAGTTCGCCCTTATCATCAGATGAACCCCTACCAAAAATTTTATTCCCTTTGATTTTTCCGCTAAATGGATGATCATCCCACAACTCAAACGGCTCTACAGGTTGGACATCATAATGATTATAAAACATCAAAGTCTTGTTTGGATTCTTTTTTGATTTTACCTCTCCATATACAATCGGTGCCACATTTTTTAGTCGCAAGATTTCAGATTTTATTCCAGATTTTCCTAGTATTTTTTTTACTAATTGTGCACATTCTTCAATTCCTTCATTTTTTGCAGAAACACTTGGTTGTTGAATTAGTGTTTGTAAATCAGAAATTAAATTATTCATATGTACATCAATATGCTTCAGAGGATGCATGTTACTCATACAATTCTATCAAATGGTTTCATGGCATTTGGGAGTTCATCTAAGAGATCCATAGAGGTCATGTGTAACCCAAATTTCTTTTGAGTTGCTTTCCCAGCCAATCCATTGATAAAAGTTGCAGCTGCTGCAGATTCTAAAGCATTACGATTTTTTGCTAACATTCCTGCAACCAATCCAGATAAGACATCGCCGGTTCCACCCACAGTCATTGCGGGGGTTTTTTTCTCATTGAGATATGTTGTAGTACCATCAGAAATAATATCAGTTGCACCTTTAAGCAAAACAGTAATTCCATTATCTTTAGCATTTTTTTCAACTAATGAAATTCGGTCTTTTTTAGAATCTGGAGGCATTGTCCCAAATAATCGCTTAAACTCTCCAGCATGAGGTGTCACTACAACATTTTTGTCAGGCAAAAGCGGTAACACGTCAGGAACAAGAGCACTTGCATCTAATGAAAGTCGCACATCTCTATCCAAAAGGGATTTTATCAAAAGTATCAAAGAACCTCTTTCTTGGACTGCAAGTCCCATTCCAATTGTTGCAGAATCTAGTTTGTGTGGCAAAGCGCCGAGAAGTTTGTTAACAGCACCGCGTGTTAATTTTTGATCAACTAAAGGAATTACAATAAGATTAGGAGATATTGCACGTGTTGGAGTTACATTAATTTTTGGAACTGAGGTATACACTAGATCAACTCCACATCGTAATGCGGCAATTGAAGAGAAAATAGGAGCTCCGTGATAGATATAGCTGCCTCCAAGAACTAAAACAGTACCATTGTCACCTTTACGAGATTTTGCTTTTCGTGCAGGTATGAATTTTTTAACAGTTGTGCTTTGGAGTAATTTTCTAACCAATACAAAATACAGTAAATGCTTTGAGGGATAAATCTTGTTTTTATCTAAAAGTATGTAAGATTAGATCGATTTTGTATTAGGCTCGATATTGGGTTCAGATTCAGAATAAGATGAAGTATCAGATTTTTTCTTTGAACCTCTTCCAAAAAATGCCTTTCTTGCATAGCAGAGATAGGTTGTATGACCTATTCCCTGGAAAGAGTGTCTAGTTTTTCCTTCACGTGCTTCAATTGTTCTAATGATGTGCTCAGTTGATTCAATATCTGTAAACTCATTTTCAACTAGCGCCATAGTTAATTTTTCTAGCTGATTCATCGTAGGACAAATTGCAAAAACAGCACCACTTCCTTTGAGCATTTTACGAACTTGTGGAAGTACAGTCCAAGGATCACCTAGATCAATTAAAGCCACATCAGCTTCTTCAAGCGGCATTTTTTTTGCAGTTTTCAAATCCAAATTTTGTTGTGTAACATATTTTGACATTCCAGCTTTTTTGATATTTTTTTCAGCTATTTTCATAAAATTCTCATCAACATCAAAAGTATAGACATGTCCTCTTGGTTTTACCACACTTGCAATAAATGAGGTAAGAGAACCACTACCAGTACCAATCTCTAGAATTTTTTGGCCACTTCCAATACCAGCTCTTGCAATAATGTAACCAATATCTTTAGGATATACTATTTGAGTACCATGTTGAAGTTTCATTACATAGTCATACATTGTAGGTTCGATAAGATAGACATACTTGTCTTTGTTAGTGACTAGTCTAGAACCATATTCTTTTCCTATGGCATCTGCATGTTTGATGACACCTATATGAGTATGAAGTGATTCTTTTTTAGATATTTTAACAAGCCATTTTTTTGATTGATTAAAGTAAAACAATACAGGAGAATTTTGTTTAATCTTGGCCATGGACTTTTTCGAAAAATTTTAGATAAGAATCTACTGGTGCAATAGTGAGTTTATTGGCTATAGTAAAAAGAGAAAGTCCAGATTATTAGTTAAAAATAATCTAGCAATCTACTGATTTTTCTAGAACAACTGTGGTGGTGAGTCAAGCATTAGAATAAATGATGAATTATTAATGAGGGCACATCTTTAAGTCACAGAGTAAATGAACAAGAAACTCATTTTAATCATTCCTGTGGTTCTTGGAGTTATTATTTTGTATCTTTTCAGTGGTTTTGAGAAATCAGAATTTGATTACAAATATCGTGATGAATCATTTATTTTCAACGCATTTGGAAATGAGGGAGAAAATCTCAGTGTATCTGATGACGGCAAATTGTACTGGACATCATTTAAGATAGAACTAAAACCAGAATTCAAAGAACTCTATAATGAAATAGGCGTCAGAACAGAACCTCAAAGAACAATTGTAATTTATCCAATTTTTACGGCATCTGCATATACTTCTCCTGGATTCTACGATTACTATAAAAAAACATGTGATGAATCATGTCTTACTGCAAAAATCCAGACATCATTAATCGGACAGGCAAGTGGTAACGCATTGCAAGTATTTACTCTTCTGGGATATGATGTGATATCAGATGTAGATGTCGATATTAACCCAGATATTTTGAAAAAATACGACAAAGTGATACTATTGCACAATGAATATGTCACTCAAAAAGAATTTGATGCAATAACATCTCACCCCAATGTAATCTATCTATATCCAAATGCACTGTATGCCAAAATAAAACATAATGAATCAACAAATACAATTACTTTGATAAGAGGACATGGATATCCTGATGAAAGTATTGCTAATGGTTTTGACTGGAAATTTGAAAACACTAATCCCTACGAATATGATAAAGAATGTAAAAATTTGGAGTTTTATGAGATTGATAATGGGATCATGCTTAATTGTTATCCCGAAATACAAATCATGAAAGATGCTGAATTGTTAAAAAAGATCAAGGAATGGTCTTAACATAGAGTGATCTTTTTTCTAAGAAATTCTGATTGATATTTTCCAAGAACAGCATGACATCATTCTTAAGAATCATTAATTTTTGTTTGATTTACGCTAAGCTTTGTAATTAGTTCATTGTTTTGTTCTTCTCTAATTTTGTTTACCATTAAGATGGTAGTGACCATAATTCAGATTATCTTTTAGAAATATGAACAATAGTGTGTGTAAATTGAACAACTTGATTTCAATACATGATAAAAAACAATCCGTATTCAATAAATACGGCAATTTGCTAAACATGGCATGTCAAATATGAAATGTGTATCATGTGGAATTGGTTTCTTTTCCCCAACAGGGGCAGACAAATGTTCCAGATGTGCAGGAAATGAATCTCATGGGAGTGCAGGTCATGACTCTTGTGGCTGTGGGCATAGCCACTAAATCATTTTTTTAATAACCATAGATCAAAACATAGACATTTTTTATCATTTAAAATTAGAAAGATTTTGGAATTAGTAAAAATTATAAAAAATTACATTTTATCAGGTGCGACAATACCAAGTAACTCAAGTGCCTTTTCAAGTGTTAACTTGAATGAATTTACAAGGCACAATCTGGAATTTTCTAATTTTTCATCACCTAGATCAAGCACTTTAACATGTTCATAAAATGAATTGAATGCAACAGCCAAATCATGACAATATCTTGCTATCACTTTGGGAGATAGATTTTTTGCTGCATCCATAACATGAATATCAAATAAGCCAATTGTTTTAATTAAATCCAGTTCAGATGGATCATTTAGTAAAGAAAAATCAACATCAATTGATGGAGTACGTGTAGATTTTTCAATTATCCTAGATGCTCTTGCATAAGTATATTGTATGTATGGAGCAGTGTCACCTTCTAAGCTCAGAGATTTTGTCAAATCAAATGAAATTATCTTATCTAAATCCTGTTTTATCATCTCATAACGCAAAGTTCCAACAGATACTTGATGGGCAATTTTTTTAACCTCAGAATCAATCATTTCAGGATGTCTCTTTCTGGTTTCCTCAATGGTTTTGTCTTTTAGCAAATCATAAACAGAATCAGCATTAACATAGAGACCTTTTCTTCCTGACATCTGAGCTTGTTTGCCATCAGTGTTTAATCCCAAAGTTTGTGCAGTATCAGCACTAAGTGTAACGGATTCATAGCTAAGATGAACGTATGCATCTTCGGCAGATTTGAATTTAGACATTAGTGTTGTGATAATTTTTTGAAGTCTTGCTTGTCTTGAATCAATTACAGTGATTACTTTTTTGCCAGTAAAGTTTTGTTTGGGCTCACTACTAGGCACCAAAGTCGTTTGCCAAATAACATGATTGCCAGGTTGAATCTTTTCGTATTTTTGATAATTGAAAGGATCTTCTAGCAATCCCAACTTCCATGCAGCATATGGGATGTCCTTTGCAACGTATGTTGCAGTACCATTACTTCTAACAATGACTTTGTCTTCTTCATTATTTTCTCCCCTAATCACCCAACATCCGACATTCTTACCTTCATTTTCAAACTCTATGAGATTTAGTTCTTTGAGTTTTTCAAAGATTTTACTCCATAATCCTGAGCGAATTATTTGTGATTCAAAATTTAAACAATCATAATAGACTCCCAAGTTCCAACATGTTTCTAGTTGATTTTCTAAAACACGACGTGTGACTTTGTCAGCAAACTGGGCAGTTTCAGAATTACCATCTTCTAGTTCTTTGAGAATGTTTTTTCTAATCTCTTCCAAACTAGGATCCTTTTCATATTTTTCAGTAGTTTTAACATAGACATCATCACCGCAATAATGATCAAATTTTTTTCCTTGAGGAGGTTGTAGGTCAAAACCAAGGTGTCTAAAACCAACGATGATATCTGCCACTTGTAAACCAGAATCATCAACATAATTCAGTATGTTGACTTTGTAATTGGATTTTTTTAAAATTCTAGCAATGATGTCACCAAGAATAATGTTACGTATATGACCTATGTGAAGAGCTTTGTTAGGATTTACACTGGTATGTTCTACCACGATTGTAGAATTTTTGCCCAAATCTACAGATCCAAACTCATCTAAATTAGATTCAGATAAAATAAGCTGGTTTAATTTTTCCCAATTAGCAAAAAAGTTAAGATACCCAGAAGGATGAGATTCCACCTTAGATACAAGAGTGCTTTGAGATTGTCTATATTTTTCAGATAAAATGTTTGCAATTTCTTTTGGGTTTTTCTTTAGGTGTTTTGCAAGTAAAAATGAAACATTTGAGCTTACGTCTCCAAAGCCTGGTTTTGCAGGCTCAACAGAAAATGAAATATCAGATACCGAGATCATCTAATATTTTATGGAGATTATTTTCGATTTCGTCTATTAATGATTTGAATGACAATACTATACCTCAGATAATTTGGGTGCTAATTTATCTAGTGCTTCTATAACTCCATCTCCAGATTCAGCAGATACAGTCATTGTTGCATGAGATTTGACATACTCTGTAGAATTTCCTAATGCAATGCTTGTTTTTGCAACTTTGAATAAAGGAATATCCGTTGCACTGTCCCCTATCGCTATTACATCATCACTGGAAATAGACAACCGTTTCATAACTTCTTGGAATCCAGTGCCCTTGTCAATTCCACGTGAATTAATGTGAAATGCATACTGACTATCTGAAAGTAAAACATCCAGATTTTTCTCTAGAACCAGTTGTTTTGCTATATTCAAGTCAAATGTTCGCTCCAATACAACTTCAGTCATTCGTGGAAAGACTGGTTTTTCTACAACATTGTCAATCTCTTTTTTAATAATTTGAAATGCTTGTTGACATTGTTGTATGTTGCCAAGTAAAATATGCTCATTTGTATTTACAGTGATACAACCACCGTTCTCACCTACTGCAATTCTTGTAGTTCCACCAAAAATTGATAGCAGATATGCTTCTACAGATGATCGCCCAGTTACAAAGATTACATTATGGCCAATATTTTTCATATGCCTTAAAGCAGAAAGTGCATCTAAATTAATTCGGCCACCGCCATTTTCAGTTATGGTACCATCAATATCTACGGCAAATGTTTTGGGCTTCATACAAATGGGTTGTGGAACCGAATAATATTTGCTATGCGTTATTCCTTGTCCAGATTAACAAAAAAATAGTAGATTAAATAAAAAATGTAAAAAAAGGAGAAAAAGATAATTGAATTTAAATTACTTTAAACGAAATTAACTTGAAATCTTTTACTTTCTGTGTTTTGGCAGACATGCTTTACAATATACAGGTCTGTCAGGTTTTGGTTCAAAAGGCACTTTGTCTTCCTTACCACAATCTGCACATGTGCAAGGATACATTATTCTTTCTTCGGACATGATTTTATGTGATTTTCACCTCTTAAGTAGTATCGTATTATTTTGGAAAACAGAGAACAGACTTCACATAGTTTCAGATTGAAGTTAAATCAAGATCAGATTATCGTCGTTCTCGGATTTTTTGTTCTAAAATATCGATCAATTCATTAACCATGAAATCGCCATCGCGGACATGGCTAATTCCAGTAATAATCTTTATTCTAGTCATTGTTTCAGCAGTGATTTGGAGTTGAGGCATACTTTACTAACAGTGTATTGTTATTTAAAGCAAAGAATCACCTAGACAAATAAGATAATCACAAAATTAAGATTGTTTAATGCACTTACAGTCACAATCAAACATTCCTGCTTTTCCCATGCATTGATCATGATGTTCATGATAACATTTGTCACAAGTAACCAAGTCACATCTTTACGAAGAGCTGTGATAAATACCGAACGAACTTGATTAAAACTAGACTTTCAAATAACACATTATAATTATGAAGTGACGTATTAGAAAAATAGTAAAAAACATGTCAAAAAAGGGGGTCATAGAGGAAATTTTTAGCAAAGCAAGATTTGCAGATGATATGAAAGCATACAAAATTTTCTACAGAGATTTTGAGAGATTGAGAGAAACAACGTTAGATGAATTTATCAAAGAATCAAACAATTTTCAAACCATTCCAATCACAAGAATAGAGGTAATTAAGAAAAATCATAGGATTTTATTTGAAAAGGACAGTAAAAAGATTGAATAGATTTGGGAATTCCTGAAAAAATTAAAGCCATTCAAGATGAAATGGCAAAAACACAGATCAATAAAGCTACAAACCACCACATTGGTTTACTAAAAGCAAAAATTGCAAAACTAAAACGAGAGCAAGAAGACAAAGAAATTCAAAAAAGTGGTGCAAAAACAGATGGATTTGATGTCAGACGTGCAGGAGATGCTACAGTTGTGTTTATCGGATTACCCAGTGTTGGCAAATCAACATTGCTAAACAAATTAACAGATGCAAAGTCTGCAATTGGTGCTTACCAATTTACAACTTTAACAGTAGTTCCAGGAATGATGGAGTATAGAGGAGCTAAAATTCAAGTTCTAGATTTACCTGGAATCATTAAAGGTGCATCAAGTGGAAAAGGATTGGGCAAAAGAATACTATCTGTTGCAAGAACTGCAGATTTGGTTTTACTCATGCTAGATGTTTTTCAGCCTTTTCATGAAGATGTGTTAGTTAATGAATTGGGAAATATAGGGATTAGACTAAACAGACTACCCCCAAACATCACCATTGAAAAATCATCCATGGGTGGAATTGCCATTGCCCAACAAGTAAAACTAACAAAAATTTCAGAACAGCACCTAAAAGACATTTTACATATTTATGGCATAGTTAGTGCCAGAGTTGTCATTAGAGAAGACATTACATCAGAGCAATTAGCAGATCACATCGCTGGAAATATTAGTTATTCAAAATCACTTACAATTTTAAATAAAATAGATCTAGTAGATAGAGAATTTCTAGAAGATTTGAAAACAAAAATAAAATCAGAAGTAATAGAAGTTTCAGCAAATTCAGAAATCAACATAGAATTGCTAAAAGAGAAAATCTATGAAAAACTTAATTTTATTAGAATATACATGAGACCAAAAGGTGGAGAAACAGACTTTAAAGAACCGTTAATTGCAAGAGAAGGAGACACAGTAGAAGACATTTGTAACAAACTACATCGAAGTATGAAAAGACAATTCAGATATGGTTTGATTTGGGGGAAAAGTGTAAAGTTTGGAGGACAAAGAGTGGGATTAGATCACATTGTACAAGATGAAGATGTTTTAACAATAATTAAAACACGTGGAGCATAATTCTAATTTTAAATAACAAAATGGATCAAGATACAGAACATAGATGGTGTAAATATTGCATGGCAAAAACAAAACAAATTCTTGTTTTTCTTCCAGAAATGGCAACATACAAGCGTAGAAGACAGTATCAATGCACTATTTGTGGAAAAAAAAGTTGGTTGCAAGGAAGAAGACCATCAGCTGAAAGTGTTTATTGAAAGTTTTCCGATCAGAATTAAATTTTAAAAATAAAATTTCGTTGACAAATAGTAATCAGTTTGTGTAATTTTGTTTATTCTAACTATAGAAAAGCTATGAAAATGGCGATTCATCAATGGCTACAAAAAGAAAAGCTGCCTCTAAACGTAGAACTAGTAGAAAATCTGCAGCAAAAAAAGCAGCTCCTAGACGAAGAGCAGCTCCAAAAAGAAAAGCAGCTCCTAGAAGAAAAGCAGCAAAAAGACGACGATAAAAACGTCAAAAAACTAACAATCGTCATGTAATGACGATTTGTTTTCCTTTTTCTAATCTTGAAAATTAACTAAACATTTGGCTTGGAGGCTGTGAGCTTTTTCCTTTAATTGCATTTTTTTGAACTGTAAATTTCTTATCGGGCGGAGTGATAGATAGTTTTACAGAAGTGTTAATGGCATAATGCGGAGTGCCATCAGGATTTGTAAAATTGACAGCTTTGCCAACACGATCTAAATCAACTTTGACTTTTACAATTGTTCCATCCTCTAATTCAAAAGATACAAAATCATTTTCAAGACGTTTGTAATCCAACATTTTGAATTCTATTTTTTCAGGGTTTTCACTCATCAGTAATTCACTTTGTCAAGCATTAGTAAAGATAACTCATCAGTTTGATTTGGTCTTCAGTACTAATGATATTTTTGTTAGTCAGGATTTCCAAAAGTTCTTTGAATAATGCTTTTTGTTCCATAGACATTCCTCCTGCTGGACCTTTTTCTCCAGGTGGACCTGGTGGACCTCTAGGACCAGCTTGACCTACTGGACCCTGTTCGCCTATTCTGCCTTGTTCACCATGTGGACCGATTGAACCTATTGGACCTCTTTCACCTTGTAGACCTTGAATGCCTTGTGGACCTTGTGGACCTTTTTCTCCTAATGGACCAGTTGGACCTCTTTCACCTTGTGGACCTTGTGGGCCTTGTGGGCCTTTTTCTCCTAATGGACCAGTTGGACCGGTTAATCCTTTATCGCCTTGCAGACCAATTAGACCTTTGTCACCTTTTTCTCCTTGTGGTCCAGGAACTCCAGTTAATCCTTTTGCACCCGCAGGACCTTGTGGACCTTGTGGGCCTTTTTCTCCAATAGGACCAGTTGGACCGGTTAATCCTTTATCGCCTGAAACACCTTGTGGACCTAACGGACCTTTTTCTCCAATAGGACCTGGTGGACCGGTTAATCCTTTATCGCCTGAAACACCTTGTGGACCTAACGGACCTTTGTCACCTTGTTCGCCAGTAATTCCACGTAATCCGATTTGACCTTTGTCACCAGGTGGACCAGTTAATCCTCGTTCTCCTTGTGGACCAAGTGAACCTTTCAGTCCTTCAGGACCTTTGTCACCAGGTGGACCAGTTGGACCTTTGTCACCTTTATCACCAATAGGACCAGAGACTCCTTTGTCACCTTTATCGCCTTTATCACCAGTTATTCCTTTTTCTCCTTGTGTACCTTTGTCACCTTGTGGACCTTTGTCACCAGAAACACCTTGTGGACCAGTTGGACCTTTGTCACCTTGTGGACCTTGAATTCCTTGTGGGCCTTTATCACCAGCTGGACCTTTGTCACCAGAAACACCTTGTGGACCAGTTGGACCTTTGTCACCTTGTGGACCAGTATAACCATATGCAGTAAAAGAATCAGGAGTTGTCTTTACAGTACGTCGTGGTTTTGGTGATTCGATTTCAATTCTAGTTTCAGATGTAGTTTCCTTTGAGGGTTTTCCTAAAGAGACATCAAAAATAGAATGCAATGAAGAAAAGAGATCAGCAACAACAATCCAAACAGCATTTAGATCATAAACAGAGGAAGGAATTGGGTTTTCATCAGAACCAAGTATTTCTGTGAATATTCCATCTTTTACTCGAAGATGAAAATGTCCTTTCCATAACGAAGAAAATTGTTTATTTCTAATTTGATCAACAGATGGTTTTGAGTCAACAATAAAGATCTGTACTTCATAGATGCCAGATTGTTTGAATGGAGCTTGACCTTGAACCTCTAATCTGTGACGAGATGACACAATCGTTTGTGTAAATTCCAAGTATTTCTACATTTTCAGAGATTTAGACATGTCAAGAACTAGGCTCAATTCAGGATAGTATTTATCTAGATTAAATGTCCAAGATGAGCTAGTGAAGCCATTTCAAAAAAAATCAAATGAAAAAGAGATAGAGCCTAAAAAGACAGATCAGGTTGAGGAGACAGGGTTAGTAGATCCTGACTATAATCTTAAAAAATTATTTAAAAAGGGAGTAAACCTGATGGCCGATGAAAAGCTTGAAGAGGCAACGGTTATTTTTGAGCAGGCATTACGAATCGACCCAAACAACATTGAGACTTTGATGAAATTAGGCTATGCAAGATTCCATTTGGAAGAGTATAATGATGCACTAAAGATTTATGATAAAATTGTAGATATAGACGTAACCAACCCCGAAGCTTGGAATTTAAAAGCACTAGTTCACTATGAACAAAAAAATTATGCCAAAGCACTAGATGCAGTTGAAAAGGCAGTAGAGTCAGATCCTACATATGGAATGGCATGGTACAACAAAGCATGTTTTCTGTCTCTAGTAAACCAAGTTCCAGAATCGCTTGAAGCATTAAAGCGTTCAATCGAAATTGATGTAAAAAATGCAAGAAAGTCAATCAGAGACAAAGATTTTGCAAATGTTAGAATTGAAGAAGGCTTCAAAAGAATTGTAGAAGTAGTAGTTTTAGAATCAATCAGACAAGGTTATCACACACTTGGTGCTATTGTATGGACAACATTTCTAGATAAAGATGATGCAGACGATGCATTGAGGAAATTGCTTGAAAAAGGATTAATCGTTCAACATGAAAAACGAGACGGTCTAAGTAGAATTCCAATATATGATCTTACAGCAGAGGTTGCAGAAAGAATGGGAAAAGAGAAAAAAGGATTATTTGGAATCACAAAAAAACAATTACCAAAACCACTCAAAAACCTAAAAGAGCTAAGTCAAGCCATACAATCAGCTAGAGAAACAATAGAAGAAGAAAATGTTGAAAAAACAATTCAAATCTTTGAAGAGTTTATTGACCCAACAAAGTCAGGAGAGCAAATGATTGAACAGTTCTTTGAAGAACACAGAGAAATAAGATTGTGGAAAATTAGATTAAAAGATAGAGGAGTAGACTATCTTATTGAAAACAAAGGTAAGATGCTAAATCTTTTTGATAACATAGAAGTTACAATTACTAAAAAGCTTAGAAACGAAATATCCTGAGTTATTCTGCAGACAAGTCCCAATAGCTTGCATCCTGTTGTTTTGCTATGGGTTTCTCAAGGCCTTTCCATTCTTTGAAAGAGCGTACATACAGCTTAACATTAGGTAAACCAACTGATTTTAGTGCGTAATAAGCCAACCCCGAAAGGGTTCCAACACTTCCACAATAAGTAATAATTTCAGAATTACCTGAAATTCTCCTGTTATCGAAAAGTCGCTTCATGTCATCTTTTGGTCGTAGAATTTTATCTTGAGTTGCAAGAGTTCTATATGGAAGGCTAATTGCACCAGGAATATGTTGTTCTAGATAGTTTAGTCGTTCTCGGTTATCAATGAGGATCACATTTGGTTTATCTTTTGATGTTTCTAAATAATCAGAAGTTGCTAAAATTTCAGGCTTAAGATGAATGGAATGGTTCTTGCTTTGTATTTCTGGTGTTTTATTGTCATTTTCTAAACCAAGTGATTTCCATTTACTAAAAGTTGTTTCAAGTAAAGAGACATCAGAATGACCAAGATATTCCAACGTCCAAGCAACTCTAGATGCAAGCGCACCAAACGTATCGTCATAAACGACCACAGGAGTTTCATCATCTATGCCCATTGCATTTACAAGTTTTAAAACACGTTCAGGACTATCATCAGATAATAAATTTGCAAGTGGAAGATTTACTGCAGTTGGAATATGGCTTTGTTTGTAATCTTCCTCTCTTCGTACGTCAATTACTCTGATACTTTTATCTCTAATTTCAGATCTAAGTGAATCAATATCAGTTGTTGTTTTGACTGTTTTTTCTTGGCTCATGCTGCACATTCACCTTTTCCAGTTTTTGTATGATAGCTAGAATCACTTCCATAATCATTGTAAAAATCAGGATCTTCCTCTTTTGTAGGTGGAATTGTAAATGAATCCAAAGCTTTTCTCATATCAAGGATAGATTTTATTTCAGAATCTTCTTTTCCATTTACAACTCTATGAATCCAATCTTTAAGAGTGTCATCAGATTTTTTATTTTGTTTGAATAATTCAATAATTTTTAAAATTACTGGAATTACTCTTTTTGCAGGAATTCTATGACATGTAGCACCAAGCATGGTTTCTCCATCAGAGCGTCCTCCCAAAGACATTTGATAGTTAGGATACATTTCTTTTCCAACCCTACCTCCCCCACCAAAGAAACCAATTGTGGCAATTCCATGTTGGCCACATGCGTTTGGACATCCGCTTATCTTAATTGAAGAATCACGTAAATCATCATCTTGGTCTAATTTGAGTTCGAGGAATTTTCTTTGAATTTCCTTTGCCAGTCTATGAGAATTAGTCAAAGCAAGATTACATGAAGTTGTGCCTGAGCAACCAATAGGGGCAGCCATGGTTAAGGCACCAGACTTTGCTAATCCCACAGTAAGCAGTTTGGAATACAAACGTGATAAGTCATCATCATGAACATAACGTAATGCAATGTTTTGTACAAACCCAGCTCTTGCATAACCTTCTGAGGAGAATTCTCTAATTATTATTGCCAGTGCAGTTATCTGATTTGATGTGATGTCCCCAGCCTCAAGGGTTATGAATACAGAGTGATACTCTGACTGTTTTTGTTTTAGGGTGTTGGTTTTTAGCCATCTGGCGTATCCATCAGGAATTGAACCGCTTTCATCAGATATTCTAATTGGTCTTTTAATTATTGACGGAGTATGATCTACTTCAAGATGAGTTACAACAGATTGAGTTGCCCTTACTATAGCTCTTTCTTTGAGAACGAGGTTTTGGAATTTCTCCCAACCCATGTCATTCACAAGATAACGCATTCTATTTCGGGCCATGTTTTTCCTATCACCTAGTCTATCAAAAATTCGCAGTACTGCAATTGAGGTATACAAAAGATCTTCTTCTGGAGTAAACTCTTCTAATTGATAACCGACAAAAGATTTGTTACCCAATCCACCACCAAGAAAAATTTTGAATCCTTTTTGAATAGTTCCATCCAAATCTCTAGTTTGTGGAATCAATCCAACATCTACCATTCTCACCATTCCATGTTTTTCACAACATGTAAAATTAAATTTGAATTTTCTTGGGAGGCTTTGCGATAATGGGTTTCTTAAGAAAAATCTAGCTGTGGCAAGGGCATAAGGAGTAGAATCAAATTCTTCATCAGGACAAACTCCAGATAAAGGACTACACATTACATTTCTTACAGAATTACCACATGCTTCACGCGATGTAAGACCTACTTCAGCTAGTCCTCGTAAAATTTCTGAAACATCTTCTAAGATTACCCAGTGTAATTGAATATTTTCTCTTGTAGAAAAATGGGCACTTCCTATAGAAAATTGCTCACTTAGTTGAGATATTTTTTCAAGTTGATGCGGATAAATTTCTCCTGCGGGTAATTTGATTCGAACCATGGCGTAATCATTGGTCATTCTGGTGCCATACGCTCCATGCTGGAGTCTATATCGTCTAAAGCTGTCTTCGTCGTATTTTCCTTGACGGAATAACTTTACAGTATTAGCAAAGTCTTCAGCTTCCTCCATTCTTGCCCAATTAATTTTAGGTTTGGTGGAGTCGGGATACGATTGTTTAAGATCAGATATGGTCAATACAATAGAAAGTCCTTTGAGTTATGATATAAATTTTTGATATAGGGAAGTTTAGGAGGTAAGATTTCGATGTCATACATGAATTTTCCTATACTGTAAATAATTCTAGCATCTTAGAATTAGTTTCCCCTAATTTAAAAAAAGTGGGAAAGTATTAATGGGTTCTAAGAAGCAATATTTTCATGCAAAAAGCTACTGTTGCAGAAAAATCAACAAAAATATTTACTGATGTTCGTGAAGTCGAGATTACTCGTGCAATTGCAAATGAATGGCACTCAGTTCTAATAGACAGAGCAGAATCAGATGTGATAATTATAGGAGCAGGACCTGCAGGATTAACTGCAAGTAGAGATCTTTCAAATATGGGTTTCAAAGTTTTAGTTGTTGAACAAAACAATTACCTTGGCGGAGGTTATTGGCTAGGCGGATATATGATGAATCCAGTAACAGTTAGAGAACCAGCCCAAAAGATATGGGATGAATTAGGTATTCCATACAAAAAAGTTTCAGAAGGATTGTACTTAACACCTGGACCACATGCGGTTTCAAAATTAATTGCAGCTGCATGTGATGCAGGAGTAAAATTTCTTAATCTTACAAAGTTTGATGATCTTGTTTTAAAAAATGGCAGAGTTACAGGCATTGTTGTTAATTGGATGCCAGTATCAGCATTACCAAGAAACATCACATGTGTTGATCCAATTGCACTTGAGGCAAAAATGATTATTGATGCATCAGGTCATGACTCAGTTGCAGTAAAACGACTTGTAGATAGAGGATTAGTAGAATGGAAGGGAATGAATCCAATGTATGTAAACGAGGGAGAAGAACATGTGGTTCACAATACCGGTGAAGTATATCCAGGATTGGTTGCAGCAGGAATGTCTGTGACTGAAACATATGGACTGGCAAGAATGGGTCCTACGTATGGTTCAATGTTGTTTTCAGGAAGAAAAGCAGCTGAAATCACAGCAGAGAAAATCAAAGAGTTAGAAAGATAAACAATCATAAATTTATTGATTCATTGAAGATCTCAAAAATATTTTTGTATGATGAGCCTGCTGTTTCTCAGATTCAGCTTAGGAGACTGGCTAGTTTTCTGAAAGAAACATTTCCAGTTCAAGTTGAGACAAGAGACAGTATTTTAAAATTCGCAAAAAAAGACACATCTGAAAAGATTGCATCATGCAGAATTTTTAATCCTAGAAAACCATATGAAAAACACAAACCAAGTACAGATGAAATTCTTTTTGAAGAAGCAAATTTTGAAGATACTGCAAAAACAGAAAATATTATCATGTATGACGGATTTGAACTTCAAAAAGTATTAACAGAATTAGTTCCAAATGAGGAAACATCCTTAGATTTATTCCACATTTTTTTTACAAACAAATTGACATGTACGTATGATTGCAATGATTATAGATATCACGGAAGAGCAATAATTGGTGCAAATCCTTCAATAATTTCAACAACCGGAATAATTGAAGCACCAGCAAAGCCAAGAGAATACTATTTAGATTTAATATCAAATTACACACAGGGCATAAATGTAGAATCAATAAAGCAAAAATACAAAGGAACGTATCTAGAATACAACGATACTAGACTATCAAAAATCATAGAAGGTTATCTATTACAAGCAATATTTTATTTTGAAACAGGTGAAGCGTTTTGTGAAAAAACAGAATGCAGACTTTTTAATGC
>JAIOPB010000016.1 GCA_021414105.1 Nitrosarchaeum sp. | reverse complement strand
ATTCCTATCACTCTAACGCCCTCATCTTTGTATTTGTTGTAGATCTTAATTGCTTCAGGAAGTGCATGCATAAAACAACCAGGACAATTCACCTGAAATACCTCTACTAAAACAATATGATCTTTTTCCTGATCAAAGTTTGTTGGGGCTCCTTGAACCCAATCAGACACTTCAAAATTTGGCGCTTTTTGTCCTATTATTGCACTCATTATATCATGTTGATTTTTTTTCCATTAAATAGATAACGCTATGCAAAATTTGTGAATATTTCGGGTAACCTAATATAGGATATAAAAAATCTGAAAACAAAATGCAGGCAGTAACTCAAAGCAGATTAGATCTTTTTGCAGAAATGGAGGCAAAATATGAAAAACAAGACACTGCATATTTTGTAAATCTTTTAACTCATCCGGATTATGTAGTGAGAACTCGTGCTACTTGCATTTTAGTTGATTTTGGAGGCGAAGACAAAGTCCCACACGTTGCACAAGTTCTAAAAAATGATGTAAATGAACTTGTAAGACACGAAGCCGCATTTTCACTAGGTCAGATGTGCCTTTCTAGTTGTATACCTGCACTTGCTGATGCAACGTTACATGACCCTAGTATGTTTGTAAGACATGAGGCAGCCATTGCACTTGGTGTAATTGGCTCCAAAGAGGCAAAAGCGGTTTTAGAAAAAGCATTAAACGATCCTGAATTACCAGTAGTAGAATCAGCAGTGGTCGCATTATCTAATATTGAATTTATGGAAAAATTAAGCAAGAATGAAAAATTTGCAAAACTAACAGGTGGATAAGATGAATTTTACACTTGGAATTATTATTGCAGTTGGCATTTTGGTTGCAATTAGTTTGGTTATGATTGCAATTGATCCTGGATATCTTTCAGGAATGCCGATAAAACCTATCGGTTGCACCAAAGAATATGTTCCGATTTGTGGTGTTGATGGTGTGACTTATGGTAATATGTGTACACTAAATGCAGCAGGAACTGAACTTGATTATTCTGGTGAATGTGTTGTTGAAAAACCACTCAAAGATGGTTGGACACGAATGACATCTACACAGCATCCTGGAATTGGACATGAATCTCATCAATCTGTAACTATTTTACCAATATCTGAGAAAGTTTATTCTGGTACATTACATTATGATGCATCTGAGCCAATTCAACTAATTACTTTGCATGGTCCACTAGCAGATGGAGAAGACAAAGGTCAAGCAACTTGGACTCCAGATGGAGTAAGCAAATATGCACTGACATTTGTAAATCCGGATAATGCACAGGGAGAATGGAAATTTGCCGGCAATGCATTACTAGTGCACACAAAGAAAACTGAACCATTCACTGTTGATTATATGGTGGATTACACGGAAAAAGCAATTTCAGATGGTGTAATGACTGGTACGCTACAATCAGAACAAGACCCAGGAATTGGACATGAATCTCATCAACTAGTAATGATTATTGCTCCATCTGATGATATCTATTCCGGAGTTATTTCTTATTCAGCATCTGAGCCAATTCAATTAATTACATTGAGAGGCCCCCTTGGTCCTACAGAAAGACCTGTAGCAGCTTGGACTCCTGATGGCCAAACACTTTATGCACTAAATTTAGTTGATCCTGCAAATGCAATGGGGTCATGGGAGTTTTCAGGAAATGCTCTGGCAATTCACACCAGAAATACTACGCAATTCACTGTTAGTTACTCTGTTAGCGCAACTGCTGAATCAAAAATAACTCCACCTGTATCTGCAATGCCATTAGCTCCAATTACTCATATGATCTCAATTCCACAAGGTGCAGGAACTCCCGGATGTGAAAATACTAGTGAATGCTATCTTCCATCTTCTTTAGAGATTCAAGTTGGTGATACTGTTTTGTGGAGTAATGATGATACTGCAGCCCATACTGTTTCTAGTGGAACTCCTACAGATGGAATGGATGGCATCTTTGATTCTAGCTTGTTTATGTCAGGAACTACTTTTGAATTTACATTTAATGAATCAGGAACTTATCCATATTTTTGCATGGTTCATCCTTGGATGACTGGAGAAATTACTGTAAATGAAATTCATGATATGGAGGTAAATCAAATTGCAGTTGGAGAGCCATCACCAGTTGAACCTGAAGTTATAGTTCCAGTTGAACCAGAAGTTGTACCAACAGAAAAACGTGCAGCACCTGTAGAAGTTACAATGGCACAAGGTGCATCTTCTCCAGGATGTGAAAATACAAACGAATGTTTTATTCCTTATCAAACTGAAATTTATTCTGGAGAGCCAGTAGTTTGGATTAATACCGATTCTGCAGCTCATACAGTAACTAGCGGATTGCCTGCACTTCATGATGGTCTTTTTGATTCAGGAATGTTGATGCCAGACCAGAAATGGGAGTATGTGTTTACTGATTCTGGAGAATATGATTATCATTGCATGCTACATCCTTGGATGACAGGCAAAGTTATTGTAAATTAAATTTGTATTAAAGTACCGTTATTTTGCTTCCTTGTTCTGTTGATTCAAATTTGTATATTCTTTCTACGTTAGAGTCTTCAAATATTTCTGAATCATGTGTAATTATGATAAATTGCATTGGCTTTCCAACATTTGTAATATCTGATAATTGAGACAATACATCTACAAGTGATTTTTTGTGCTCTGCGTCAAGATGTGTTGTAGGCTCATCAAGTATCATCAAATTAAGATTTGATGCCCCAAGTAGATTTGCCATTCCCAATCTCAGTGCAAGTGCCACGCTAACTTGCTCTCCTCCACTGAGTGATTCTAAATCTAATACTTCGTTTTTAGAATAACATGTGATTGAGATATCCCGTACTTTCTCTGAAAGTGATATTCTTTGAATTTTTGTATTAAGTAATGTAAGATATTCGGAAGATTTTGTTGAGATGGTATTGAGTGCCCATGATCTAAGACTAGTTGCAACTGGACCATCTCTGCTAAATATGTTCATTTGAATAGCATCTAATTCCTTCACATATTTTTTAACTACTTTAAGCTTAGAAACAACATTTTGCATTGATTTTATTTGTTCTTCATATTTTGTAATTTTTTCTGTTACTGCACCTAGATTATGATCTGTCTGTGAAAGATCCGTTTGTTTTTCATTAATAGATTCTTTTAGATTTAAAAATTCTTTTTCATTAAATCCTTTTATCTCATGTTCCAATTTTGTAATGTTTTCAAAAATTCTTTTTGCATGTGAATCTATTTGAGATACTTCTAATAGATTTCCATTAATAGACAAAGGAATTTTTTGAACATTTCCTTTCTTTAATTTTAACTCTTCTTGAATTTTTCTTATATCTTCTTGATCTTTGATAGAATGTGCCTTTAATGTTGCTTCAGCATTTCTTGCATTTTGTAGTTTTTGAGAAAATTCAATTCTTTTTTGATTGTACATTGTACGCTCTTTCTCTGTTACAATCATCTGTTCTTTAAGAAATATAATTTCTTGTTTTAGATGTTCTTCTTGAAATAAGGGGGTTAGTTTTTCAACTTTTGAATCACATACAGGACATCTGTTATCCTTTAACTGAATCTTTTCAGCAAGTGCTTGTTTTTCCTTAAGTGATGCAACTTGACCTGTTAGTTTCTGTATTTTTTTTTGAGATCCCTCTACAGCCAACTCTATTTTTTCTATCTTTATTTCTAAATCTTTTTTCAGACTTATATGCTCAAAACATCCCTCACAATCACGTATTTTACGCTCTTTTTCGGCTATTTCCCGTTGGATTTCTTGAATTGCTTCTTTTGCATATGATTGCAGTTCTCTTTTTCTTAATTCCAATTGATTAATTTTGTCTATCTTTGGAGTTTCTGTTTCCAACTTTATTCTAAGTTCTGTAATCTCTTTCTGTAATTGTGTCTGTTTTACTTTGAGTTGCTCTTTTTGTGGCATTGCATCTTCAAGTTCTGTTTTGTATTTTTGTAGATCTCGTAATAAAATATCAATATGTGTATCATCATAGCCTATGTCTTCTCTTATTTTTTCACGAAAATTTTTGTTAATGATCTTCATTGCTTCTGATGCAACATCCAGCTTATCAATTCCAATTACTGCATTTAGTAATTCTTTGAATTCTTTTGGTTTTGCTTTAATTATTGCATTTAATTCCCCTTGTTGTACAATGGATGCAATCTTTAGTTTCTCAAAATCTAAACCTATTATTTTTTCAACCTCGTGTGTCATGGATTCTCCAAATTGTTTTCTTTCACCTGCCGCAATTTCTAAAAATTCTCCATTGATTTTTTCAGTGAATTTTGCAGCAAGTCCACCTTTGTTATCTATTTTTCTTACTGCTTGGTACTGCTTTCCGTTTATGTTGAATTCTACTTTGGTAAATCCTTGATTTGCTCCACGTTTTATCAAACCTCTATTTGATTTTCTCGTATGTTGTCCAAATAATGCAAATGTGATTGCATCTATGATGCTTGATTTTCCAGCCCCATTTTGTCCTACAAATACTGTTACTCCATTTCCAAATTCTAATTTTGTTTCAGAATGTGATAAAAAATCTCCTAATTCAACCGACGTGATCATTTTCTTTCTCCTTTTTATATTTCTCAAAATTCTCAATTATTATTTGTGATGCCTCTTTGATTTGATCTGAAGCTAACAGTGGAAGTAATTCCTTTACAGCAAAATTTGCAATTTGCTCTGAACCAATTGCATCAACTGACAATCTAAACATTTCATCCTCTATCGCATTTGGTCTTTCTAGAAATACTGATGAATCTGATGTTTCTTTGGAAATAATTCTCCAAAAACATCTCAACGTTTGTGTCTGTAACCGTGAAATCTGTGCCTGTATTTGGTCTGTTTCTATATTTTCTCCTTGAATTTTTATTTCTACAATAGGTTTCCGCTCCATTTTATCTATTTTTATAGAAATCTCGTCGATTGATTTTGCCAATTCATAATACTCTGTTTTGAATGAAAATTGCTTTCTTGTATCTAATTCGATCCAATTTGGTTTTACTTCTTCACCTGAAATATCTACTTCGAGAAATCCTTTTTTTGTTTCTTTAATTCCTTCACTTGTTGTGAGTTCAATAGATCCTGGATATGCTATTGGTCCGTTAAGATGATTGAATTGTTTAATGTCATGATCGTGTAGATGTCCCATTGCATAATATGTAAAATTTTTTGGTAAATCTGTTGATTGTAATTCTCCTGCAAACTTGTTAAATTCTGTAATTCCTTGATGCATCACCAAAATTTTATGTCCTGTGTGATTTTTTGCAATTTTGTCAACTGTTTTGAATTTCTCTTCAAATTGTGGAATTTCTGCTTTTCTTATTTTATCAAATCCAACTAACAAAATTCCTTTGTAATCAATTGGATTCCCTTGTCCTATGTATCTTGAAAATTCCAAATTATGATATACATATGGAATTGGTGTAGTGCGAATTCTACTTATGTCATGATCTCCTAAAATAAAAAATGAATCTATGTTATTTTTTTTTAATCGTTTTAATGCATTAGCCATTTGAACTACTGCAGTTCCGTTTGGATTTGGAACATGGAAAATATCACCTGCAAATATCACAAAATCAACATGATCTTTAATTGATATGTCTATGGCTTGATTAAAAACATGATACACATCTTGCTCTCGTTCCTCTGATCCATATTGCACTAATCCTAAATGTGTATCTGAAATATGTGAAAATAACATTTAATCTAACAACAAATCCTTCTGGACAAGTCCTTGTGTTGATTCTACTGCAATTTCACTCATCTTTTCTGCATTTGCCCATGCATTGACTGCACTTTGATCCGCACCCATTATCTTTTCTTTTACCTCTTCAACATGAACAAGTGATGGCAAGTTAGTCCATTGTCCTACTAATACTGCATCCCCTACATTCAAAGAAGTCAATTGAGCAATCAATTCACGACTAGTAGATTCTGTGGCGGCTGCTATTTGACGTTGATCATCTTCCTGAATAATCTTCATTATTGCAAAAGAACCAAGCTGGCTTAGAACATTAAGATCTACACTTCGAGGTCTTTGTGATACTATTCCTAACCCCAATCCAAACTTTCTTCCCTCTCTGGCAATTTTAGCTGCCCAATATTTTGCACTTGTATCGTGATCCTTTGGAATAAAAACATGTGCCTCTTCTATTATTACAAAAATTGGTGAATTGAATTTATAGTGTCTATCTTTTTTTATTCTTCCATGTTTTACAATGCTTGCATCTTTTCTATCTTTGAGTAATTGTTGTAAATAAAATGCAAGTGCAACATTTGCTTGTTTTTCCGACAATTCTGAAATGTTTAGGATGTTAGTACGTCCCTCTTTAATGAAACTTATCGGATCTCCCATATCTGGATCCAAAATATCTTCAAATCTTCTTTGAGCTTCTTCTATTATGTCTTGTACTCTGTATGCCGATGTTCTGATTTCTTTGATCTTTTTGTCTTCTGAATTTACAATGAATTCTACTTCATTTTCTAATTTCTTCCAAAATTCTTTTGATTCTTTAACATGTTTTGTAAATGCCATTCTTAGTACTCTTTGTTGCACATTGGCCCCATCTCTAATCTCTAACACTTCTGATAATTGTTCTGCATCTAGTAATCTTGGATTAATTTTTGCATCAATTACATTAATTCGTGGAATGTTTAACGTTGTGTAATCATTATGATAATCAAAAATTATTACAGTTCCTTTTAGTTTTCCAATTTGTTTTGTAATTAAAGAAACAAGATTACTTTTCCCCATTCCTGTCATTGCCAGAATTCCTAAATGTCTTGAAACAATTTTATCTAGATTGATTTTAGCATCAATTGTTTTATCTCTTAATAAATTTCCAATTTTGACCCAACCTTCTTTTTGTGGACTAAAAATAGCCTCTAAATCCTCTTTTGTTGGCTGTGATATCGGTGTTCCAGGAATTGGTGGTACAGCTGGTATGATTGATTGCCCTTTTCGTAAATTTTCTAAAAATCCTAAAATTCCAATATGTGCTGTATATGTTTTATCTCTCTTGTTTATTTCTGCAATTTCTGTACTCTCTGCAGCTTCATCAAAATTTTTCACATCTGCAAATGCAGCACTAGAGACTGAAGATTTTTCAACTAATCCCAAAATTTCCCCTTCATCTGAATCAATTTTGATATATTCTCCAACAGAGAGTGGCCTAGATGTAATTGCAGTTACAAATGTAGGCTTTGATTCACCTATTACAAAACCTGTGTTCAACCTAAAACCTCACGTGAACCGATTTCGTTACTTAACCCCAACAAACTAACCATTTTTGCAAGTTCTTTATCAGATATTTTACAGTTATTATGAGCAAGCTTTAATGCGTATGGGTATCCTCCTATGCTACTCTTGTACAATTTGTTCATTGTGGATTTGATTTCATCGTTATCGTGATGACCTCCTAAAAATTCTAGCTTTATGATCGGGGTTGAATCACTTAATCTAACAAATGTTGATGAAATTACTTTATCCACTCCATATTTTTTTTCGACAAATATCTTACTAAATCCAGGACCATTTGTAATGTGATTATAATAAAAAATATCTCCTGCCAAAGAACCTAGATTCTCAAATTGTTTTTTTGTATTTGATGTCTTTGCAATGAAAATTACATTATCTCTTTTTTTCATAGTTTTTACAACCATTGCATCTAGTGATGATTGTCTTGTCATAAATTGTGAATGGAGTGAACCATCCATTAACACCAAATCTACTAAATCAACAGTTCTTTCACAAGCATCAATTTCCATTTTACTTGCAATCTTTGAAAGATCCACGTCTGATCCTAATCCTGAATCATGTAAATCAACTAAAACTTCACCATCTGATTTTATGGACACTGCCGTTGTAGCCCAAAGCTCAATTCCCTGAAATCTTGTATTGTTAAAACTACTGTCAATTCCTGCTGTGACTACCTCTTGTTTTGTAGGCATAAATTCCACCCAATTCTCCTTTGCTTTTTGTAAAATTTGCTCAAATTTCGGTCCCTTTAGAATAGATAACATCTTTTCTCTGTTGATAATGGCATCTTTGTAAACTGTATTTAGCACAACAATACTTTGTTGGTTTGAATAAAATCTTTAGGTTGTACCAATTATTAACTAATGTTTCACTTGAGTTAAACTCTAGCCAATTTTTCCTTTCAAAACTATTTTTTCATCAGTACCAGATGGTGTTGAACTATCGATGTATCTAATTTCATACCAGTCTCCAATATCCACTACTTTACCATCTAATTTACGAGGAATCTCTATTTTCACTTCAAAAGTACTGGTGTTTGGCCCTGTCTCAATCATATTTGCGGAATTTGCATTAAAGCTAGGATTTGCAAGTGTTGTCCTAATTCCACCTTCCCCTCTATACTCAAATTGACTCAGAGATATTCTATCTTCATCATCAGAATCCAAATTTGCATCTGGCTCATAAATTCTAAAAGTAAATTCATGTCCAATTCTCGAACCCCCACCTGACGTCTCTACTTTTGCATAAGAATTTGTCAATGGTACTGATTTAGTTATAATCTGCTCATCTCCTGAATAATCAGATGCATCCAAATATTTTATCACAACAACATCATTTTGATCCAAAGGTATGTCATTAATGGTATCTGGTAATTGTAATCTTACATAAAATTGTCCTGTATCTGGTCCTGTCTCAATCATAGTTGAAGGTCCATCAATTGAAATCCCATTAATTGTAAATTCAAACAATCCATCAGTTGATACTTCTTCTATTCCATTATGAGCCAAATTCAAGTCATCATCTGTAATGTAAAAATTTACTATACTTCCAGTTGATGCTGGAACTTGAATATTTTCTGAATCTTTTGTTGGCAGAGTTTTTTCTAAATCTTTAATTGATATATTTTCTGAATTTGTAGGAATTTTTGCTTTGTATTCTATTTTTCCAAGCGCTCTTTTTTCTAGTCTCTTTGCAGTATCTTCTTTGACACATACTGGAACCCCATTATTTCGTATCACTAAACTAAGACCTGCTTTACAAGTGACATCTTCTGCAGCAATTCCTCGTTTCATCTGTTTTCTTGGTGATTCTACCTCTGCATTTACTGGATTTATCAAAAATAACGACAAAGACAATACCGAAAATAAGACAATTCCAAGCAACACTCTGTTTTTTAAATCAAAATTCATAGTTTTATTCTCGTTTTTTATCTTAAATAGATTGATGATAAATTATACTAAAATTCCACTAATACTCTTGATGCAATTTATCCGATTTGTTTCCTTCAGACTAGAATTAATTAAGTGATTGTTTAGAGTATAGTTACTTGAAAAAAATAGGACTATTAGGTTGTGGTGCCATTGGAACACAAATTGCACTTGCAATTGATTCAGGAAAAATACCTGGCATCTTGACTCATGTATATGATTCCTCTAAAGATGCATCAAATACACTGGTGCAAAAATTAAAAAACAAGCCAGAAATCGTTGAAAATCCACATTTGTTATCCTCTCATCCAGTTGATATTATAGTTGAAGCTGCATCACAAGAAGCAGTTAGAAATGTAGCACACAGTGTTTTGCAAAACAAAAGAGATTTGATGATTATGAGTGTGGGTGCTTTGCTTGATGAATCTATTTATGATATTTTATCTGAAGCATGTGAGCATTTTCATAAAACAATCTATTTACCATCAGGTGCAATTGCAGGATTGGATGCAATCAAATCAGTTGCTGACCAATTAGACTCTGTAACATTAACTACAACTAAACATCCAAGATCATTAAAGGGCGCAAAATTTTTCGAAACATCAGATATTGATTTAGAAAAAATTGACAAACCTACAATTATCTTTGAAGGAAAAGCCAAAGAGGCAGTTTCACTTTTTCCTGCAAACATAAACGTTGCAGCATTACTCAGCTTGGCTGGAATTGGTAGTGAAAAGACTAGTGTAAAAATTGTTGCAGACCCAAACACTACAAAAAATACTCATAACATAGTAGCACAAGGAAAGTTTGGTAAGATGACTTTTAGCATAGAGAATGTCCCAGATGAGACTAATCCAAAGACTAGCAAACTAGCAATTTTATCTGCTATTGAGACTTTGCGCAAATACTGTTCTAGTGGAATTTCTGTTGGTACGTAATATGGCAAGAATTGCCATAATTGCCTGTTTTTTAGAATAATCATGACTCGATCTTATTCTTTAAATCACTAACTCATGCATTGGTGTTTGCAAATGTTAGTTCAAGAAACAAGCCTCAAAAATGAAATTCTTCGTCTGAAAAAAGAAAAAGACGTAGTTATCTTGGCACACAATTACCAAATTCCAGATGTTCAGGATGTAGCAGATTTTACCGGAGATTCACTAGGATTATCAAGACAAGCTGCCAAAGTTTCTCAAAAAACAATTCTGTTTTGTGGTGTCCACTTTATGGCAGAAACTGCAGCAATTATCTGTCCTGACAAAAAAGTGTTGATTCCTGATTTGCAAGCAGGATGTTCACTCTCTGATTCAATTACTGTTGATGAGTTGAGAAACTGGAAGAAACAACATCCAGATGCCGTCACAGTTGGCTATGTCAATACAACTGCAGAAATAAAATCTGAATTGGATTATTGTTGCACTTCAGCAAATGCAGTAAACGTAGTTAAAGCAATCTCTGCTGATAAAGAGATTTTATTTTTGCCTGATATGTTTTTGGGTTCTTATGTTGCAAAAGTTACTGGACGCAAGAACATGTTCATATGGGCAGGAGAATGCCATGTTCATGCTGGTATCAAACCAGAAGATATTGCAAAAAAATTAGATTCACTAAAAGATTCTGAATTTCTAATACATCCTGAATGCAGCTGTACCACTCCAATGATGTATGACGTTGCAGCAGGAAGTTTTGATGATAGAAAAGTTTCCATTCTTTCTACAGAGGGGATGCTTAATCATGTGCATAATTCAAAAGCAAAAAGCTTTGTTGTTGCAACTGAAACTGGAATTTTATACAAAATGAAACAGCAAAATCCAGATAAAACATTCATTCCTGCATCTGAAAAAGCAGAATGTCAATACATGAAAATGATCACACTGAAAAAAGTCTATGATGCTCTGGTGCAAGAAAAAAATCAAGTTATCGTGCCAAAAGAGATTGCAGACAAGGCACGCTTGGCAATAGATAGAATGCTTGCAATTAGTTAATCTGAGATAATTTTTTGTTAACTATATTATTTGGATAATATTTACGTGATGTGAATTGGTTGGATTATTTGGCAAAAATTCTGAAATAAAACAAATTTCTCAAAAAAAGAAAGAACTACGAAAACTTGTAAAGCAAAAACAGTATGATGTGGCTTTGAAAACAGGCTCTGAAATTTTACAAAAAATTCCTGAAGAAAATGACATTTTGTTTATCATTGGCGGAATACACTATATGAAAAACCAATACAAAACCGCCATTTCATATTTTGACAAATCTCTAAAAATTGCTACTTTTGATACCGAAGTTTTACTCTTAAAAGCAAATTCCCATTATCATCTTGGAGAACATAAACAAGCAATTCAATGTTGCACCAAAATTAAAGAAATTGATCCGAAAAATAAATCCGTATCTGATCTATTATCCAAAATTGAATCTACAAAAAAATAATCTATATCTCTAAACTCATGTCAATTCCTTTGACTGAATTAGTTATGCTGCCTACCGAAATAATATCTACTCCTGTACTGCCATATTTTGTAATATTTTTTGAGTTAATTCCTCCAGATGCTTCAAGCATTACCTTATTTCGTAATTTTTGCTCTTTGAGAACCTGAATTGTTTTTTTAATTTGCTCAGGCGAGAAATTATCTAACATAATTATGGTTGCTCCTTCTTTTGCAGCCAATACTGCATCTGATGTATTTTCAACTTCCACTTCGAATTTTTTATATTTTCTTTTTGCATTTTTTATCAAAGATAACAGTGAATCTGATACTGCAATGTGATTGTCTTTGATCATCACCATTTCATCTAGCTTTAATCGGTGTTTTTTTCCACCCCCAATCTCTACTGCTTCTTTATCAAAATATCTTAGACCTGGAGCAGTCTTTCTCGTTGCATATAGTTTGGTTTTTTTATTTGAAATTTTTTTAACTAGCTGGTCTGTCTGGGTTGCAATCCCGCTCATTCTTGTGAGTAAATTTAGTGCTGTTCTCTCACATGTTAGAATTTTTCCTGCATCCCCTGTTATGGTCATTATGATTTGATTTGGTTTTATCTCACTACCATCTTTTTTTACAACTTTAACACTGCATCCTTTTAATTTGAAAATCTCTTTTGCATATTCTACTCCTGCCACAATGGCTTGCTCTCTTGATATTATTCTGGCAGAAATGTTTCTTTTTGGTAAAAGTGCACTTGTAATATCTCCTTTACCTATATCTTCGGATAAAAATTCCAATAATTGTTTTTTAGCATTAAATGACAACATGATGATATGTGCTGGTATGATTTTAAAGATTTAGAAACTTATGTTACTTTGATTGCGTACTTGCCTTTTTGTTTTATTCCCAATGTTTTTGAAACCTGAGAATTTGTTGGGTCAACAACTAGTACAATTCCAGTCCAATCTGGTGTCAAGTCTGATGATTTACAAACTGGACATACTTTTCCTGTAGTTACAAACTTGCATTTTCTACAAGCCATCTCTCGCGCCATTTAACTTGCCTCTACTTTAGCTTCTTTTGAATCTGCTGAGCCGCCACCAGATTTTTTGATCTCTTCTGCAATCCAATCATCTGCACCTAAGAATGGTTGTCTGCATGTGATTCCAATTTTTCCCATCGCAGCAGCTTTGCCTAATGACACTGCTGTAATTCTTGCTCTAAGTGTTGAACCAACTTTTAATGTTCTGCCGCTTTGATTAGCTAAAATCATTCCAGATTTTACATCACTCTTTAGATAGTCATCCATGACTTGTGATAAATGTAGTAATGCATCAGTTGGACCTATTCTTACAAATGCACCAAAGTCTGTAATGTCTACAATTTCTCCTTGAACAATTTCTTGGAGTTTTGGATAAAATGTCAATGCTTCAAATTCAACTTTGTGAAATGTTCCACCGTCTCCGGCAATCATCTTTCCCATTTCGTCGACTTTGGCATCTAAAATCATAATGATGTATCCTAATTCTGCATTAATCATGCTCTCGTACTTGTCTTTGAGAATGTTTGTTGCTGCCTTTTTTATTGATGTTCCAAACATGCTTGGTGGAATCCTAACAACATCAAGTAGGGTAGATATAGAAAACAACTGTGATATTTTCTTGATTTTGAATTTATGAATCTTTGGATAATTCACGCTTGATTTGAGTAATATTTTGTACATTTTTCAAATAATTGCTGTTTTTTTAACTCTCTAACCTATGTTTAAATAAAGTAAACTGACTTTTTGACCCAATGGTTGGAGTCGATCAAGTTCTTGAAAAACTAAGTACCGTAATTGATCCTGATTTGAAAAAAGATATTGTATCAATGGGAATGATTAAAGACCTTGAGCTTAATGATGGAAATTTGAAATTTACTTTGGAGCTTACCACTCCTGCATGCCCCTTTAATGTAGAAATTGAAGATGATGTGCGAAAAGCAATTGGTGAAATCAAAGAACTCAAAAATTTTGATATGAAAGTAACTGCAAAAGTAATGGAAGGTCGTTCACTTGATGCAGATTCTGGAATGGCAACTGTCAAAAATATTATTGGTGTTGCAAGTGGCAAAGGTGGTGTAGGAAAATCAACGGTCTCTTTGAATTTAGCTTTGGCTTTATCGCAAGCTGGAGCCAAAGTTGGTTTGCTTGATGCAGATATCTACGGTCCTAGTATTCCTCTGATGCTTGGAATGAAAAGTGCTTACATGGAAGTAGAAGATAACAAACTACAACCTGCCAAATCTCATGGATTGCAAGTAGTTTCATTTGGTTTTTTTGCAGAACAATCACATCAGGCGGCAATTTACAGAGGTCCAATTATTTCTGGAATCTTAAAACAATTTTTAGTTGATACTAATTGGTCTGACTTGGATTATCTCATAGTTGATCTTCCTCCAGGAACTGGTGATATTCCATTAACACTTGCACAAACAATTCCTATTACTGGAATTTTGGTAGTTACAACTCCGCAAGATGTAGCAAGTAATGTTGCTGTAAAAGCAATTGGAATGTTTGAAAAATTAAATGTCCCAATTCTAGGTGTTATAGAAAACATGAGTCATTTTATCTGTCCTACTTGTAATGAAAAACACTATATCTTTGGCGATGGTGGCGCAAAAAAAATTAGTGACCAATTTAAAATTCCATTTCTAGGTGAGATTCCATTAAACTCTGGAATTATGTCTGGTTCTGATTTAGGCAAACCAATCATGATTACAAATCCTGACTCTCCAAGTGCTAATGCATTTAGAACAAGTGCAAAAAATATTGCCGCACAATGTAGTATTCTTGCTGCAAAAATGCAGGAAGAAATGAAATCTGAAAGTACAAATGAATCAATACCTACAAGCTAAGCGATTCCTGTGAAATTACCTGATTCTCTTAGAGACCGATTTAAAACCCCTCTAGGTAATTTGATTCCTGAAAATCAGGCAAATAAATCAAACATACAAAAATATCTACCAAAAAATTCGTATTTAATTACAGTTGGTGATAGAACAACTGAAAAAATGATTGCTTTTGGTTTGATTCCTTCACTGCAAATTATCGATAATCAAGAAAAAAGAGTAAAGCGTGAACCTACAAAAAATGACCACACATACACCGAACTTGTCTGCAACAATCCAGCAGCTGAGATAACTCCTCAAAGTATAGATACAATCAAAAAAGCATTTGTTTCAAAAATACCTGTAAGACTAACTGTTACAGGCGAAGAAGATCTTCTAGTAATTCCAGTGTGTATCTATGCTCCTGAAAATTCAGTAGTTCTGTATGGTCAGCCAAACGAAGGATTAGTTATAGTCAAGATAACTCCAGAAATTAGAAATAAAACACAACGATTACTTGATTTAATGGAATAATCGGGGTATGATGAGACGGTGGCTGTATGATTTGTGATTACACTACAAAATATTCTGACCCTATTAATTCACATACAATCTAATACTGAATTTTTTTCTTACAATGATATGTCTTCAATTCCTGATAATGATATTGGGGGTTTATTACATACTAGAATCGGTTTGAAAATATCTTTATGAAACAAACTAGCAGTTTGTATATTGTTGTAGGAGTAATTATTGGATTTAGTGTTGCCTTTGTCGCATTTATGCAATCTCCAGATATTCAAACTAGTGATGCAACCTCATCTGATGTTTTTCCAAAATTTAAAAATCAAAATCCACAAAAACTCTTTTACACTTTAATTGCTCAGGATGCAGAAATTGAAGTCTCCAAAGGTGTAACTGCAAAAGTGTGGACATACAACGGAACAGTTCCGGCACCAACTTTGAGATTTACAGAAGGTGATGATGTTACAGTCAAATTTGTAAATAAAACACCATATGCTCACACCATTCACTTTCATGGCACTCATGATTCTGCAAACGATGGAGTATTTCCACAAATAATGCCAGGTGAAGAATACACCTATCATTTTGTAGCTCAAGAATCAGGACTATTCATGTATCACTGTCATGCATTTCCAACTTCTGAGCATGTTAGAATGGGAATGTTTGGTGCCATGATTATAGATCCTGCAATACGTCCAATGGATCCTGCCCGAGAATATTTCTTTACACTAAGTGAATTTGATCCAAACAATACAATGGAATATTTTACAAAATACTACCCACTTAATGGATACGCCAATCAATACATGGATGATAATGCAATCCAAGTTGTAAAAGGAGAATTAGTTAGATTCTATGTCATTGGAATTGGCACTGTCTTACCTTCACCATTTCATATACATAGTACAATCGCCAAAGTATACCCCTCAGGAATTTTGTGGAATGAGCCATATTTTGCCCAAACACATCTAATTGCAAATGGTGACACTGCAATATTTGAGGTAAAATGGGATGAACCTGGAACATACTTTGTTCACGCACATGGAATACAAGAAGAACGTGGTTCTATGGCTGTAATTGAAGTGCTCGAAAATGATTCATTGCTTTTAGAAAAACAAATCCCAAGTAACAACAAGGGAAGTTATTCCATGATACAATGGCAAGAAGATTTGATAAAATTATTAGAACATCCAGAAATTATCACCTATGATAATTTAGGTGAATCAACTATTATTGATGCTAAAAAAATCCAAACAAATAATGTGTCTATCGTAGAAAATTCTTGGAATCCTGATGTTACAGACTCGTATGTTCCAGCATCAATTGAAATCAATCCTGGAACTGCTGTTACATGGTCCAACAATGACGCAGTGATTCATACTGTCACTGATACTACAAAGAAATTTGATTCAGAATTCATACAAGCAGGAGGAACCTGGCAATACACATTTGAAAAACCAGGCCAATATGATTATCTCTGTACATTGCATCCTTGGATGAAAGGCACTGTTAGCGTAACTGAAATGTCTCATTCAATGAATTAGCAAAACATTTAGACATACAAAACATAATACACCAATTCTCATACAAGAATTGACATTTCAGAATAAACGTAGATTATATGATAAATTACTGTGAAGTTAGATCCTGAATTAAAATTGCAAATATTAGAAAAAATCGGTATTTACTCAAACCGCTTTTCTATATCTGAGCCTAAAATTCTGCTAACTACCAAAGAAGTATTGGATATGCCAAAAGAGATGACTGAAGGCAGGAGAACCTCTGCTTACAAGTACTATGGCGTTTCATATTTGCAACATAACTTGGTTTTCATTAATATTCGAAAAATTCCTGATGAAAAGACTTTGGAAAATACTCTAGTTCATGAATTAATTCACATGAGATTTCCATATCTTGCACATGGTAAACGATTCAACAAACTGGTAAGACAAGGACTGCATGGAAAATCATTTTTGCCATATCAAAAAAGAAAATAAATTCCCTCATTGATTTATATTTCCAAGCCTCAGGCAAGCCAATTATAGCATGGATGTACAACAAATTTTGCCTATTGGGGCTGGTATTGCTTCTTTCATAGTTGCTTTAGGCATAGTTACTTGGATTACAAAACAACCTTCAGGCACTAAAGAGATGATGGAGATCTCAAATGCAGTAAAAGTTGGAGCTGCAGCATTTCTGAGAAGAGAGATGAAAATTATAATTCCAATAGCAATTACACTTTCAATCATTATTGGGTATTTTATTGGATTTTCAAACGGTTTGGCATTTGCTGTAGGTGCAACACTTTCTGCAGTTGCAGGATTGATTTCATTAAAAATCACTGTCAAGGCAGCAGTAAGGGCTGCTCATCTAAGTGGCAGTGGATTAGGTAAGACATTTGCTATGGCCTTTAGAGGCGGAGCAACTGTTGGATTGGCAGTTCCTGCAATGGCTCTCTTGGCAATTACCGGGCTTTACATGCTTTATCCTAATCCAATCACAATTGCTGGTGTTGGCATTGGTGCAAGTCTAATTGCATTATTCATAAGAATCGGTGGTGGAATTTTTACAAAGGCTGCAGATATGGGTGCAGACTTGGTAGGAAAAGTAGAAGCCAATATTCCTGAAGATGATCCTCGAAATCCTGCAACAATTGCAGATAATGTTGGCGATAATGTAGGTGATGCTGCAGGAATGGGTTCTGACGTTTACGAATCTTATATTGTTACTATACTAGCTTCCTTACTTATCGCTGCACTTATTGGTGCCCCTGAAATTTTCATGTATCCAATTTTAATTGGAACCTCTGGAATGATTGCATCAATTATTGGTATTGTAATAGTTCGTTCTAAAAATATCACTGATGTTATGAAACCACTGAATGTATCATTTTATGTTTCTGCTACAATTGCAATTATTTTGAATTTTATATTTACATATTATTTCCTTGGACAAACAACAATAGCATATGCATTATTTGGAACAACTGTGATTGGTGTGATTCTAGTACCGGTAATTCAAAAAATTACTGACAGATATACAAATTACAAATACAAACCAGTTCAAGATATTGTTGAATCTGCAAAATGGGGATACGCGTCACTTACATTAATGGGAATTATCAAAGGAATGCAATCAACTGGGCCATTTATGATTGCGTTAATTATTGCAATTATTGTCTCATTTAGTATTGCTTCAAATGCTGCACCTGAAGGCACAGATCCAATATTGTACGGAATCTTTGGAACTTCATTAACTGCAATGGCTATGCTTAGTCTTGCAGGCATTGTTCTTAGTATTGATGCATTTGGACCAATTGCAGATAATGCAGGTGGAATTGTAGAGATGACTGGAATGGGTGAAGCAAATAGAAAAGTCACTGATGAAATCGATGCTGTAGGAAACACCACTAAAGCAGTGACCAAAGGGTTTGCCATTGCCAGTGCTGGATTGGCTGCACTTGCCATGATACAGGCATTTCAATTTGAAGCCTCACATATTTTTGCAGGAATTTTAGATTTGAATTATAGTTTGACAAATGTAACTGTTATTGTAGGACTATTAGTTGGCGGATTGATTCCATTTATTATTACTGGACAACTTATCAACGGTGTATCTCGTGCTGCAGGAAAAATGGTAGATGAAGTAAGACGACAATTCAAATCTGATTCTGGAATTCTTGCAGGAACCTCAAAACCCGATTATGCAAAATGCGTAGATATTGCAACTGCTGCATCAATTAAGGAACTTTGGAAACCTGCAATCATTGCCATAGTATCTCCTATCATCTTAGGTATTCTCTTAGGACCAACTGCTGTAGCTGGTTTGTTAATGGGCGCAGTAGTCACTGGATTACCACTGGCATACCACTTGGCAAATACTGGCGGTGCATGGGATAATGCAAAGAAACTAGTTGAGATGCAAGGAAACAAAGGAACTGAATTACACAAAGTAGCAGTTGTTGGTGATATCATTGGTGATCCTTACAAAGATACAGCAGGTCCTGCATTAAACACTGTAATCAAACTACTAAACACAATTGCAATTGTCTTTGTATCTGCATTTGTAGCATTACTTGCACTCTAGTCTTCTATTGCTAGAGTCAAATCCAATTCATCTATTTGTGTTTGAATTGCTTTTTTCAAAATGTCATTATGATTTTTACAGAATTTAAAATAATCATCTGCTGTTTGAAAACAACCGCAAATCCATTTTGTTTTTTTATCTCCTTCCACTGTCCACTTTGAATATTTTTGTTCTGTCATACTTTAAAGAAAATGATTGACCTAAAAAATATAGATCAAAATAATTAAAAAAGAAAATGTTTAAGGACAGCCTTCCATCTTTTGGATGAAATAACCTTTTTCCTTAATTGCCCGTTCAACAGGCTCTGGTGCACCTTGTGAATGACAGAATTGACATTCATTGGTTGTCATTGTTGCATTTGCCTCACCGACTGATTTTAACCACTCTTTACCATATACTAGGGCTTTATCGTGGTTTTTTTCACCAGTAATTACATCAAAGTGCATGGTATGACCATCTTTGGCTTTGACATATGTGTCGTATACGTGAATTTCCATAATTCTATTTAAAAAAAGGGATATTTAATTCAAAGATCCTTGTGATATGAGGTAATTCATTTCAAAGTTATAGAACAGTACATTGTAATAATCCAGACGGGGTTATGCCTCATAAGATTAAAACACTAATCTTTACGTTTCAATTAAAATTTCTAAAACATTTGATTCAAGCACATATGCTTTGAAATCATTTGATATTCCTGAGTAAATTACCCATACAACTGGATTGCTATACATGAATTTTTTATCTGTGTTTGACGGATATGCCTCAGAATTTGGGTGTGAATGAAAAATGCCCACAACTTCCATCTTTTTCTCTTCTGCCGTTTTGTAGCATTTGATTAATTGATCATTTGAAATTGTAAAATTAACTGGAGATTCGTCTATGTTTTTTGTAAGAAATATCTCTTTTACTATTGTTTTTTGACCGTCTACCATGCCAAATAATATGGCACATGACTCATTTGGTTTTTCATTATCTGCATGTTCTGAAAGGATTTTTTTTTGAGATTCTGATATGATGATTTTTTGCAAGTCTATTGTATTTCAACAGAACCTGTCATCCAAGGATGAACCATGCAAAAATAGTCTTCTTTTCCTGGGGCATTAAATGTAAACTTGAATGAATTCCCTGCAGCAATCATATTTGCACTATCTGTGTTTTCCCAAATTACTGTAGTTCCAACTGGAATTTGAATTACTTCAGGATCAAAATAGATTTGTCCAATTTGTTGAGTTCCTGCCCCTTGTGGAATTACTACTTTAACATCTTCTTTTGGTTCTTCTATGATCAATGTTGCTGTCATCCATGGATGTACTACACACATGTATTCATATTCACCAGATGCTAGTTTGCTTGTATCTAGTGTGAATTCCTCTCCTGCATTGATCATATTTGAATTAAATGTGTCCCCAAAATCAACTGAGCTAGTTACAGTATGTGCTACTGTATCTGCATTTGTCCATTTTATCGTGTGTCCTTTTGGAACATGCGCCACATCTGGCTCATAATCTGGATTTCCCTGTATAGATGAATTCTCTAAAATTGTAATTGTAAATATTGGACCTGCCAATTGCATTTCTTTTTTCTCCTCCTCTACAATTGGTTCATTAATCATGTAAGTATCTGGGCTGACTAGTCCAAATGCAAACCACATGATAATTCCTGTAGCACTTGCTAGTGCCACAATTACTCCTACCGGTTTAGCATATTGTGGCATCTTCATTGCAAGATATGCTATGATTATTGATGGAAATGCAATTGCCATTAACAATCCTGCTAGGGTAATTGTATAATTTGATGAATTCATTGTTAATGCAAATGTTCCAAATCCTAATGCAATTGATATTGTTACTAGTGTAGTTGCTTTGGCTCTGTTGCTAGTTGAAATACCCCCATCTAAGATACCTGTTGATAAAAAGATCAGTCCAACAAACATAGTTAGACCTGTCAATGCATGCATTCCATCTACAAATGTATGAGCTATTCCTGCATAGGATATTGTTACACCGGCTAAACCTATAGCTGTCAATCCCATGCCTGGCATCATGAGGTCCCAATTACTCATTCAAGCTAGCTGTTAGGACTGAGATACTTATTCCTTTTGAAAATAACACAGATCATCAACGTCGAATAAATTAAATGGCTTCTGATTTGGATAGAGTAAGATTGGGCTTTAAGGAAATAATGGAAATATCCAAACCACGAATTGTTGTTTTACTAGTGATTACTGCTGTAACCTCAATGTATGCCGCAAACAAACTAGTTCCAGATGCACCACAATTAGATTATTGGGCATATCTGCATATTATAATAGCAGGTGCGTTGGCCTCTGCTGGTTCAAGTGCTCTGAATCACTACTATGACAAAGACATTGATCCAAAAATGACGAGAACTAGTACTAGACCAATACCTTCTGGTAGAATGAAATCATCACATGTTTTGATTTATGGATTGGTAGTAAGTTGTGTTTCTGTAATTTATGGATATTTTGCACTAAATGCTGTCTCTGCATTTTTTATTGCGTTGGGAATATTTTCCTATGTCGTAATATACACAGTATGGCTTAAACGATTAAACACATCAAATATTGTTATTGGCGGAATCGCTGGCAGTGCTGCAGCTTGGGCAGGTTGGTCATCTGCAACTGGTAGTATGGATTTATTGGGATTTTTAGTAGGATTTTTAGTATTTGTATGGACTCCATCACACTTTTGGTGTCTTGCAATGAAGATCAAAGATGAATATGCCCAAGCCAAAATTCCAATGCTCCCAGTTGTAATTGGAATGCAAAGAACATCAAAATATATTTTGGGAAATACTCTAATTTTACTTCCATACTCTTTGATGCTTTCTGCATTTGGTATGGGAATTGTATATACTGTAATTGCAGCAGTCTCAGGTGGATTGATGCTGTTTTATCACTACAAACTCACAAAGAATCCTACATCTGAATTTGCATGGAAAGCATACAAAGTAACTGCTCCTTATCTTACAATAATTTTTGTTGCAGTTGCATTAGATGCTGCATTTCATTTCCCACTATTTTAGAAATCTAATTATTTTTCAAAGCCAGGAAAACTAGCTTCATAGTCTTTTTCCATCATTTCTTGATTTTGTTCATCAACTATGTCTATTTCCTCTTTTATTGTGACTAATTCTATTCGGCGTGCATCTTTTGTTATCCATGCAACTTTAATCAATCCCAAAATTTCTAGATCTAGTAATAATTTATTGAATTTATCCTCTGTAATAATTGTCCCGTCTTTTGTCAGAGATTTGTATAACTCCACATCTGTAAGGGAATTTACTTCCTTGATTTTTTCATGTATTATATTTTTTAGTGGAATTGCCATTTTTATCCGTAAAATGATTTATCTCCTGACTTGGGCACCACGTTAGATATACTTTCTCTTACTGTATTATACCATTGATCTACCTCTTTGGTAATTGATGGTTTTATTTGCTTCATACCGTTTGCAAAGTCTGAGCTAGAAATTTTTGCAGCATTGTTTCTCATTGCTTGAACTGCAGCTTCTCTGCAAAGTGCTGCTAAATCTGCACCTGTGTAATTTTGAGTTGCAACTGCAATTTCTTCTAGTTTGACATCTCCTGCCAATGGCATTTTCTTTGTTAGTATTTTGATGATTTCTAATCTACCTTTATCATCTGGTGGTGGAACATATAGTACAAGATCTAACCTTCCTGTTCTGAGTAGTGAACTATCTAATACATCTGGTCTATTTGTAATTCCTATTACAACTACTCGTGATGATGTTCCTTCCTCAATTTCTGTTAGTAGTTGACTGAGAACCGTTTCACCTACTCCTCCCTCTCCTGATTTATAGCGTGCAAGCGAATCAAGTTCATCAAAAATTACCACACATGGCGATGATGTTTTTGCCTTTCTGAAAATTTCTCTGACTGCTTTTTCTGATTCCCCAATCCACTTTGAAAGGATTTCTGGACCTTTGACCAAAATCATGTTAGCCCCTGTTTCAGTAGCAAGCGCTCGTGCAACGAGTGTTTTACCACATCCTGGTGGTCCATAGATTAGTGCTCCCTTTGGAGGCTTGATTCCCATTTTAGTAAATTTGCTTGGCTCTTTCATGGCTACAATCAAATTATCTGTTAATGATTTTTTAACCTCCTCTAGTCCCCCAACGTCTTGCCACCACACCTTTGGTCTTTCTACGTAAAACTCTCTCATTGCCGTAGGTATTACCTCATGCATTGCATCGTAAAAATCGATTAATTTTATCTGCATTGATTGCAATACATCTGATGAGATTTTTTCAGTTTCAAGATCTATCTCAGGTAGATAACGTCGAATTGATTTTAATGCAGCTTCTCTGCAAAGTGATTTGATATCAGCACCAGTATATCCGTGCAATTCTGATGCCAAGTCTTTAAGATCTACATCTTCGGCAACAGGCATTCCTCTTGTATGTATGATGAGAATCTCTAGTCTGCCATCTTCATTTGGAACTGATATCTCAAACTCTCTGTCAAATCTTCCTGGTCTTCTAAGGGCAGGATCTATACTTTCAGGTCTGTTAGTTGCTCCAAGAACAATTACGTTTCCTCTATCATTTAGACCATCCATTAGAGCTAGTAATTGAGCAACGACTCTTTTTTCTACATCACCATAAGCTTCTTCTCTTTTTGGAGCAATGGCATCAATTTCATCAATGAATATTATACTTGGGGAATTGTCTTTTGCTTCCTTGAATATGTCTCTTAGTTTTGCTTCTGTTTCACCATAATACTTGTTCATTATTTCTGGACCGTTAATTGAAAACATGTTTGCCTCTGATTCGCTTGCAAGAACTTTTGCAATCAATGTTTTACCACATCCTGGAGGACCATATAGTAAAATTCCACTATGTGGTTCTACACCTAATCTTACAAATAATTCTGGATGCTTTAATGGCAGTTCTACAATTTCGCGCATTGATTTTATTTCGTGCCCAAGACCTCCAACTTCCTCATAAGTCACTCTGACTTTTCTATCCCCTGATGCTTCCGTTGAGATTGTAAGATTTGTGGCTCTGTCAATTTTGACTATGTGCTTTGGAGATGTCTTGCTAATCTTAAAGTCCATCGAGTTTCCTAAAATCATTACAGAAATTTCATCTCCATGAGTAATTGGTAATCCTTTCAATCTGTTTTTTACAAAATCTGTAAACTCTTTGTCTACTGTTACAGAATCATTAACTGGTATTAGTACAACTGATTTTGCAATTTTTGATGTAGCTTTTCTTATTTTTACTATATCATTTAATGATGCTCCGACATTTTTCCTTGTCTGTCCATCAATTCTTATTATATCTGCAGATTTTTCGTCTTCATCTACTGGCCAAACAACTGCACAACTAGTTCTTGACCCCATGACTTCAATAATATCGCCTGGTGTGACCTTGAGATGATCCATGGCATCTGGTCCAATTCTGGCACGTTTTTTACCAACGTCCCTTTGTTTAGCTTCTCCCACTCGCATCTGCAAAGGTTCATCTTTGCGTACCAAGAAATCACCTATTTCATGTCTACTGACATTCTGCTCATGTTGAGTACTTCAAATTCACTAACGCCCTCAACAGATTTAACAGAATCTTCTAGAGAATCCATCTGACCTTCTTTGTCTTCTAAAACAAATTCTGCTTTAAGAAATTCTAATCCAAATGCTAATGGTTCTTTTGCATGTCTTTTCATTTGTATTCCTTCTTTTAATGCCCCTTTGATGGTTTCAGATAGCTTGTCAAGATCTACATCCATTCCAGTTGGAAGAATTTTAGTAACTAATAGTAACTGAGTCAATTTCTAAGGTCCCTGAAAATTACATGAACCACAAGTGTATGTTTTTGCGGATTCTCTGCAACTTTCACATCTCCATATCAATTCCTCGCCGCAATTTGGACAATTGAATTTTACACATTTATCATTAGGCATAATATGTCTGTGACAACAACTACACAATGGTAACGAAATAGTAGATGACATGCCACAACTTTCTGTAAACATCATTTATATCTTGCCCAGAATCTGGTCGCTTTCAACTCAGAAGTTTTTTAAATTCTCCACCAATTATGGCTTGAGCAGTTTTGAGCGAACCTTTGATTCCAAGTAATTTTATTATGGAGCCAGTATGAAAATCAAAGTCTTCTTTTTCAGAAATCTCTTTTGTGATTTCCGGTGTAACTGATTCAAATAACTTATTGATGGTATTGTTATCTAATCTTTCTAAAATTTTTCTTGCAAATAATTGTTTTTCAAATTCTTTTCCAAATTTTTCTGTCCATCTTTTTTGATACTCTTCTAAATCCGACTTGTCTTTTGATTCTAAGAATTTCGAAATTGCTTGTCCTGCATACAGTCCCCCCATCCCGCTGGAGTAAATTCCTCCTGCTGTAGTTGGTTTTGCTTGTCCTGCGGCGTCGCCAACTATTACTATTTTTCCGTCAATAAATTTGTCAATTGGTCCTTTGATCCAAATGGGGGCATAAATTTTCCTAATTGTAGAATGATTTCCCATTGTTTGAAGAAATTTTTCTATTGCTTCTACAACATTGATTCCTTTTCCTGCTACTCCTATCTTTCCTTTACCTTGATCAGATGGTATTACCCATGCAAAAAATCCTGGATATTTTTCTTGATCAAAAAACACTTGTACCATTCCTTTTTTTATCCAGTCTGCATAAATTTCGTATTGGGCAGATAATAAAATTCCAGTTCTATCTTTATGGATAAGAGATGATACTCCTCTTGCATCAACAAAAATCTGACATTCTATTTCTCCTTCATTAGTTCTTACTCCTTTATCTGTTAATTCTTGAAAACTAGTTCTTACTTTGATTATTGCACCATTTTTTTGGGCTTGATGTGCTATTTGTTTATCTAATTCTCTTCTGCTAATCTCTGCAACTCTTTGTTTTTTTGAGTTTATGGAAAAACTATTTCCATTTGGTGCATGAATTTCTGCAGACTCTATTAAATGATCAAAAGTTTTTCTAAATGGAACTATGCCCAGTTCTTCTAACCCCACAGTGCTGACTAATCCTCCACAGTGCTCCGGAGTACCAATCTCATAATCTTCTTCGATAACAAGAACACTGTGATTGTTGCTAGCAATTTCTCTTGCACAGATTAATCCTGCGACACTTCCACCAGCAATTACTACATCATACACAGATTTCATTTCTTTGTCAATTATTTAATTCAAAAGTTTTTCATTAAGTATGGTTTTTGGTATCTTTATGGGCGATATCAAACAAGTAATTGTGATTAGAACTGATCTTGAAATGGGAAAAGGAAAGATTGCTGCACAAGTAGGCCATGCCTGTGTTTTAGGGGCTGAACATGTTCGAAAATCTCATCCTGAGTGGTTCAATAAATGGTGGGGTGGCCAAGAGAAAGTTGTACTCAAAGTTTCAGGTATTAAAGAATTACAAGAAGTAAAAAAACATGCAATTGATTTGGATCTTCCATGGTCTGAAGTTACAGATGCAGGCCATACTCAAATTGCTCCAGGTACCATAACTTGTATTTCCATTGGTCCAGCTCCTGAGAATCTTATAGATAAAATAACTGGCGACTTGAAATTGCTTTAAATTTTTATCAATTTTTCTTGGAATGAGATATAACTTGGCTTGATATTTTTTAAATTGTGAAGAAAAAAGGAATAATTCTCGCTGCATTTTTTGCAACAATAATGCTAACTTCTTTGGCTGCGGGTGTATTTCTTAGGAATACCCCTACACAATCTGAAGATACACTGAAAACATCTACTGGTACTCCAGCTGATAATTTCCCTGATGCTCAACGTGCACAATTCTGTGGTTCAGGAAATGCAAAATCTACAACGTTTGTCAAAGAATACACAATTCCAACTGCTTGTACAAATCCTTTGGCAATAGTTACTGATTATGATGGAAATGTGTGGTTTGCGCAAACTAACACTGGTAAACTAGCAAAATTTGATCCTAACACTAAATCCTTTACTGAATTTGATAATCCGATATGGCCAAAAAATGGTCGCTCGATGATATGGGGAATTGATTATTCTCCTGATGGTTCCTTGTGGTTCACAGATGAATCTTATGATTCTGTATGGAAATTCTCAACACAAGATGAAAAATATCAACGAATAGGCTATCCTTCTGAAGGTGACTCATTACCACAAAAATTGAAAGTTGATGGGTCACAAATAGTGATAAATGATTTTACTGGAAACAAAATCACCTTTTTAGATCCTACTCAGTCTAATGATAACTTGAGATATCTGAATCTACCTTCTCCTGTTAATGGTTCTGTAACTGGTGATTTTGCAATTGATGCTGATAAAAATGTCTGGTATACTAATTGGATTTTTCAACAAGGAGGAATTTTGATAAAATTTGATCAAGAAGGATATCGTAATTCTGTAGCCAATGTTAATGGAAATTCTCTTCCTGTCCTTGATTATATTGAAATATTCCAACTACCCTTTGAGCTACTTACTCCAAACGGAATTGCTGTATCTGATGGTATGATTTGGTTAGCAGACACCTCAAGTTCTGCTATCTTTAACTTTGATCCTGCTACACAAGAATTTACTCAGTATGTCACATCTGATCCAAAAATATCCACATATGGTAACTCTACTGGAATCATAAAATCTCCAATATCTAGACCATATTGGATTGAATCTAATCTTGATGGACAACTAGTTTTCAATGAACAAACTTCCAATAGTATTGCACTCTTGGATCCAAAATCTGAATCACTTGTAGAATATATGATTCCATCAAAAAATCCATCTTGGGGTGACTGTACTCCTGATTCTGATTGTGGCTTGGCTCAAATCTTTGATTTTGCCATACACAATGATAAAATCTGGTTTACCGAATGGGTGGAAAATAACATAGGTGTCGTTGATACTTCTATTGCACTTCCATTTGGAATTGAACTTGACTCTAAAGATATTTCACTTGTACCAGGAGAATCAAAGAACTTGTCTTTTGTAATATCTTCACAGCAAGACTTGTCTGATGTATCTTTGATATTATCAGATCCTTCCACTTTTTTGGATGTCACTTCAAATGCATCTGATTCTTTCCAATTAGATTTTGATGCTCCTAAACCTGTGGAGGTAACAATCTCTGCATCTGATGATGCAATTCCTGGAAAATACAAAATATTGTTAGGTGCACAAATCGAGGATGTCTCAATTAGTAAATTTGTTACAGTGACAATATTGCCGTGATACCTAAAATAGATTCTCAAATAGGTATCTCTGTTTACAGTACAAAATTTAATGGGATTGGAGGACAAATTCGTACAGAAGTTGAGAACTTTAAGGTAGATGAAGTTCTCTCTGAGAAATCATTAAAATCAATTAATCAACAAGTTGGTTATGCTGTTTACAAATTAAAAAAGAAAAAAATAGATACAAACCATGCACTTTCTGATATTTTTAGAAAAAAAGGAATTAGATTAAAAGCACTTGGACTAAAGGATGCATCTGCAGTAACTGAACAATTTGTCTGCTCTGACAGTAAGGGTAAATCCATAGAAAACTACTCCTCTGAGAAATACTCCCTTGAAAAAATTGGATTTGTCAAAAAACCTCTATCCAAAAAAGATATGATTGCTAATCATTTTAGCATAAAAATTTCTGGATGTGGTGTTCTCTCTGATTTTACCGAATATGATAAAGTTCTAAATTTTTATGGTTACCAAAGATTTGGCTCTAAAAGACCTGTCACTCATCTCATTGGTAAGGCACTTTTACAGCGTAATTTCAAAAAAGCAGTTGAGTTGATTGTATCTTTTACATCTTCTTATGACTCTAAAGAAAATACCGAAATAAGAGAAAAACTGGCTGACAAATCAAACTACAAAAAATACCTTGAGCAAGTTCCCCCCCAAATGGACATTGAAAGAATTGTACTACAAGAAATAATTGAGCATGATAATGAGCAAAAAGCAATTCATGCAATACCATTACCACTTAGAAGATTTTATGTTCAAGCGTACCAATCTTTTCTTTTTAATCATGCGTTAAGTGCTGCATTTGCAGATGGAGAAAATCTCTTTGAGGCACAAGAAGGTGATATTTGCTATGATTTTCATGGAATAATTGGAAAATATGTCAAAGGTCTAGATCAACATCTTGCATTGCCTTTTGTAGGATATTCATATTACAAAAAAACCCGCTTTGATTTTCAAATATCTAAAATTTTAAAAGCTGAAGAGATTACTCCAAAGGATTTTTTCATTAAAGAAATGCAGGAAATTAGCAGTGAAGGTGGATTTAGACAAGCCGCAATACAATGTACTAATTATTCATCACACGATACCACTGTAAAGTTTACTCTTTCCAGAGGTTCATTTGCTACTATTTTATTGCGTGAAATAATGAAACCTGAAGATCCAATTCTTGCAGGATTTTAAGATCTGTTAAAATATTTTCAGATGTCTTTAAGTTACAGTCTTTTTTAGAAAGTGCAATTGGAATGGAACAAGCATACATGTTGATTAGCTGTGAAATAGGTGAAGAGCATTCACTTTATTCACAACTAAAAGAAATTCCAGAAATTAAAGATTGCATTATCACTTATGGTAGTTATGATCTTGTTGTTAAATTTGAAACTAGTACTGCAGAGGAGCTAAATACAGTTATTTCATCTAAGATTAGAAAGTTAAACAAAATCCGTAGTACCATAACCCTTCGTGTAACTTAGTTTCTTTTAATAAAACTCAAACCTATCCCTATTGCCAGAATAATGCCTCCTGCTACAACTATCTGAATTCCGCATGTGACCCATTGTGGATTTGAATACATAAATGATGTTTCTGGTCCTACTATTGCTTGTCCTTGAAGGTGAAAAATCACACCCATAATCATAATGCCAATTCCTGTGATTATGACTGCTTTTTTGCCTTTCATTGTATTTTCTAGGCTGATGTCGGTAAAAAGGGTAAAGAGAATTGATACTTTGACCAAATGATTTTTTGATTCGTTCTTTAATTATTTACTTCTGATTCTAAAAAATGTACAACTGGGAATATAATGCAGAGTCAGGGGACCGTAAATATCTTAATCTGATATTATTTGTATTATCTGCATCTGCTGCTGTACTTTTGTTTTTGATATTTTTCCCTCAAATTGATGCAATCAATCAAGAATCATCGATTTTAATTAATCTCATGTTTCTTCCTGCAGCTGCTATAGGATTTCTTTATGGTGTTAGAATTGCCGAGAGAGCTGTAAAGCCAAGCGAAATACGCAGCCCACTCAAAAGATCAATTGTTAAAACTCTCTTGTTCTTTTTTGTCATAGGTAGTATGTTTGGTTCTGTTAATTTTGCATTAAATAATGGTAGTACGATGCCTAAATTCAATATTTTTGAAGATGGTCTACTTCCTTGGCTAAATGAATATGTGACTGCAAACGGTGGTGCTACATTTCTAATAATTACCAGCATTGTTTTGATGGCAGGCGCAACAAAAAGAATTGTTGGACTGGGCTCTGGAATTATCGATAGACTGGTTACATGTGTTAGTACATTTGTTTTCTTTACAATGCTTATTCTCAGCTTTACACAATCTGATCATACTTCTTCAGCCGTGTTTTTGTATACATTTTATCATGCAGGAATTGTTGGTGGTGCATTTTATGCAATGAATAGACTAACAAAAAACCTAAACACCATGGAAGATTTTGCAAACGGATATTAAAAATATTATTTCTCTAAATCTACATAAATTCCAGATACATCGTTGTTGATTCTGTCCCAATATCTTTCACAATCTTCGGTTTTGAAATCATTTGCTTTGCATTGTTTAAAGTGAGCAGTATTTTCTCTTTGGATGTTATCTCCAAAAAGTACATTTGAGCCTATTGCCAATGCAACAAGCGCAATTGCTGTAAGACTTGCAGCAACTAGAATCATCCCATAACCTGCATGGGCATGATTGTGAGGTTCTTTCATTCAACGAAAATCAAATTCTCTTGAATTTATTCTTTTCAAGAATTGCGATCAAATATTGGCACTATATCAGAAAAAAACAAAAGCCAGCAATCCAATCTGTATTCATTGAGTATTCAAATTCTTCAATATGAGTTTCTAGGTCCAATCAAACTTCAAGAATGGGGACCGTCAATGGAAAAAGTAGTATACTTGATAATGTCTCGCCAAAAAGACTCTTTTAACATAATTTATGCTGGCGACTGTGAGCAGACCTCCGATGAGAAATTTTTCACTAGTAACTCTAGTTTCAAATGTTGGACTGAAAAATCTGGCTCTGAGAAATCACTGTATCTTGCCATTCTACCACTATTTGAATCTGGAAACGATGAGCGAAAAAAAATCTTAGATAAAATACTTGCTCGCTATCGTCCAATCTGTAATCTAGAAATCAACTACGACATTAAACCTGACTATAAAATACGCTCTAAATCGGATTCACAAAATACTAAAATCATCTGCCCTTGCTGTGGCTCTGAGATGAAAGTAGACAAAGTGCTTGAAGCTACAACAATTATTCGCTGCATTGAATGTGGTTTGAGTGATACTAGACTTAATTCTTGATTTTATCTTGAATCTTAAATAATTCCAATGTAAGCAAATCTATTGCTTTTTTCAAATGCTCAAATTCATTAATTGAATGAATTTGTCCTTCAACTAGTGCTCTTAACACTTTAACTGAACCTTTTTGAAATTCATCTGATGCGATAATTTCCATTGCATTGAGTTTGGACAAAAGATTGTCTAATTCTTTTCTCATTTCATCAGCTGGTGCATGTTTGTTCATAAATTATCTCAAGAGAATTTGGTATATGAATTATAGTTACATTAGGTCTTCGTCTATTTCTTGAATTGGCTCTAGATATTGCTGACAGGTACAATTAGGAATCTTACATCTACCGATTTTCATTAATGATTTACTCTCCTTTGATGGGATATGGGCTTCACTAGTATGATGGCATCGTTTGCAGTTCATAAGAAAATTTTTGGTACTCTATTATTTAAGCCAGTAAATGATTACAATTCAAATATTCACAGATTGCAATTTTGATTGACTGTCTTCATTTGTGTATTATGTTTTGAACGCGTCCTATTTTTCCATTGTCCAATTCAACTTTAATCCCATGAGGATGAAAATTACTAGAAGTAAGAATTCTCTTAACTACTCCTTCAGTCAAATTTCCTGTACGTTGATCTTGTTTTTGTACTATCTGTACTATTATTCTGATTTTTATTTTATCTCTTGACGGTACGACATTCAATGATCTTTTGTACTGATAATTGATTCTAAATCTTTGTTTTGATAAAATTACGGAGTTTTGAGAGTTACTCAAAACGATTTACTAGTTTTGTCTGTGATTTTGGAAACATTCTCTGCAATAAACAGGTCGATCGTCTTTTGGCTTGAATGGTATTTGACATTCATTTCCACAGTCACCGCATGTTGCGGTAAACATTTCTCTTGGTCTATCGTCTCTTGGACCTCTACTAAACCTGGAACCTCTGTCGCTTGATCCTCTACCATAACTCGATCTACCGCCAAATCTAGAGCCACCGCTGCGTTCTTGTGGTTTATGCTTTTGGAAACATTCTCTGCAATAAACAGGTCTGTCGTCTTTTGGCTTGAATGGTATTTGACATTCATTTCCACAGTCACCGCATGTTGCGGTAAACATTTCTCTTGGTCCATCAAATGGCATATCTTTCTAAAACTTGGTGAAATCGTGTTGTAATTAAACTATTGTAAAGTTGCTTTTAAAATCAAAATAAACGTGAATTTAGTTCTAACCTAGTATTTTGCAATATTTGGGGTATACCCAAATAATTGCCAAAAGTGATGCTAAACTATGAAAGGAATAATCATGGTTGGAGTCTCAGGCTCTGGCAAAAGCACATGGGTTAATTCTCACAAGGAATACGTTGTATGTTCCACCGATTCCATAATTGAACAATTAGCAGAAAAAATGGGTATTTCCTACACTGAGGCATTTAATTATATTCAAAATAAAAAAAAATTTGATTACATTACAACTAAATTCTTTGAAAAAATACGTGAATGCATCTTAAATGACAAGGACTTTGTAATAGATAGAACCCACTTAAAACGCAACATTAGAATTTCATTAATTAACGAATTGAGGACATTTGCAATAGAGAATGGAAAACATTTGGAGTTATTTGCAGTGAGTTTTGAATTACCTACAAATACAATATTTGAGAGATTAAAGAACAGAGAAAAGAAAACTGGAAAATTCATACCAAAAGAAGTGATATTTGAACAAATCAATTCCTTTAACATACCTACAATCGATGAGGGATTTGATGCAATAGAAAGAATCACGTAATTTTTTGTGATATGTTGTTTTCACTTATATCCTATTGTGCAGAATCAGTTCATTTCTTATGAAGAGACTCCAAATTAATTTACGTTTTTATTCTATCAAGTTCTAAGTTGATATGACATATAGAAAATATATGCTGTTAATGGTGCAAATATCTAATTTAAGAAATGCTCCTCTTTGGTTTTAACTCTAAAATTATTGGACATGATAGAGTTCATAATGAAATTTTTCAACATGGTATGAAAATTGTAGAACTAAAGTGTACAGAAGATATTCTTGATCAATTAATTAGATTCTAGATTTTTTCTAAAATATGAGATACAAAATCTGTATTTTACTCGCCATAGTAGAGTCCATCATCGTCGTATTCCAACTCGCCTTCGATAGAATCCTCTACGTCTAGTTGTAGTTTTGGTATGTTTGTCATGACTTCTATTTGTAACATTATGGTATAATCAAATCGTAATGTTTTCTTGTAATCCTATAGTATGTACATAATCTATATAGAAATTTTTAACCTCTTTTGCTATTTGACCTTTTTTACTTCCTAACTTGTTTGATTTGGTTTCATATTATGTGATAAAAAACACATTAACTATTTGATTATGGTATCAATACTGCTCTTGCTTGAATTTGGGAATCTTTTAGTTTTTTGAGAACATCATTTGCTTTTTCTAACGGATATGCCTCTGTTATTACTGTGAATTTTTTTTCATCACAAATTTTGGTTACTTGCTCCATGTCTTTTGTTGACCCAATCACAGTTCCACGAATTGTTTTTTCATCAAACGCAAAAAATGTTGGATTTTTACCAACTGTTGCAATTACAATTAATCCTCCTCTCTTTACTGATTTGATTGCAACATCTGTTACTATATCTGCTGGAGCAAAAACTATTGCAGCATCTAGCATTCCATGTCTTTTTTTTAACTCATCTAGAAATTCTTGATTTTCAGAAAAAGTCATAGTGTCTATTGCCCCTAATCTCTTTGCAACATCCAGATGATTTTTACTGCGTGAAAATGCAATAACCTCACATCCTTCTACTTTTGCAAACTGTACTGCCATATGACCAACACCACCAATTCCAAATATGCCAATTTTTTTGTGTGATTGCGGCTCTGCAGCTTTTACTGCTTTGTATGCCGTGATTCCTGCACAGAACAATGGTGCTGCATATTCTGATTTCATGCTTTCCGGAATTTTTGTTGCAAAATCTTCTGATACTGTAATGTATTCGGCATATCCTCCTTTGAGTGACTCTCCTGTAATTATTGATGATTCACAAAGTTGTTCTTTTCCTTCTTTACAATATTGACATACTTTACAAGCCTCAAGTAATGGTGTTATCCCTGCCCTATCTCCAATTTTGAATTTAGTAACATTGCTGCCGATTTCAACAACTTTTCCTACTACCTCATGACCTGGAACTGTCGGCAAAGTTGGTGGAATTCCAATATCTCTCCAATCTCCCTCAATTCCATGCAGTTGCGAGTGACAAACTCCACAGGCTTCAATTTTTAATAAAATCTCATCTGGTTTTTTGATTTCATGTCTGTCAATTTCGGTTAATTTTAACGGTCTAGTCTCAATTAGAGCACATTCAGACAGTACCATGGCTCGCATTTTTTTCATATCTGCCTATTTTCAGCACGAAATTTTAAGATTCGTTCATTAGAAAAATAAAGATCCTAATTTCATAGCAATACATGTCTAAAGATATCACTGCTGAGGATCGTGAACGAATAACTCTGCTTCAACTTGTTTCAAGCTCAAAAAATGAATTTAAAAAACTTTCACTGGAACAATTAAAACGAATGCAAGAATTAGTAGAGAAAAAAGATTACAGTCATGATAAAAAAGCCCATAAATCAAAAGTCAAACTATTAGCCAAAATCAATGTCCGAATTTATGAGTTAGAAGAAGGTAAAGGAATCTTTTACTAGATTATGCCAATTAGGTACAAATACCAATACAGATGTGATTCACTGTGGCAGAAAATAGTCTGATAAATGAAACCAGTCCGTACTTACTTCAACATGCACATAATCCTGTTAATTGGTATGCTTGGAATGATAAATCTCTAAAAAAGGCAAAAGATGAAAACAAGCCAATCTTTCTTAGTGTAGGGTATAGCGCTTGTCACTGGTGTCATGTGATGGCACACGAATCATTTGAAAATGAAGAAGTTGCCAAATTCATAAATGAGAATTTTATAAACATCAAAGTAGATAGAGAAGAAAGACCTGATCTTGATGATATTTATCAAAAAGTTTGTCAAATAGCAACAGGACAAGGTGGATGGCCTCTAAGTATTTTTCTAACTCCTGATCAAAAACCATTCTATGTTGGAACTTATTTTCCTGTTTTGGATTCTTATGGTCGCCCTGGTTTTGGAAGTATTTCTAGACAATTAGCGCAAGCTTGGAAAGAAAAACCAAAAGATATTGAAAAAGCCGCTGATAATTTTCTTGTGGCATTACAAAAAACAGAGACAATGAAAATTCCATCGAAACTAGAAAGAACTATCTTAGATGAGGCAGCTATGAATTTATTTCAACTCGGTGATTCTTCATATGGTGGATTTGGGTCTGCGCCAAAATTTCCAAATGCTGCTAATGTGTCATTTTTGTTTCGATATGCAAAACTTACTGGGCTTTCAAAATTCAATGAATTTGCGCTTAAAACCCTAAATAAAATGGCTAAAGGCGGTATATTTGACCAGATCGGTGGCGGATTTCATAGATATTCTACAGATTCTAGGTGGCTAGTACCTCATTTTGAAAAGATGCTTTATGATAATGCCTTAATTCCTGTAAATTATGCTGAAGCATTTCAAATTACAAAAGATCCTTTCTATCTTGAAATTCTTCATAAAACACTAGGTTATGTCTTACGAGAAATGACATCAAGTAACGGAGGATTTTTTTCTGCATATGATGCTGATTCAGAAGGTGTGGAAGGAAAATTCTACGTGTGGAAGAAAAGTGAAATCAAAGAGATTCTTGGAGATGACACTGATCTATTCTGTTTATACTATGATGTAACTGATGGGGGAAATTGGGAAGGTAATAGTATTTTGTGCAATAACATCAACCTCTCTGCTGTAGCATTTCATTTTGGCATATCTGAAGATAAAATCCGTGAAATTCTTACAATATGTTCTGAAAAATTATTGAATGTTCGCTCCAAAAGAGTTGCTCCTGGACTAGATGACAAGATTCTCACATCTTGGAATTCTTTAATGATCACAGCGTTTGCTAAAGGATATCATGTAACTGGTGAAACCAAATACTTGGATGCTGCAAAAAACTGTGTATTTTTTATTGAAAAAAATCTTCTCTTTGGTGATAAATTACTACGAACTTACAAAAATAATACTGCAAAAATAAATGGGTATTTGGAAGATTACTCTTATTTTGCAAATGCACTGCTTGATATATTTGAGATTGAACCTGAATCAAAATATCTGGATTTGGCGTTAAAGCTAGGATATTATCTAGTTGACCACTTTTGGGATTCTGAAACCAGCAGCTTTTTTATGACATCTGATAATCATGAAAAATTGATCATCAGACCAAAGAGCAATTATGATTTATCATTACCGTCTGGCAATTCTGTTTCGTGTCTTGTAATGCTTAGATTATTTCATCTAACACAAGAAGAAAAATTCCTAAAAATTGCAACTCAAATTATGGAATCTCAGGCACAAATTGCAGCAGAAAATCCCTTTGGATTTGGTTATTTGCTAAATGTAATTTACACTTACTTGCAAAAGCCCACTGAAATTACCATTATTAATTCTGAAAATTCTGAAATTTGCAAGTTTCTTTCTGGTAAATTCTTGCCTGAATCAATTTTGGTAACAATAAATAATAAAACTCAACTAGAAAACCTTGCAAAATTTCCATTTTTTACTGGTAAAATTTTTAGTGACAAGACTTCTGTTTTTGTCTGTAAGGATTTTACTTGCTCATTACCTTTAGGCTCTATTGCTGAAATAGATTCCCATCTTTAGAGTTTTTTTAGGTTTATTCCAATAACATTTCCAACTTGTGGTCTGCCCATATTTTCATATCTTGATCTTGGCATTGCAATTGTAATTTGTGTTTGTTGATAGCTTTTGATGTTGATTGTTGGTTGAGCTTGTAAAATTGCCTCTAATAATGGCATGACTTGTTCTTTAGTTTCAGCATCTAGTTTTTTTGAAACATTTTCAATAATCATCTGTTTTTGTGATATTGGTTCAGTTGATACATTTTCAATTAATGTTAATTGTACCATTTGGCCATTGTCTACTATTTGTGTAATTTTGAATTCATCTGTAGCTGACAATGCCATTCATTACATCTGTTTATTTATCAACGTATTGCAAAATAGAGTACTATTACTGCCATTGCAACAGCTGATGCTACTCCTAACCCAAAGATGATTTTACTTCCATCCATCTTCATGTCTTTTGATACCATAAAATCAAATTAAACTCTAACTATTTTTGTACAACATTGACTAATAATTCTGTGTTTTAGATAATTTTAATCGTCTTCTATTGCTTGATTGGTTCAAGAATCGCCTTTTTGATTAATGGTGCACGATCCTTTAAAATTTGATTGAATTCTCTGATATCTTCTAATCCTGGGGTTTGTTGTTGGTTTTGATAAGCCTGTAAAAATCCAGAATATACACATCCTGTAATAATTCCAAATGCTGTGTCTGGAACTGATTCTACTTCTGGAGCAAAGTTTTCTGCAATTTGTCTATATGACTCTGATTCACTGATATAGTAATCAATCAAACTATCAATGAACTCTTTGTTTTCTTTGGAGATTGCCATGTTTTTCTTCTTGTCCTTGTTTATTTAACTCTGGTAGATTGTTTATTTATTTATCCTCTATTGCCTAGTTATTGTGGAAATTAGATCTAGACGATGAATATTTTCGAATATTTGATTCTAACAAGCTCATAGCAGGATACTTTGATCCTGATTATGGCGACATATTTCCAAAAGAAAACTCGGCAGAAATTATTTCCCAAATGCTAAAAAATCATGATAAAATTTCAGGCGGGCTTGTCATGATTCCTCTTGTTAAATTTGGATTATTTGATTCTGATTTGGATATTGATATTGATGAATTAGAGAATCACGTAAATCGTGTTGGAGAACACCTAAAAAAATGGAAAGATTTCATCGCAAAAACCAACAACACTGTTCACTCTATTAGAATATCTCACACTGATCAAGACATGCTTACAATTACATTTCCAATTAAATTTTCAGAACCCACTTCATTAGATAAAACTGAAATTCTAAAAGAACTTTCACCAATATTGGATTTATTGCATAAATTAAATTTGTTATAATTATGTCTAATGTCTATCTTAATCCTGATTTTGCTGCATTGAATTCTCCCAAAGCCATCATCTCATACTCAAATGATTCTTGTAACAATGAATCTGATCTAATGTTGTGAGAATCATCACTTGTTTTTACCCATTCTATGAATTCCTTATCACTGTCTAATTGTGCCTGTGTTGAAAGCTTGAATAATTCTACTGACGGTGCAAATTGCTTTGGCGGGGTTAAATCATCGTATTTTAAAATCACATTTTGTAGTTTTTCAATGTGATTTTTTGAATATTCTGATAATTCCTGCTGACTCAAATCTCCTTCTTCCCACTGTGTGATTTTTGAATTAAATTCTATTTGCAACTGCTTAACATCTTCTTGAATTTGCTGAAGTTCGTTTCCAAACTTGAGTCCTTTTTGTTTAGTTTGTTCTACCGAATAATTGTAGCCTGCTATTGCTCCTATGATGATAACTGCAATGGTGACAATGATGATATTTTGTTTCTTTGATTTTTTCAAAACTAATCTGTATAGTTACCTTCTGCATCTAACTTTAGCTCAATTGTCATAACAGTACCGCTGATAAATGATTCATTGCGAATAGTTCTTACTCTTGCAACATCAAGATGGTAAGGCCAAATCTCAACTACGATTGCACCCACTTTGACATTCTCTGGAGCATCTGTTAATTGAATGTCTTCTTTTTTTACTCCATGCATTTCTAATATGTGCAGAGTATGTTCAACTAGTGGTTCTGGATTATTGTGATTAATTGCCCAAACAGTTCCCTCATAATCTATTTTTTCCATTTTGAATTAAATCTGAATATCTCCTATAACAATTATTCGGAGTTTATGACACTTAGTGTCATTGTACTAACTACTCTTGATAATTTTCTAATTCCAGCAACCGCTTTGTCAAATGCCTTCTGATCTTCGGTATTTATCTCTGCAATTACATCATATGCGCCAAATGTAAGATATGCGTTTTTGACATTAGGCATTTGTCTTAATTCTTCTATGATGTACTCTTCTGAACCAAGATCACAATTTAATAAAACAAATCCGTCATGCATTGTTTTTTCTTCGAATAATTGTTCTAATACTTGTCTTTAAGTTTTGCATCTATTACCATCTACTACGTCCACCATAGCTATTTCTACCGCCACGGTCTCCGTACTTTTTTCTTCCACCACTTCTGTCATCTCTTGCATCTCCTCTGCTAGATCCTCCATATCCCCCGGATCTTCCATATCCACCAGAACGACCTCTAGAATATCCGCCAGATCTTGATGAACTTCCACCATATCTTCTAGATGGAACTTGTCTTTTTAGAGGATCAGGAATTGAAATTTCTATTCCCATCTCTTTATTCAAGTCTGTCAATTCCACTTTGATTTGACGCTTAACTAAATTCCAATCACCAACAGATGAATATGATACTAGTGTAATTGCTCTTCCTTTTGCACCTGCCCTTGCAGTTCTTCCAATTCTATGAAAATATACCATTTCTTGATTTGGCACGTCATAGTTTACTACCAGTTCCACTCTTGGTACATCAATTCCTCTTGAAGCTACATCTGTTGCAACAAGAATATCCACCTTACCACTTCTGAATTTTGACATTGATTGTTCTCGTCTACTTTGTGACATGTCTCCTTCGATTGCTACGGCATCAAATTTTTCTTGATGGAGGAATTTGGCAACATCTCGAGTTCTGTATTTTGTAGAACAGAAAACTATGATTTGACCTTTTACTGGTTTGATAAAATCAATAAGATATTTCATTTTGTCTCTGTCTTTAATTACAAGAAATGCCTGATCTATTCCTTCTCCACTGAGATCATCTGCATCAAGCAGAAATTGTTTTGGATTTTTCAAATATTCTTCAGATAGTCTGAGGATTGTAGTTGGCATTGTTGCTGAAAACAATGACATCACTCTGTCTTCTGGTGCAAGATCTAAAATAAACTGAATATCGTCAATAAATCCCATGTCTAGCATTGTATCTGCTTCATCCAATACAATATGGGTAATGTCCCCAAGTTCTATTGAGCCACGTTTGAGATGATCAATTAATCTTCCAGGTGTTGCAACTACTATCTCTACACCCCTATCTAACGCATCTAGCTGTAAGCCCATTCCCTGACCTCCGTATACTGTTGCTACTCTAATTCCTGTATATTTGCCAAATTTCTTTATCTCTCCTGAAATTTGCATTGCAAGCTCTCTTGTTGGAGCCATGATCAAACCTTGTATGCCTTTTTTTGGTTGTATTTCTTGAAGCATAGATAAAGCAAATGCTGCTGTTTTACCAGAACCAGTATGTGCCTGTCCTACAACATCTCTTCCGCTAAGTAGTACTGGAATTACTGCTTCTTGAATAGGAAATGCTTCGTCAAATCCCATTTCACGAATTCCTTTCAGTATCTCTTCTTTTAATCCTAAATCTTGAAATTTTGTCATTTTGTTTTTCTTCTCTTAAGCAATGACGAAAAAGCTCATTGCCCACTCGTCATTATTCCGATATTTCTAAATCCCTTTTAGGTCTAATAAACGCTTGTTCTTATTTCTCATGTGTTTAGCTGAGAATCAATTATGCTCTTGAATGCTTCAAAAGGTTGGGCTCCATTTAGTTTTACAAATCCTATTTTTTCACTTCCTATGAAAAATCCTGGAGTCCCAGTTATTCCATAATCTCTTCCATCATTTAGATCATTGTTGATCTCTTCGATGTATTTTCCTGAATCAAGACAAGAACTGAATTGTTCTTGGTTCAAATCTAATTCTGTTGCAAATTCTTTAAAGATTGTAATTGCTGATGTAATTTCCACCTTATTCCAAACTCCTTGATTTTCAAATAATACATCATGATATTCCCAATACTTGTATTGTTCATGTGCACATTCTGATGCTACAGCTGCTGACATTGCATTAGGATGACTATTTTGTATTGGGAAATCTCTGTATACGAATTTTGCTTTTCCTGTTTCTACATACTGTTCTAAAATTAATGGTAGTGTCTGAATCTGAAATCGAGCACAAAATGGACATTGAAAGTCAGAAAACTCTACAATCGTAATTGGTGCATTTTGCTCCCCTCTGATTGGATCATCATCTATGGATACACTAATTGGTTGTATGTTAGGTTGTTCTGTTACTTGTTGATTTTTCAAAATCTTTGCTTCAAGTTTTGAAATTGCCTCATTTAATTCAGATTTTGTTATTTCATCTGATTTTAAGCTAGTATACGAACCTGCAAAAAACACAGCTATCAAACTAACTACTACTACTGAAATCACTAAAGCGTTAAACGTTGATTTTTTAATGGAAATTTTTCCGCTAGTTTCATTTTGCTTTGATTTTATTTCATCAAAATCCATTTGGGCTTGTTTAAATTATAACATACTTATTCGTATTGCCAAATTTTACCTCATTTTTATTCTAACAGTTCTTATATTCCATCATAATTATCCAAAATAATGTCAACAGACGATCGTAAAATGTATCCATGTACATGTTCTGATTGCGGAAAAGAATCACAGGTACCTTTTCAACCAGTTGAAGGTAGAGATGTTTTCTGCAAAGAATGTTTACCAAAACATAGAAAGCCAAGATTTGAAAATAGAGGAAGATATTAGGCTGAAATACGCTTAACGTCGTTTTTTCTTACTCTTTCGAAGTTATTTTTATAAAATTTAAAAAGCCAATAATGGGATCCGAACCCACGACCCTCAGATTACAAATCTGATGCTCTAACCAGGCTGAGCTATATTGGCACAAAATCCAATAAATATTCTGGATCTTTAAAGTGTTACCAGCTAAAGGTATTTGAAATAAAACTTTAGCAAATGTGTCTTGAAACTGAGTTTATTTTTTAGATAATGGTTATATTTTTTAAAATATCTATTTCTCTTATTTGATGTATCGGCCCATCAGATTATAATACTGTGAATCTGTGAATAATCCATGAAATACGTTAACCCATTACGACTTAAAATCATGATGATTATGTTTTTTGGTACTGGTATTCTTGGAATTATTGTTGGTCTATATGTTGCACCACCTCAAGCAAGAGTGTTAATTACATTTATGGGCGTAGTCAATTTCGCTTTGGGTGCATTTTTTGTTTGGCTCCTTCTTACTCAAACTCCAGATTCAAATGAAAAAAGAAAGAAAAAGCGCAATGACAACTAGTATATTTGTTGCAAAATGCATTGCATATGAATGATTTATTCCTTTTTTGTCATAAATGTATTTGAACAAAAACCCAATTGGTAGTAACAATATTGCCATGTGTACTTTTACCCCCATTGCAATATGGACAAATGCCCATATCACTACCATCTTTTTTGATTTTCTAAAATACAATTCTTCTACATAGTTGATGTGAATAAACATGTACACTAGTAATGGAATGAAAGGAACTATACCCCAAAACCCCTGGTCTGCAAATGGCCCAAAAGCAATGTTATATCCAAGCCAACTCCAATTTAGAATCGGTATTGTTTCAACAAAATCATTTGCTAAAATAATATATGCAAATAAAATTCCAAATGGTATTGGTGCGTACTTTATTGAATTAATTCCTATTTTTAGATCCTTAACTCTTTTTTTCGTTTCTTTAATAAGAAGAAGCGATGCTCCTACTGTTAGAATATAGTATCCAATTACAAAACCATCTGTTTGAAAAAACTCTTCTAACATAACCTCTGTCGTTATGTATTATAAAAAAATCTAACTCATTAAAGCTCAATTTGCCTTGATATGCTAACTATTGACAAAAATGATGTGATTAAAAAAATATTTTGAGATGCATAGAAAAATATGATGTACGGAGATCGCATCTTTTTTGAAAATGTCTTTCGAGGTTTCAAAAGTATAAATAATAACACAGTTTCATCAAGAAAGAATTGCTAGATTTAGTTGCCAAAAAATTATTCCTCACAAAAGGCAAAGGCGTTCATGAAGACAGATTGACGAGTTTTGAATATGCCTTAAGAGATGCTGGAATTGCAGGTACTAATCTTGTTTTAATTTCAAGTATATTTCCACCAAACGCAAAATTAATTTCCAGAAATGAGGGTCTCAAACAAATAATGCCGGGACAGATTTTGTTTACAATTTATTCAAAGAATCAAACAAATGAGGCCCATAGATTATGTTCTGCATCAGTTGGTATCGCGCGACCAAAAGATACGAATCGATATGGCTATCTCTCAGAATACGAATCATATGGACAAAATGAACAACAATCAGGTGATTATGCTGAAGATATTGCAGCACAAATGTTAGCCTCATCTCTTGGAATTCCATTTGATATTGATAAAAACTGGAATGAAAAAAGACAACAATGGACAATCTCTGGTCAGATATACAAAACACAAAACATTACTCAATCCGCAACAGGTGATAAGGATGGCAAGTGGACTACTGTCTTTGCGGCTGCTGTTTTGCTTGTCTAGTTTTATTTTTTATATCCTTTGAGATAAAATATTGCTGCCGCAATTGCTATCGCTGTAATGATTATCACAATAATAATTGATTCATCAAACGATGTTCCAATATTTTTTGGTGCTATTAACTCACTACCGCCTAATGAAAAAACTAATTCATCTTTGTTAATTGTTGTTCTTTCACCAAAAATGTATTTTCCTTGAATTCTTTTTCCCTGCTCTGGATCAAAAACCCATCCCTCTTTTGTAATTTCTTTTGGGATTTTTTCACCATCTGTTATTTGAGTAGGAACTATGTTTCCTCTCACATCTGATACATTCGTGGATTCTGGAGACAGTATTACAACTTGTAATATTGAATTTAATGGATAAAATCCTGTTGAAAAATAGCCTGATCTTTTCAATTCGTCTGCTTTCAAAAACTCTAATGGATTAATTTCCTTAATTGATGACGCTACATTTGGATAATCTACTGATAATTTCAATTGTAGTAATGATTTATTTTCCAATGGTATGATTGAAAATGTCATCTTTGATTTTTCTTCTTTGGATAGATTCTTTGCTATATCATAAAATCCTCCAGATTCTCTGATTACTTTTGGAAGTAATAGTGCTGAGATTTTTTCATACATGGATTCTGTATCTTCCATAGGCATTGTATACACTGCAGATATTGTACCCCTACCTGAAATTGTTCCTGATGTTTCAAGGGCTCTGCCAAGCTCATCATTACTTTGAATAAATATGGAGTGAAATTTTGCATTTGTATCAAATGTTTGATTTACTTCATCAATGAATAATTCTGCAATCTTTTTTGTTGAGTTTTGAATTGCTGAAAAATCTTTGTCTGCTGGATCTCTTGCAACATTTATGATTATGCATGATTCATCATATACGCCCAAAATACATTGATTTTGGTTTGTCAAAACTATGGCTGTTATTCTATTGTTTTCTCTAATTTTTTGTTCCAATTCAGCAGGAATTTTTATTTCTTGGATACTTGTACTTTGTAGAGCAATTGACGCTGTGACGTTTTGAGATATGCTTTTATCAATTATTACTTGTGCTGTTTCTTGAAATGTGGCAAGACTCATTTCTTGCGAATATGCATAATTCGTTGTAAAAACTAGTACTCCGATTAACCCCAACAAAATCACGATCTTTTGCATAGGTGCCTTTCTAATGATGAAATTATTAAATTTACTCTTGTATTGTTCATTTATTTTTTAGATTCTCGTCTTTGCTGAAATTATTTTGCTCATTTTACCAAAACCATGTATCTAGCAACTAATATTGCAATTGGGACAATTTTCCAACTATGGCATTGATCCCATTCTTAGTTGAAGTCTTTCAAGATCCTATCTTTTCAGTACTTGCAATTTTAAGTGCATTTGCAATTGGAATTTTTCAAGGTATTGTTTTGGGTAGAGCGATACTTTTACGATTCCCACGTCTACAGAATCACGTAAAAACTGTTTCAATATCTTTATTTTTCTTGTTTCTTGTAAATGCAATTTTAAGTGTACCTCGTTTTGCATCTCCTGACAAAATTATTCTTTCTAATGTCTTTCAAACTAACAATCCTGGAGAATTGGTGTCATTACTTTTTCTTGTCTTTGGAATGAATGCAGGATTTTTTGCAGTACTTGCAATTTCTGTAACCGTTATGACCTTTGTATTGCTAAAATTTACTCATATTCATGGCGTTGCCAAAATCTTTGTTTTCTTTTTTAGTTTGCTTATCTTACTGTTGACTGGTCTTAGCAGATTTACTGATTTAACCCCTAGTACTTTTGAGGTCTTTCTGTATTTTCTTTATCATCTTGGAATTACGATTGGAGTTTTGGCTGGCTCTGCAAGAAAAATCAAATCAAAAAAACTCGACTGGGGATAATTTCAAACATTTAAATCAGATAATTCTCAACTTCAAATTGACATCGAATTCAAACCGTTCGGGGAACAAGCTGGCAGTCCATGCGTTGGACTGCCAGCCCCATATTATTATAAAATTTTAAAATCTGAAGTTGGTATTAGTTTATTTTCCTATGGATAGTTTCCCATCATGTTTCCACCCATCATATTTGGATTCATCATCCATTGATTTTGAAATTGTGTGTTATTCATCATGTTTTGCATGAATTGTTGATTTTGAAACATCATTCCATACATCTGTTGACTGAATTGTGGATCGTTCATCATTGGAGTCATCATGTTATTCATCATACTTGGATTATTCATCATATTTCCCATCATCCAGTTTCCAAACTGTGGGTTTTGCATCATTGTGCCCATCATCTGATTCATGTATTGTGGATTATTCATCATGGTTCCCATCCACTGGTTCATCATGCTTGGGTTTTGCATCATGGTATTCATCCAGTTGTTCATAGCCTGAGGATTATTCATCATGGTTTGATGCCATTGTGTCATTTGTTTTGGTTCATTCATCATTTGTTGCATTTGCTGAGGTGTCATCATTGGTACAGATGTGTTAGATTGAAGTACAGCATATCCTATTCCAATTCCTACAAAGAAAACACCAATTACAATACCAATCCAAATGTACTGGTTAACCATGGATGTTTTTTAGCGTGTATATTATTATAATGTTATGTAATTTTCAAAGTCAGGAATCAAAATCAGGAATCATATTTGTATCTTAAATAATTCAACTGTAATTTTCCCTCATGGCAGAAACAAAAACCCCCATAAAAAAATCAACAGGAATTGCTCCTTTTTGGACATCTAGTTGGACAGACATTGACAGATCAATAGAAAATCTACGTAAAGATATGGAAAAAACTTTTTCATCATTTCCATCAACACACATGCCAAAAATGTCACATACATCTTGTGATATTATAGATGAAGGTAATCAATTTCGAGTGAAAATGGATGTACCTGGGATAAAGAAAAATGAAGTCAAGCTTAATGTCACTGATAATTCTTTAGAAGTATCAGCAGAGCATAAAGAAGAAGCTGAAGAAAAGAAAAAGAACTATCTTAGAAAAGAGCGAAGTCAGGTATCCTATTACAGATCATTACCTCTATCTGAGAAAATAATAGCAGGTAAAGTAATGGCAAAACTCTCTGATGGAGTATTGGATGTTACACTACCAAAATCAAAACCAACAGAAATACAAAAGAAAAAATCAATATCCGTTAAGTAACTTTTCTTTTTTTATTTTTTTTTAAATATTTTGTCTTAAATGTGATTGATTTACTTAATTACTGTCTATCAGATGTGAACATTACCCCATTATCTTTTAATTATTGGATATTGTTCCTTTTATTATGAATCGGATCAAATTAATTACTGGATTTGAAGAAGAGCGAGCAAGACGCGCATTGGATCTTTTATTAAGAGATCGAAAAAATGAATTTAAGGAATTATCTGATTCCTTAAACATATCACATACCACAAGTGATTGGGAAATTATAATTCTCAAGTTTTGTTTGGATTTTGAAGATTGTTTTAAAACTTGGACTGATGATAAAGAACCGGAACATAATCAAATTCACAAATGTATGACAATGATGAGAGTTATATCTAAAGATAAAAAATCAGTAACGGAAATAACTCACGTAGAAAATATCGCCTACAACATTTCCAAAGAGTTTCAGGAAGTCTACAAAAGATTACGTTGATTTATGATAATATAGTCATGAATATTGACAATTTTCACATCAATACCGTATATCATACTGATATTCTTGTACTCTAAATTTACTATATTTTTCTTCATCAATGTTATCTGAGCGGCACAAAAACATAACCTGGTTGTTTTTTAATTTCCACAACTCCCTGATGTATCTTTTTTAGTAAAACCAGTGATTGTGGAAATTCACCTACAGGCGCAACCAACAAACCATCTATTGATAATTGTTCAAGTAATTTCTCTGGAACTTTTTTACATGCCGCAGTAATTATGATTCTGTCAAAAGGAGATTCTTCTGGCAGTCCTAAACTACCGTCTCCTAAAATTACTTTGACATTACTTATTCCTAACTTGTCTAGATTTTTTTTGGCAAATTCTGCAAGTTCTGAATGTCTTTCAATAGAGTAAACTTTACCGTGTCCTACCAAGTAGGAAAGAATTGCAGTTTGCCAACCTGAACCACTACCGATCTCCAGAATTTTTTGCCCTTCTTTGATATCTAACCATTCAGTCATTCTTGATACCACTGACGGTTGAGATATTGTTTGATTTTTCATTGTAGCCAGAGGGGCATTTTCATATGCCTCTTCTTTAAGCGATATAGGTACAAATTCATGTCTGTGCATTTTTCTAATGGCAGATTCTACTTTATCGTCATTAAGAAAACCTAACTTTTTCATAATGATAATTAAATTGTCTATTTTTTGTTGTTTTTTAGCATCCAATACATAACAATATCAATTATTCCCTGATAAACCTTCATTGTTTTACAAAATACCTCAATCAGAATCTTGTGGATAGAATCATTCTTTGAGTATTCTAAGTGAATGTTCGATGGATTTTTTTACCTCATCCAAAATCTCTTTTAATGTCTTCTCGTTATAAGTTTGGTTTTTTTGTTGTATTTCCGTATTATAATATTTCATCCAAGAATAACAGTGTTGTAAATTCTCAATTGTCTCAAAAGGAAATAAGGTTTGTTTTCCGGAAAGTACTACTGCATCCCATACGTCTGTAAAAAATGGCTTGTAATCTTTGTATTCGCTAGAATCGTTGATGAATCTAATTTTTCTTTGCAGATCAGTATGGATTAAATCTAACATTCTTTTTCTTGTATTGTCTTCTTTTATTTTTTCTGATTTTCTATAAAGCCATATTTCAAGAAAAACAGCACCAAAAATTATTATTGAAAGTATCATCGATTCAACTATTATTTTATACCATTCAATATCCAATTCCATACTGAATTATCTAAATTAGTTCAAAGTTTTCAGTATAAATTTACATTACATAATTATCAATGTTAGTTTTTAGTTGGAATCTAACTCTGTTAAATTATATAATTGATTAACAATCCATCCTGTTTTTTATATATTATTGTTCTCTACCCTAGTTTTTCAATCTCTAAGCGAGTTTCTTTCAATTCTTTTTCTAATTTTTCTTTTTCAAGTCGAGGAATTGAATTATCACATAATTTCCGCAGAATCTGGAATTCTTTGTTTTTTAATGATGAAAGATAATTATATTTACTCATGAATTTTCAGGAGTTTCTTTAAACTTAAGATTTTCTTCAATCAACTAGAATAAAATTAAATGATTTGCCTTCCTTCTCAGAATTTGTAATTTAGATTTTTTCTAAATTTCTTGGATGGTGATTTTCACTTGCTTTCCATTGTATCGTGAGATATCATCCAGACGGTCTGTTGGAATTATTATGATTCTTCTCTCATTTCCATTAGTATCCTTGCCTGATTTTGCAATTTTTGAAACAAATGTAATTTCCATGCTCTTTTTGTAAGATCATTATATATAATTGTGTACTATTATACACATACTTTAAATACATTAAAGTACATAATTATACATAATATGAAATTCATGAATCAATTCAATAAAATAAAAAGGTACATTCATCCAAATGATGATTTTAAGATAAAACAAGAAATTAGTAATGATGAAATCCAAGTCAAAATAGAGCAGATAGGAACTGATTCGTTAGGTCTTCAAGGTGTTCTCATACTAAAGACAGAAGATGGAAAACAATTCCCAATTTCTGCATTCTCTGGAGAAGTTGCAAGATACATTGCCGGTTTCAAAGATGGTCAAATGGATACAATTCCAACAATCTACAATTTAATCGAACAGTTATCCGAAGAGTCTGAATTATTATTAGTAAAAGTAAAGATTTTTGATAGCGGCAATGCATTACGAGCAAATCTATACTTTAGTGGAAGAAAAAATATTGTATTGAGAAACTTTAGAGCATCAGATGCAATAGCTCTGGCCACATATTATAGAGTGCCAATCATTATGAACAAAAAACTATTTGAACAGCAAGCAAAAGAACTTTCTTAACTGAATGATAAAAAACAAGATTTGAATCTGAAATTTAGGTATGTCAAGAAATTTGGGATTTCAAGCATACTATACGTATTAAAAGAAAAATCACTACCAGAAATGATAATCTCTGATATCCTTTATTATTAGATTAAAGATGTAAAAACGATATAAAATTGCAACATTCCAGATCCAAGAAAAATAAACAAATAACAAGTGATGAGAATAAAATCCGAATCCAAAAAGAAGCTTATGAAGAACATCCTCCAGTAAAAGGAATTCACAAACAAAAAAAACCAATTAAAAAAAAGAAAGCTGCTAAATCACATAATGCCATTAAATAATACGAAACAAATTTGGCAATAATCAAAAATTACTGATAACGTTCATTACTGTTTAATTCTTAAAATTCCTAATTGAAATAATATATTTAAAAAAGATTATTTTACTACAGTTACTGGAGTTTTTAAGGTTTGAACTAGATAGTTAGACACGCTTCCCAAGAAAAGACGTTTTAGTGCACTTTTACCTTTTGCACCAATCACAATCATATCGTGTTTGTATTTTTTTGTGAATTGTTCTATATCATATGCAGGATCATAACCATAGATTATTTTAGTTGTAAAAGATATGTTTTGATTTGTACATCTATCCTCAGCGTCCTGTATGAATTTTTGTGCTTTTTTAGCCAAAGATATTTTGACTTTGTCTTTTGCATGACCAACTACATGAACAGGTGGAAGTGTTGCAATATGAAGAAGTGTTATTGATGAATTACTATTTCTAGCAAATTCAATTGCTTTTTCCAATCCTCGGATAGAATTTGATGATCCATCAATCGGAACAAGAATTTTTTCCAATATGTTCTCATTTTAACACTAGGATTTATACTCGTATGTGAATTTTCACAAAAAAATAATTCATAGGAATTATTCTCAAGTTTGATGTTTAAAGACTACTTTAATACAAATTACTTGTAATAGATTTATGGTAAAAATTCCAAATGCAATTAAAGAATTCATCGAAAAACAGGGAATTTTTGCAGTAGGAACTGTAGGGGCAAATAATTTAGCAAATGTGTCCCCTAGAATTTTCTTTAGAGTTGATGAAGATGTAATATATTGGTTGGATTTTTTTAAGCACAAATCTTACAAGAATATTCAAGTGAATCCATGGGTCACTATTTCGGTTTTTAACAAAGATGATTTGAAAGGATTTCAATTTCGAGGAATTGTGAGCTTTATAACAGATGAACCCAGAAAAACCGAAATCAAAGAAGACATTATTAAAAAAGTATTAGAAAAAAATTCATCAGAGAAAATAAAAAAACTTGGTGATAAAAAAGAAATCCAGGTCATATTATTTGAGCCAAAAGTATGCTATTCATTAAATCCTGAAGAGTTTAGTGATATGTGTATAGGATCAGATGTTGATTCTACACATTTATTTCAAAAGTGATCCTTTGATAATCTGATTTTGAGATTAGTTAACCTTCATGTTAAAATGAAATCATTTAGTGAGATTTAGAGATTTAAATAAAAAGTTAATTTTGGGGAATTACTGACCAAATTTTGCTTTTACTGCTGCTGCTTCATCAGCAAAAGGATCTGCATGCCACTGTTCCTTATTTAGTTGAGCCCCCAAGCCCGATGGCGAAGAGAAAGCTCCTTGTTCTGTCGCTGGTGCTGGAATTGCATCATCAGGAATATAGTTTTGCTGGTTTTGTGTTCCATATGCTATCACACCTGCCATTGCCAGAACTCCTACTGCCATGCCGACATAGATTATTACATTTGACATTGCTAATTATGTGTCTTTTCTGTATTAATCCAGTACGACTGCACTGCACTTAATTTTAAAAAACAAGAATTGAACACATAACGATGAATCTTATTTTAAATTCGTTGAAACTCTTGGAATTTTTCCTTATATTTTCTGCGACATGAGTTTTCTCTTAATTGCATTTTGCAGCATGGACAAAACAATCCATTCCATTTAATGAAAATCCCACAGGTGTTGCATCGTTTACTGCCTTCTTGATATCTTTTGATTCCCACAGGTATTCTATTTTTATATCTGTGGCAAACCCCTTTGCAACTCATCGCAAAATAGTCAAGGGTTTTCCCATTTCATTTTATACGCACATATTACTGAGAGATTTTTTTTATCCCTTGAAACATATCTGCCCCATTCACTTTGCGTATGACCATAATTTTCCTCAATACTAGGATGATCCCAATTAAATTTCACTTGTATGTGTTCCACAGTAAAATCAATTACTAAATATGAACATAAGCAACATGTTTACACTGCCATGCAATGTTTCTGGCGAACATTTAGATCGGTGAATTTATGAAAAATTGTGCTAAATTAGATTAGAGATTCAATATGATGCCGGAGTTGCCACGCCTGAAATGGAGACAATATCTGAATCCTTTGCAATTTCTGCTACAAGGTCCATATTCATTTGACCCACTGCAAACAAATCCTGCTTCCCAAGAGACGAAGATTGAAATCCATATTTTGATCTGACCTCCATTTCTTTTTTTGCCCGATTAATTCCTGGCTTTAATTTCATTTCAATCTCCACATGCGGTGAAACACCTGGAAGTTTTCTCTCCAAATACATTATTTTCAACATGAGATTAACATCAACATTTTTGACCGTTTCTTTCATGGATGTCAGAAACATATCATACTGTGTTTCTATTTGGGACATGGTATTGGGGTATGAAAAGTAAAATTTAATCAGTTGGTATACACTGCCATGCAGATTTGTAAAAGATCAAAATTTAATGAAAATATTGTATTAGTAGATTCATTGATAATTGGTTAGTTTTTAGGCACCATTAATTTTGGAAATCTGTAATTATAGAATTATCTTTGGAAATTATGTTTATGTGGTTATCTAGATCTGTACTTCAAAAAGAGAACCGTTATCTGACTATCTGTTCTAGATATTTCTCTTTACCTTTTCTACTTCGTGGCAAACATCTTAGTTGTCTATTACAACAAGGACATGTTATCCCATCATAATCTACAAATATCTCACAATAATTACATCGTTTTTGTCCTGCTGCGTATCTTCCAATTTGTAATGGTTTTGATGCCTTGTATTTTTTACATTCATCAATACAATAGGTCATGTTAGTTCTTATCTTGATAAAAAATAAAACCTTTGATTGCACTGCACTCAACATTATTAATAATTATAAGCAGAACAATTATTACAGTTTATCAACAAATTTTAAAATCCGCGTTGATAATTAACTAGACCAATAAATAGACAAAATTTAGATATTTTTTATGAAAAAGATTGAAGCAATACGCAAGCGTTCAAGATAGATCAAAAGTACACCCATGTAAAGATCATAATAATAATAGAAAATCCCATTATTGCAACAGTAACCCATCCTAAAACATTAGATAATCTTCGATTGGTATGCGTGTGTAGTATTTTCTTGTCATTTGCTACTTTGATTACTGCTATAAGTAAAGGAACTGCGATTATTCCATTAATTATGGCAGTATAATACAACGCTTTAATTGGATCCAACCCCATAAAATTAATCCATAATCCAACCACAGTAGAAGAAGCTATGATCAAATAAAATGATTTTGCTTCTTTGAATTTCTTACTTAGTCCTTGTTTCCAACCAAATCCTTCAGATAATGCATATGCCGAAGAGCCAGAAAGTATTGGAATTGCCAACATACCTGTACCTATCACTCCTAATGCAAAGATTGTTTTTGCAATTTGTCCTGAATTTGGAAATGTTTGCACTAGCGGTTCTAGTGCTTTTGCAGCTTGATCTGCCGTAATTACATCTGAAATTCCGCCAGTATACAGAGTTCCAGCAGCAGTCATAATGATAAACCACATTGTTATTACAGAAAACCCAATTCCGAGCATAACATCTATGCGCATCATCTTAATTTCGCGCTTAGTAATGTGTGGTTTTCCTTCCCCAATTTCTTTAATCTTGTTTTTTGCAACATCTTCTTCTGCTTCCTCTGATGTCTGCCAGAAAAACAAGTAAGGCGATATAGTGGTTCCAAAGAGTGCAACAAACATCATGGAAAATTCTGGAGTAAATTCCACATGTGGAATAATACTTGCAGTAAAAACTTGTTGCCAATTATTTCCGATAATTAGAGCAGTAACAAAATATGCAAGTAAAGAAAGTGTCAGATATTTTAATATCCTGACATATTTTTGATATGGAATTAAAATTTCAGATAAAATTATTGTTGTAGTAAAAGCCAACGTAACAAGAAGAATTGGAAATCCTGGAAAAATGAGATTTACAGAAGCAGACATTGCACCAATATCTGCACCAATGTTTATTGTGTTTGCAACAAGAAGTAGTGTGATTATTGGGAATACTGTTTTTTTGGAATACTTTTTTTTAATGACTCCTGCCAACCCGCTTCCAGTCAAAAGACCTATTCTTCCACACATTTCTTGTACAGTTGTCACTAGTGGATAGATAAACAACGAAAACCACAGTGCACCAGTACCATATTGCGCTCCTGCCTGAGTATAAGTAGCAATTCCTGATGGATCATCATCCGAAGCCCCAGTAACTATTCCAGGACCAAAAATCTTTGAGAGTTTTTTTAGTCTGTGTTTTGACATTATGTAAAAATCTCCACGTAGTCAGATCTGAACAAAAAGATAATCATATGAGATCACGCAAAAATCCCGTAAACTCATCACTAGGAATTACAGTACGTACTTCAAGATATCCTAATGATTCCAATTCTTGCAGTTTATCATAATATTTGTAGATTCCTTCTTCTGTAGGATAAATTGTTAAAGTGTCTTGTTGCCCAGGTTCTAAAAGATCTGTCTGAATATTCAATCCTTCAATGTATAACCTGTGATGTTTATCTCCATTATTAATTACAGTCAAGATGTATGCAAAATTTGTTCTAGTTACAAGATAAGGATTGGGGTCTCCATCTATTCCAGAAATTCCCTTTAGTTGAACATTTCCATCAATGTCTTCAAAAGCAACAGTTTGTTCAATTTTTTCTTGCCATGAGATAGATACATGTCGAATATTTCCTTGTCCTATGAATATCATCATTCCTCCTAAAACTGCAATGCATAACACAACCGCAACAAGTATTATCCATTTGTCCTTTGATAACATAGTATAGTGTAGTTATCACACTTATTTTTAAACAAAATACAATTTTTAAAGTTGAAAATCACTAGGACAAATACTAGTAATCATGTTCACTAAAGTCTGAGCCCAATGCTATTGTTGCAATTACTGTAGTTTTGGTTGTTTGGAATTTGATATTTTTGTTTGGCATAAATTGATTAAAAATCTCTTTTAATAGTTGTTCAGTGAAAAATGACCAGTTCATACCTAATTCATGTTGGATAAAAAAATGGTGTAATTCTCCTTCAGTTCTATGATCTGATTTCATTCCAGATGCGCGCATATAATCTTCTAATGTTTCAATACATCGTTTCAAATCATATTTTCCTTTCATAAACAGAACGGTATCTTTGATAAACGGTAAAATCATTTTAATAATTTCACTGATATCTTCCCCATTCATGTCATTACCAAGAGCATCTAGAATTCCTTTAGGAATTGGAATCATGCCCATTTGAGCACCAAAACGATCCCATGTTACATATTTCTCAAGAATTTGTTTTACCAAAACATTATGTGATATATTTTTGTTCATCGCCTCTGTTTCTAGTTCTTCTACAATTTTAGATGGCAGTCGATATGTAATACTGCGTGTTGTTTCTTTTTTTGGAGGATGGGGTTGTCTATTGGTTGTAGTTTTCATTGAATTTAACTTCAGTATTTAGTATATATCATATTATATTAAATCAATTAATTTACAATTCCTATAAATTCAATTTTATTCTGATCTTACGTTACGTTTTTCATATAATAGATAAAAAATGGCACCAATTCCTACTATCCCAAGACCTACAAGAACTACTTGAATTTGAAACTGAACTGCCATATACACTGAGATTCCTAATCCAAACATTGGTAAAACTGGAAACTTGCCAATATTGATAGGAATTCTAAATTTTCGTTCAATATCTGGCTCTGTATATCGAAGTACAATCACAGACAAATTTACTGCTCCAAAAGTGATTATAACTGCAAAAACCGTAATGTTTGCTACAATTACAATATCTCCAATAATAGAAAAACCAATAGCTGTCAACATGATTACAATAATTGCCAGCCACGGTGTTTTAGTTTTAGAATGAACTTTTGCAAGAATAGGTGGAAATGATTTTTCTCTTGCCATTCCATAAATCATTCTAGAGCCAGCTACAAGTGTAATCAAAACTGTATTTGTTATGGCAAAAAGTGCAATTCCAGAAAATATAATGTGACCTTGTACGCCCAATCCTCTTTTTGCAACATCTGCTAACGGTGCAGCTGATAATGAAAGATCTTCCCAATTGATTACTCTGACTACTGCTAATGAAACCAATACATAGATTATTCCTGATATCATAACTGCCAAAATTATTGCTCTTGGGATCACTTTTTTGGGATTTCGTACTTCTTCTGCAATGTTTGCTATATCCTCAAATCCAATAAATGCGAAAAAAATCAATACAAAAGCAATAACAATCCCTGAAAATCCAGTTGGACTTTCAAAATAATTAACTGACTCTGGTTCACTAATGGTAAAACCAATTATGATGATTAGAATTAATCCTGCAGCTTCAATTATTGTAAAAACTGTATTTGTCCATGATGATTCTTTAATCCCCATGAAATTTACTATTGAAAGTATTCCTATCAGTGCAATTGCAGATATTACTATTGGAATATTCAAAAATTCTGAAAAATAACCACCAAATCCTAGCGCTACGGTTGCTGCTGTAATCATAGATGTAATTGCAGTTAGCCATCCAATAATAAAAGCAACAAAATTATTTTTGAATGCATTCTTTACGAATGTATATTCTGCAGCCGCTTTAGGAAATATTGATGATAATTCTGCATAGCTAAGTCCAGCAAATAACGCAACAATAGATCCTAAGACAAATGCAATCCATACAGAATCTCCTGCAAAACCTACAGCTTCTCCTATTAGTACATAAATTCCAGCTCCAAGAATTAATCCTACTCCATACATAGTTAGATGAAAAAGTCCCATTCCACGCTTTAGTTCAAACATTTTAACACTCCAATAATTTGTAAAACAAGATAATTAATTCAATCTTTAAGTATAAAATTAGTTTTGATTCAATACAATTCTTTGTACTTTAACTTTAATTCTTTATGAGCACCTACAATAGAAAAAGCCCTTACAACATCTGTTTTACTCACAATTCCAATCAAATTTTGATTTGAATCAACTACTGGAATTCCACCTACATTGTTTTTTATCATTTTACTTGCTGCTACTGCCAGATCATCTTCTTCATTTATTGTTAAAAGTTCATCAGTTAGTAGTTCTCTCACAGTAAGTTTTTCTCCGTTTATTGGAAGCAAATACTCTCTAGATCGTGTTTTGTCTTTAGTAAAATAATCACTATGTGTTAACAATGTATTTGTACTAATGAGACCAACAGGATGGCCATCTTCATTAGTTACAATCAATCTTGAAACTTGATTTTTATTCATTAAATTTAATGCAAATTTAAGAGAATCGGTTTTTCTGCAAGTTACTACTTTTTTATTCATAAAATTTTTTACCAAATAGTTTCCACCAAATACCTCTGCATAAGATTTTGTTAGATCTGTTCTTGAAATAATACCGGTTAATTCTCCAATATCATTGACAATTACAATTGAACCAATTTTGAAAGTTTCCATTCTTGCAGCACATTGATCAAAACAATCTTCCATGTCATCAGGTATCGTAATTACATTTTTTTGCATGACATGTTTAATTGGAATCTCATCTATTGCATGTGCAGTTTTATCGTCTCCAAGAAATCTATTGATATCTCTCTCAGTAACAATTCCAACAGGTTTGTTTTTAGTAGCAATTACTATGTGTTTAACAAAATTTGTTTGCATTTGTAACAATGCATCAAAAATTGATGATTCTGGTCTAATGGTAATAACATGGGTTGAATACCTTTTTTCCATATTCTGAGTCTCTCTCATTTTTTGATTTAAAATAGAACTTTGATTATCAGACATGATTTCACCAAAATGAAAAGAACCTAATACTAAGTATTAGGAACAACTTCAATTTCGATATTACTTCCATTAAATGATGTAGCTATGGCTTTAACTCTACTCTTGTACAGAAAGTATTTCTTACCATCAGTACTAATGGAACCTGAAATACCTAACAGTTTGTTATCGTGTAAAGTTTGCAGTCTTCTGTAAACCGTACTTATTGGAATTTTGGTTTCAGCGCTTATCTCTATTGCGGATTTTGGTTTTTCCATCGTATTTTCTAAAATAGCACGACAGTATTTATCAGATACAACTTCAAGAATGGCGTCTTTTCTTGAGTCATCTTCTATCTTTCTTCCTGAAATTAATGCTTGCATAGAGTATCCGCATTACCTTTTGATATAACAAGTAAGACCACATTGCAATGCACTGCACTCATTCTAGGCATGTATTCAATTCTAAAAATGCCCTATGAGTTTTAATAACATACTTGCATTATTGCAAACAATGTTGTTCAAAAATATCCTAGTTCCATTTGATCTATCCAATAAATCATTTCACGCATTCAAAATTGCATTGGATATGGCAAAAAAATATGACTCTAAAATTACAATTTTGACATGCATTCAAGTAGATACTTGGCATCACAAATTCTATGATTCTAGAGCAGATGCTGAATTATTAAAAAAACAGAAAAAAGCCATAATCCCCCACATAGAAAAACTAGAGAATCTTGCAAACAAATCAAACATTACAATGAAATCACAAATTTTAAGATCAGTTTCTGTTGTTAAAGACATAACAACTTATGCAAAATCTCATAAATTTGATCTCATTGTAATGGGTTCGCATGGAAGAACTGGAATGGATAAATTGATTCTTGGAAGCGTTGCAAATGGAATACTCCAAAAATCTAGTTGCCCAGTATTAATTATTAAATAAAAGAGATGAGACCACAGTGATCTCCATAGTGGGTAGTGGAAAAGTTGGTTCCGCGATTGCTTTTCTTTGTGTCTCTAATTCATTAGATGATGTTCTATTAGTAAATCGTACAAAGGATAAAGCCATTGGTAAAGCTCTAGATATATCCAATGCAATACCTGAAAACTCAAATGTTTCAATTCATGGCACTGATGATTTTTCTAAAATAACTGGTTCAGATATTGTTGTAATTACAGCTAGTACAGGAATATATCTAAAAAGTAGAACTGAATTGATGGATGCTCAAGTTAAGATGATACAAGAAATTGCAAATCAAATAAAAAAATACTGTCCTTTTGCAATCGTGCTAATAGTTTCTAATCCCTTAGATGTTCTTACATTTGTTTTTCAGAAAGAAACTCAATTATCAAGAAATAAAGTAATAGGAATTGCATCCAGTTTGGACTCTAGTCGGTTTAGATATTTGCTTTCAGAAAAATTTAGAATTAAACAATCACAAATTATCGACGCATTAGTGTTAGGTGAACATGGAGATTCTATGGTGCCGATATTTTCCAGAGTAAAAATTAATGAAAAAAACATACTTGAGATAATTGATGAGGCAGAAAAACAAACAATTTCAACAGAAATTCGAGATTATTGGAAATCTCTAAGAATTTTAGGTAGTCGATCACAGTTTGGTATTGCCAAGAATACTTTTGATGTGATTAGAACAATTATCAAAAATGATGAGCTAATCATACCTGCATCAATTGTATTAAATGGTGAATATGGTGAAAAAGATATTTCCATGGGAATTCCTATAAAAATAAACAAAGCTGGAGTTAAAGAAATCATAGAAATAAAATTAAACGAATCTGAGAGTAACTTATTAAAAATATCTGCCCAAACTATACGAGATTATATAAAATCACTTTAAACACACGCCAAATTACTGAACTAAAAAGTTCAATCCATACCCTACAAAATATGCAACCAAAGCTGCAATTCCTCCAATGATTAATGTGTAGAATCCTGATTTTATTTTTGATTTTTTAACAATCTTGCCTTTAATCATACCTACAAGAAAAAATGCAATTATTACAGAAATTATTGAATAAACAAAAGATTCTGAAGTTGTATTAATTCCCATAAAAATTAAAATCATAAATGGAATTAACGGAATTACTCCAATCAAATTAAATCCAACAAAAGTACTTACTGACCTATCTAATGGTTCTTTTTCATCCTCAATTAATCCTAATTCTTCTCTCATCATCGTATCTACCCAAACTTTTCGTCTTGATGTGATTGTTTTAATTATTTCTTCTAGTAATTCATCTTTGAATCCTTTCTTTTTGTAAATTTCTCTGATTTCATTTTTTTCTTGTTCTGCCATATTGTCAATTTCCCATTCTTCTTGTTTTCTTTTCATTTCAACGAATTGATTTCTAGTCTTTGATGCATGATAACTTCCTGCAGCCATTGAAAATCCATCTGCAAATAAATTGCCAAAACCTAAAATCAAAATGATTCCAGGCGATAATGAAGCACCAATAACTCCTGCGACGATCGCAAAAGTTGTAACTGAACCATCAATAGAACCATAAATAAAATCATCAAAATGCAGTTTCATGTTTACAATTTAGAATTTCCTTGTTTTAATATATTCTTGAAATTTGTTCAAACTGTGATAGCTTTTATAATATCTGTTTTACTGATTATACCTGTAAGAGAATTATTTCCATCAAGTACTGCCAAACCACTAATGTTATTTTCTAAGATTAGTTTACATGCATTTTTTAAGTCATCATTGAATTTTATTGAGATAATTCCTTTACTCATAACATCTCGTGCTAATGAAATACCTCCAAATCCTTCTTCAGAAAGAAATCCTTTCCTTATTTGTTCTGAAATGGTAAAGCCAGAATCATCTTCTTCACTACCCAATTCGATAGAAATTCTAAATAAATCTCTAAATGAAATTATGCCTACTGATTTTTCATTTTGATCCTTTACAATAATTCTAGATATTTTATTTTCTAACATTTTTCTTACAACTTTGAATAGTGGTGCTGCTGTATGAGTAAAGATAAACTCATGTGTCATAAAATCAACCACTTTATTATTTCCTGAATAATTTTCTAAATAATATTTTATAAGATCAGTCTTTGTAAAAATTCCTTTAAGATTTTCTTTAGTTCCTATTGCTAAAGAACTAATTCTTCTTTCAAGCATCATTTTTGCTGAATTTTTAGGCGTTGAAGTCTCTTCAATAAATATAATTGGTTTCATTATTTTACTAATCATTATATCATCTAATCCTTGTTTAGTGGTCTCAGAAAAAAGAAACAACCCAACATCTTTTTCAGTTATAATTCCTATGGGTTTTCCATCTTCCACAACAATTAATCTACTAAGATTATTTTCTAATAATTTTTTAATTATATCTGATATTGTTGAATTCTTTAGAATGGAAATTGGCTTATTACAAATATCAATAACAGACATAATATCACACAAATATAATTTCTATAAAAGCAGATGATATAATTTTCATTAATGAATGTAAAGTGCTCAATTTGTTGTTTTTAACAGCATATCATCTGTGATAATCATACTGTTTTTTTATATTTGAAGAATCAACCCTAAAGACATGGCAAAATTCAACAAAATTCTTGTTCCCCTAGACGGATCTAATAATTCCATTAGAGGATTAGATCGAGCAATTGAAATTGCAAAAGGCAGTGGCGCAGAAATCACGGGATTTTATGTATTTCATTTACCACTTGCTGCAGGCATAAAATATACACAAAAAATGAAAGATGATGCACAAACCAAAGCTATCAAAGCAATTGGACCAGCAATGAAACGAGCTCAAAAAGCAGGAGCATCATTCAAGTACAAAACTGGAGGCGGTCACACTGGTTCTGAAATTGTCAAGTTTGCACAGACAGGAAAGTATGACATGATTGTTATTGGTGCTAGAGGTGTGGGTGGTGCTAAAGAAGCATTTCTTGGAAGTACGTCAAATTATGTAATGCATAAAGCAAAAATTCCTGTCTTAATAGTAAAATAATATAATATCAAAGGAAATCCAAAGTCAGATAAAACAACTCAAAAAATTTAGAATAATGGGGAAATAAAGAAAACAAAACTGTCGTCTTAAATTTCTATAACTACTTGCAAAAATATTTAGTTAATTCTTTTATGAATTATTCATAACATTTTTGGAATTAATTTTATTAATTAGAATATTGGCAAATCGATTTTTCGTATACTGTCTTTTGTTCTGTTTTTTGCGCGTTTAGATAGAACCCTTAATAATTTGTCACTTAGATCTTCTAAAACTTCACTTAAATCAAATCCAACTGAATGATAAATTAGAGGAGTGTGATGAGGAGTAATAATCATAATAGACACTTCATACTTTCCTTCTTTTTTGTTCCCTGTTCTTTGCTGTTTTATTGAAACTCTGGCTTCATGTATTTCTGAATATACTTGTTGTAATTTCTTGAGAGTTTTTCCAAATTTTGAACTAATCAAATTTACATTTTGTTGATCTTCTGGCATGCCAACAATGTATAATGGAATTGGAGTTTCTAATTTGGATGCAAGTAAACCCAGTATATCCCTAAAAGTGATGATGCCTTGCAGAGTATCATGCAGATTAACTAAACAACATGTGGTATCTGCTTTAAGCATTGAATTGATAACTTTGTTTAAATCATCACTGGCCAAACATTGAGGAATTCTAGTACTTCCGGTGTTGCCAATTTTAAGTTCTAATGCATGTTCAGTTTTTGGTATCATAGAGGTTCGCCCTTGTTTTTCTGATGGCATGATTGATTGCAGTACATGGTATGACGTAAGAACCTGTTTGATTTTACCTTGATTCAATACTGGCAGATGGTCAATTCGTTTAGTAGTCATAATTCGTCTTGCATTGCTAATAGATTCACTAGAAGGTACTGTAATTGGATTTTGAGTGTAAATTAGATTAGCTTTAATCCATTTGTTGTCCTTTGATGAAAGTAGTTTGATAATTTGTTTGGCTGTTACCACGCCAATTATTCTGTTCTTGTCTACTACTGGTACTTCTCTTATTCTATAATGAGTGATTATGTTTGCAACTTTTTGAACAGAATCATTTTGGGTCACATGGTGGATTGGATAAAGAAATGGCTCAACTTTCATGTTATGGATATTTTTGGCATTTAGTAGTGCTCTAATGTTTGTAGAAAGCACACTTTTATCTTTAAGATAAAAAACGTCATAAGAATTATTCTTAGTAATTTTACTGATTACGTGTGAAAGTGTATCCGTGGGCTCTATGGTGGTTGCTTTTGAAATTAGAGATTTTATTTTGATAGATTGAATATCTCTCATATGGGCATGAATTGTATCTGTAATCATTTACTGTATCTGCTGTAAATCTCCCTATTTTAAATTAAAAGAAAAGCTAGATTTTCACGATTGATATTCATGAGTGATATTTGAGTCGATATATTTAACCCATAAAACCAATTTGGAATTAATGTTGTTAAAAAATGCAGATCTTAATAAAATAATTAAAAGAGCTATTACCATTAGCCCAAATGCTAGCTTACTGGATGCTAGGGAAGTTTTACTTAGGCATAATTTAAAACGACTTGTAGTAACAGATTCAAAAAAACATCCAGTTGGAATAATTACAGAAAAAGACATTGCAAAAACAATCTATGCCCTTGGAGACAAACCCATAAAATCGGTCAAAATTTCTGGTTTTATGTCTAAAAAATTAATCACAGTAAAGAAAACAGATTCAATTTATGATTGTGCTAAATTAATGAAAAAAAACCACATCAGTTCCATAATTGTTTTAGGCAACAACGGTATTTTGGAGGGATTAGTTACAAAAACTGATCTTGCATCTATTTTTTTGACACATGCAACATCTCCTCTAAAGATTTCAAAGATCATGACTAGAAATGTAATTACCGCTATGCCTGGAGATTCATTATTGTATGTAGAAAGTTTGTTAATTCATAATAGAATTGCAAGAATTGTTATTCAGCGTAATAAAATACCTGTGGGAATTATTACTTACAGGGATTTTGTTCCAGCAAAATTACCTTATTGGTTAGCTCAATCAGCTGATCCAAAAGAAGTTGAAAATTATAGAATGAAAAACAATCTTGATGAATTTCAAGTAAATCAAATGAATCATCTCCTTCATTTCAAAGCTGTTGACATAATGTCGCCAAATCCAATTACAATTGAATTTGATAAGGATGCTGGAGTAGCAGTATTACTAATGATAAGAAATGGGATTAGTGGTTTACCAGTTGTTAAAAAATCAAAACTGGTAGGAATTATCACCAAGACAGATATTGTAAATGCTATTGCAGAAGCCTGATTATTATGATTGATAATCTTACTTTAGTGTTAAATCACAAAAGTGTGAATTGATTACAAATGATTAGAAAAAACATAAAGAAAATCCTTGTTCCTATGGATGGTTCTAAGAATTCCATGAGAGGATTAGATGAAGCAATTTATCTTGCAAGACAATGTCATGCAATAATTACTGGTTTGTATGTAATTCCTATATACCCAAGAAATTTTACTGATGCTATAATGCCGTATCAAATTCATCTTACTAAATCGGCCAAAAAATTTATGGAATCTGCAAAGACTACATGTGCTCAAAAAGGAATTATGTTTAAATCTAAAATAGTTTTTGGAAGTCCAACTGTAGAAATTGATGACATGGCTAGAAATAAAGAATTTGACATTATTGTTATTGGATCCAGAGGCCAAAGTGGACTGAAAGAAGTTTTCTTGGGTAGTGTTGCAAACGCTATAGTGCATAAATCCAAAATTCCAGTATTAGTGATAAAGTAGTGATTAGTATGTTTTCAAAAATGCTAACTAGAATTCTTGTTCCATATGATGGCTCCACATATTCAGTAAAGGCATTAACTAGGGCTATGGAACTTGCACATAATCTTGATTCCGAGATTTTTTTATTTTCTGTTGTTTATGTAGACTATATTGCACCGCCTGGAATGCTAGGATTAACCAGAATAAGATCGGAAAAAGAGGCTATAAAAAAATGGACTGAATCAGTTAGAGAAAATACAGAAAAAATGTTAAAATCAGCTGTTAAAAGATGTGAACAAAAAGGAGTTTCTACATCGTATAACGTCACACAAGGTAATGTGGCAAATGAAATTTTGAGCTTTGCAAAAAAGAAAAGAATTTCATTAATCGTAATTGGAAGTCATGGATTGCATGGAATTGGGAAACTAAAGACCTTGGGTAGTGTAAGCAGAAGGGTTTCCGAACAAGCTACATGTCCTGTATTATTAATTCGATAAGTTTCAGAATAATTTGTCTAGATCAAAAAATGTACATTTCTAACAAAATAGATTATCCCAATAAAAGAAATTCCCAAAATGGCAATTGAAAATGATCCAAATTCAGGAACAACATGAGTCCCAATAATTTCAATGTATTTTGTGTCTTTAGGAATTATCATTCCCAATGCATATTGATCAGGAAATTTAGTGAGATCGTATTTTGTATCTATGCCATCAATTACAAGTCTGTATTGCTCATTTTCGGCGGAAATTACCTCAAGGGGTAATCGTAACCATAAGACACTCTTTGATGGAACACTCTCCATAGTTATTTCAAGAGATTTTCTATCGGGATTGATATTCATATGTACCAGTTTTGGCAATTCGTCTGTTTTTTTGATATCGACTTCAAAGCTTCCATGATAGCCATAATAGACATCATATGTTTTTTCATCTATTTTTAACAAGTATTTTTCAGACGAGAGTTGTGCAATATCCAGATATTGTGCAAATGCATCTCTATCATCAAAAATATGGCTACCAAAAGCAGTGCTAGTTGGGATTATTGCCAAAGTAATAATTACAAATACTAAAAATATTTTCAAATTATCTTTCCTCGACAATCCTAACTATGTATGGGTACAAGTATTTTTCCCATTATGTTCTAACTTCACTAGAATTTATACTCGTATGTGAATTTTCACCATAAAAATAATTTAAGATATTTTTATTTTAATGACAAGATTGTAATTACTAGTTATCAGTCATTCTACAAAAACCCATATGTTTGGTAGTTTCCAAAAATAATATCTATAAAATATTTCATAAATTATTTCAATCCTAAAAAAACGACGTATTTTATTATTGATATAATCTAATCAAAGAACACGGAAACGCTTACACCATGCCTGAATATTAAATAATTTTACATTCAATAATAGTCAAGCCTGAATGTTCACTAGTTCCTAGAGACACAGGAATTTTTTTACAATACGCTTCTCAGAATACAAAAACCAAAAAAATACTAGATATTGGCACATCTTTTGGTTACTCTGTGGTTTGCAGACGCTATTAGCAAAAAATCAAAGATAATCACAATAGAGAAAAACCCAAAGAAAATCAAACTTGAGAATTATAATTCTGCTTATTTATTATGCAATAAAATAATGATTAATGTTCAAAATAATTTTGGGTTTTTTATGTATGGTTGCAGTTTTTAGTATAAACGCATATGCAAGCAGTGAGCAGTCAGAAACCATACACTACATAGTCTCAGAGACTACAGAATCTAGCTTTGGAACACTACAAATCAACTCACCAGTTGTCTTTTCATCAAAATACTCGCCAGGAATAGTCCAAGTATCTGGAACAGTTACCAGTATTTTACGTGGAACACCACTTGTACTGGAAATCAAAAAACCAGACAACTCTATTGAAACGCAAGGAGTTATTGTAAATAGAGATGGAAACTTTGATGTACCTGTTGCAATTAAAAGCAATTGGCCAAATGGAACCTATACCATTACTGCAACTTATGGCTCTAATGTAATTGGAACAGTAACATTTCAGGTAAGTGATCTAACTACATCTGGAGTTATCAAATATGAAGACAAACAGTACGGATTTTCAATCAACTATCCTGCAACATGGCAAAAAAACACTCCTTTTGAAAAGGATCCTGACAAGCCAAATCGAATTACACTTGCAACATTTGTTTCTCCCAAACAAGACGGGCTATTCTTGGTAGGATTTGCACAAGACGATCCTTATTATCAAAGACTAGATGAGCAACAATTCTTAGCGGCGATTCAACAAGAATTAGTCGATTATTGTCACACCGATTGCTCGAATATAGAATTTTTGTCATCTGAAACAGCCACACATGTAAACGGGTACAAAATGTACTATGTTACTTTTACTTCAGTTCTCAAAACTAATGGAAATACAATTAGCCCATTACTTGCCTATGCTATAATTCCTGACGGTAAGGACTATTGGTTGATATCTACGATTTTTTTTAATCCTGACACATTTGATAATCTTTTAACTGATATGACTGATATGTCCAAATCATTTACAATTTCTGATTTTAATCAAGTGGAATCTGTCCAAAATCAACCAGTTCCTGTATGGATTAAAAACAATGCAAAGTGGTGGGCAGATGGAATTATAACTGAGGATGAATTTATTCGGGGAATTGAACATCTCATTAATCAGGGAATAATCACAATTCCACAAGTTGAACCTTCCACATCCACATCAGAACAAATTCCAATTTGGTTCAAAAACACTGTAAAGTGGTGGGCAGATGGTCAAATACCTGATTTGGATTTTATAAACGGTGTCCAATATCTTGTTAAAAACAATCTCATTAAAGTTACAAAACAAATTCCAAAACAAACACCAGTTCCAGAACCAAAACAAACACCAGTTCCAGAATCAGAACCAAAACAAACACCAACACCAGCTCCTGAACCAATTCCAGAACCAGAACCAACTCCGAAATCACAGGGATTAACTGGAACATACCAAGGGACTGCAAAATGGACTGCGAGTTTTGAATATTATAGCCCAGTGAAAGGACTCTACAAGGAAACGTGTTGGTATACCGGCAATGTCTTGATCAATCTAACTCAAAATGGAAATGATGTTGGAGGGTCAGCACAAGTAAGCAATCAACAAGCCACTGCAGATTATGACAGTTCTCTTTGCCAATCAGGATTTACATTGGAAGGAGTGGTTAATGGGGTGGTATTTGGATCTGGATTTTCAGGTACTGTAGGAGTGCTAAATGTAGATGCCCAGTTTACATCAGACATGCTAAGAGGCAATGTCTCTGGAGACCTCGGCGGAGTTGTAGCAATTAGTGGGGAATTTACCTCATCTAGAATTAATTGATCTGCAGATTCATTTTTCTAAAATGTGCTGGTTAGAATAATTTAGAATAAATTAATCGTACATTTTAATGTTTTAAAAGATACAAAGAATGCCATAATACGTAGCAAGTGCTATTGCATCTGACGCTCTAAATATCAAAACTTGATCATGCTATTGGATATTTGCCTGAAATCAACTCATTACAAAACTCATGTATGTTTTGCAGGTTATTTTCAACTATTTCATTAATTTGATTTTTTTCTGCATCATGTAATTGTCCTGTAATGGTAGGCTGTACAATGACTGCCTTTGGATCATTTACTGGTCTTCCAATCACATTATACATCCAAACACATACTTCATCCAAACCGGATACTTTGGTATGTATTTCATTGGCAATCTTAAAAGAAAGAGCATTGTAAATTTTGCCAATATGACTGACGGGGTTTTTGCCAGCTGTAGCTTCAGAGCCTGCAGGTCTGCTGGGTGATATTACACGACTCGCCATATTCCCTCTTCCTACTTGTCCAGAATCTGCACTATCAGCAGATGTGCCTAAAACTGTCAGATAAAGGCCAGACATCCCTCTGTTTTTCGAATCTAAACAATTCATGTTTGTAGTGACTTTCATACTGTAATCCTTTTTTAGAAATTCATTTATTTCTTGAAGCATCTCCTCTTTTCTTTGAAAATACTGATTCTCAGATGAGATGAACCTATCTACAAATGCTGTAGCTATAGTAAGATCAACGTGATTTGAATCTCTAAATCCCATCACTTTAACATCTTCACCAGATTCCGGGAAGTTGTCTTTGAATTGTTCAGAGTTTATGTGTTGTTCTGTATTTAGTACTATAGACTCAGTTTCTGTAAATGGTGCATACCCTACAAGTACCGATGTGTCATTTGCAGCAAACGATTTGGTATTTTCAAATATTGATTGAAGTTCCTTTGATGTAACACCTATTTCTATCTGGTATTCCACATGTTCATCATTTACAAATCTTAGATTTTTTTCAAACCATTTCTTTGCAGTTTGTATTGCAAGATCGCCTATCGGGAGTCTTCTTTCACCAATATCAAATGTTGCTCTGTCTCCTAAAATCATCTTCATTGGTTTTATGATTTTACCACCTCCAAAGTTGCTTTCACTTTGCCCTGCCACCAACAATGCTTTATCCATATTATGATGTTGGATTGCGCCTGTTTCCTTAAGATATAATTTGGATAAATCGACAGAAATTTGATTCATTACAAGATCACAGATGGTATCTGGATGTCCTATTCCTTTTCTCTCTACAATTTCAAATCTTTTTTTAAATGTAGGGATGTTATTTACAGATTCAATGAATATTTGATTTGTCACACAAAACTTTGCAAATAGAATCATAAGTCCTATTTCATGATTACCAAAATTGATAATTATCTATTGATTTAATGTTGTAATTCATCAAAATTACATGGTGCAAAAGGAAACAGTTCTTTATGAGCGATTGGCAAATCATAAAGTAAGATGCTTGGCATGTGCTCGATATTGTGAGCTTGGTGAGGATCAAATTGGTTTATGCGGAATTAGGGGAAATAAAGATGGAAAACTGGTTCTTTACGTATATGGAAAGGTTGCAGCGGCCCATATTGACCCAATAGAGAAAAAACCAGTGACCCATTTTATGCCGGGAAGTAAGATATTTTCGATTGGAACAACGGGATGCAATTGGTTGTGTAAGTACTGCATCAATTTTGATCTCAGCCAAAGACGAAAGATAGAAGGCGTAGATATTACACCTGAAAAAGTGGTAGAAAAGGCACTTCAAAGCGGGTGTCATGGAATAGCATACACATACAACGAACCCAGCATATTTTTGGAATACGCTAGAGATTGTGGTGTATTGGCAAGAAAGAATGGATTGTTTAACATTTTTGTCTCAAATGGATACGGTACCCCCGAATCAGTTTCTATGATGAATGAGTTTCTTGATAGTATCACAGTTGATTTTAAGGGAAATGGGGAAGAAAAATTTGTTAGAAAATATGTTGGAATTCCAAATTCTCAACCTGTTTTTGATACACTATTAGAAATTCGTGATAAAACAAAAATTCATGTAGAAATAACAGATCTGGTTGTTCCAGATGTAGGAGATGACCTGGAACATGCAAAAAAACTCTGCAAGTTTGTTTACGATGAATTTGGGCCCGACATGCCAATTCACTTTTTACAGTTTCATCCATCATACAAGATGATGGAATTTCCCCCCACACCAGTAATCACATTAGAAAAACATCATGAAATTGCAAAAAAAGAAGGTTTGAGATATGCATATGTGGGTAATGTTCCAGGGCATCCATTGGAACATACCTATTGTCATGAATGTAAAAAAATTGTTGTACGACGATATAATTTTGATATTCTAGAATGGAATATGGATGATGATAACAAGTGCAAATATTGCGGCACCAAAGTACCCATCGTGGGAAAACTAAATCCGGCATACAAAGAAAGAAGATTTGAGTTTGTTTTTTAACATGATTCTTAAATTAGAAACATGCAACATTCTTAAAACATTGATTAATCCAGAAGATTTATGATAAATCCTCAATTAATGGTTCTCCTTGATACCAAGGATACACTTGATATCTTGAAAGACTCTGTAGTGTATCAACTTCAAAAAATGCAGAGTGTAGAAAAAACTGCAGACGGAAAAGAGTGGTACCAAGACCTCCCACAAATTGTCAAAGATAAATTTAATGATTACAAAGAAGCATATGAGAATATTTCAAGGATATTGAAATCAGATCATCATGTAATGTTAAATGAAATGAGCAAGGGGTACTATTATTGGAGATTATTACGTTCCTCTTGTAATACATATCAAAATGATTTGATAGAATTTGAACAACAACTAGTTCAAGAATTTAACTTCAAAGAAACAAAAGCAATTTCAAATAATGAAACTTTAAAAGATTGCATAAAAGTACTAACTGAACATGCCGTTGAAGACTAGTTTTTATATATATTATCCATGTGTATTTTTCAGACGAAATATGTGTAATGTCCAAACACTGTTCAATTGAGGTTCATTACTTTTTTTGCATTCTGGTAATTATTTGATCACAAATTCTTCTCATTTCAGAATCAGAACCCACACTGCAAATTTTTACTAAATCCGTGGCTGTCACGATTCCAATAATTTTATTATCTTTTTTGACAAGTAACTTGTGAATGTTATTTGTTTTCATAATCTGTGCAGCTTCCCAAACTGTTTCGTCTGAATTTACTTCAATTAATGGCGAAGACATTACTTCTTCTAATGAAGCATACAATGGTTTTCCTTTAGCTGCTATCCGTTTAACAAAATCTCTTTCTGTCACGATGCCTATTGGTAATTGATTTTTAGTTACAATAATACAACCAATATTGTTTTTATCCATCAATTTAGCAGCATCTCTAACTGAAGTAGACCCATCTAATGTAGTCAAGTCACTAATCATTACATCTTTTACAAATGTATGTGCCATACCATTATCTGAGGTTTTCTTCTAATAAACAAGATCCTAATTTTCATATCAGAAAATTATCTGATTTGAAAATAGTTATTTTACTATTAAAACAGGAATCTTGGATTTATGTAAAACATAATTTGAAGTACTTCCAAGAAACATTTCTTTCATAGAGCCCATTCCTCTTGAGCCTATTACAATAATGTCAAATGATTTGTTATCTGCATAGCTTATGATTTTTGGTCCTTCATCGCCATGAATTATGACACTATCAAAAATAATGCCATTTTGTGCAGCACGTGTTTTTGCTTTTGACATGAATTTAGAGGCATTATTAAGTAGATATTTTTCAAGATGGGAAATTTGTGAATCTGAAATGGGTTTGGATAATGGAATTACATACAAACCAGTAATTATTGCATGACATTGTCTTGCAAGATAAATTGCTTCATCTAATCCTCTCATGGAATTCTTAGAACCATCCATAGGAACAAGGATTTTCTTTATGTTTTGCATGATTAATTCAGAAAAGAACTAAATTTAAGATATCTATGCATTCTCGGATTTGATTTTCAACCATGATATTATACAAAGTCACTATATACTGAAACTTTAATCTTTATTTGAAAATGACAGATGCATCTAAAATCACATCTAGAGATATTATGACAAAATCAGTAATCGCAGTAGATTCATCAGTTACTGCAAATGAGGCAGCAAAAATGATGGAAGATGTAAAAGTTGGTGCAATTATAGTGATGGAAAACAATATCCCAATGGGAATAATCACTGATAGGGATTTTGCAGTAAAAATTGTAGCTCATGCTTATCAGATCACCACTCCAGTAAAACAGATTATGTCCACTCCGCTAATTACAATCGGTCCAGATGAATCAGTATGGATGGTTGCTGATCTAATGTATACTCGAGGTATTCGAAAATTACCAGTTATAGAAGATGATAAAGTGATAGGAATTATTACTTCTACTGATCTTGTGAATCAGCTTGCCATATCCACAAATGAAGATATTAGAAAAATGTATCATGAATCAGTAATCAAAGTATACAAACAATACAGTCCTTACAATTGATTACTTTTATTTTTTTGATTTGAGTATCTAACCCGTATTTTAAAATTCTAGGTTACTGCTGCAAGTGCCTTTACTTGGCTCTCAACGTAATCAAATCCTTCCTGCCAAAACTTTTGGGAACTGATATCAAACCCATGTTCTGCCAATAATTTTTCTGGTTTTTTAGATCCACCTGCAGCAAGAATGTTGATGTATGAAGAAACAAAATCATTTCCTTCTTTTTTATATCTCTGAAATAATGATAATGCAAGTAAATTTCCAAATGAGTATGCATAGCAGTAAAACGGTGTATGGTAAAAATGAGGAATACAGCTCCATTCTATTGCAAAATCTTCTGAAATAGCAACAGAATTACCAAATTGTTCTTTGAGATTTTGAAGATATGTCTTTGAAATTTCATCAATAGTTGTTCCTTTTCCAATTTGTTCATGTGCTGCTACTTCAAAAATAGTGAAAAACGATTGACGCATAATTGTTGCATATAGGTCATCGATTTTTTCTGAAAGCATAATTTTTTTCTCATCATCTGTTATTTTGTCTGATAAATTGTCATATAGTAACAACTCTGAAAACGTAGATGCTGTCTCTGCTAATGGCAATGGTGCATCTTGAACTAGAATTGATCTATCTTGTGCTGTTTGACTATGTACGGCATGACCTAATTCATGTGCCAATGTGAAAACATCTCTTGTTTTTCCTGTAAAGTTGACTAGAACATATGGTGTGATCTTTGGAGTTAATGTGCTACAAAACGCCCCGTCTCTTTTTCCAACTCTTATAGATGAATCAACATGTTTTTCATTGAATACTTTTTTAGCAAATTCTTCTAATTTTGGGCTAAATCTTTTCAGTGATTCAAAAACAAGTTTTACTGATTTGTCGTATTGGTAATTTTTTTCTTTTATGTTGGATGCTGCTGGAGCATATAGATCATACCTTCGTAATTTTTTCATTTTTAGCATTTTTGCTTTTTGTATAAAGAATTTTTGAAACACTGGAGAATTTCTCTTACACACTGTAAGAAGTGATTCTATGGTTTTATCATCTACATTATTTCCAATATTTCTCATTGAAATTGGAGATTTGTAACCTCTAATTTCAATTCCTTCATCTTTCCAATTCAAAACAATGTTTTGATAAATTTCTCCTATCACACCTTTGTTTTCTGTGTATTTTGTTAGGATTGTCTTGTATGCTGTTTCTCTAATTTTTGGATTTGTGTTCCTTATGTAATTTGTAATTTCTTCACGCGTCATCTTTTTTGTTTTACCACCCACGTTCATTTTGTACTCATATGCACTAGTCATCTTGTCGTATAGTTTTACTAGAGCAGAAATACCTGTAACATCCAAAGTGTTGATAATTTTTTCTTCAGGTTCAGAAAGTGCATATTTGGCAAATAGTCTTTTGTGACTAAGGTATTCTGCAAGTTCTCCTGAATCTTTAATCAATCTTTTTGCATTTTTATCATCTACTTGAGTTTTCCACCACAAGTCAAAAAATAAAATTTTATTGGAAATCTCTGATCCAAGCTTTGACATTCTTGTCATAAGCGATGTAGCCTCATCTGATTGTGTATCCGCGGAATATGATAATGATGCATATCCACCAATCTTGCTCATCTTTTCAGAAATTTCTTCAACTTCATGCAAAATATCCATAAATTTTTTTGATGCCATTTTAGGTTCCAGTTTTAATTTTATCTTTTCAAATTTTTTTGCCAGCGCTTCCAAATCTCTAATTTGTTTTTGAAATGCAGGGCTCTTTGGATCTTTTGCTAGCTCTGATAGATCCCATTTGTCAAGTTTATACTCTGACATATGACTGTCTTATTTTGCAACTATTAAAAAATGCATCATTAGTTTAATTAAATACTAAAACCCTAGTATTTTTTCAAAGTGTCTTTGTATCTTTTGACAGCTTCTACTATGATTCCTTTTGCTTCTTTGGATCCTTTCCATCCTAAAATCTCCACTTTTTTTCCTTCCAAATCTTTGTAAACTTGAAAAAAATGTCCAATCTCTGAGCGGTAATGATCTTCAATATCCGTAATGTCTACTGTGTGAAGATATCTAGGGTCATTTGTTGAAACACAAATAATTTTGTCATCTAGTTTTCCATCATCTTTCATTTGCAGTAATCCAATTGGTCTTGCCTCAATTAGTATTCCTGGATATGTGGAATTTGTTACAAGTACTAGTGCATCAAGCGGATCTCCATCCTCAGAAAGTGTCTGAGGAATAAGACCATAGTCTCCTGGATAATGAAATGGTGAAAACAATACTCTGTCTAGTTTTATCATGTTGTGTTTTTTATCATATTCGTATTTGTTCATCGATCCTTTTGGAATCTCTACTATTACGTTGACTATTTCGGGAATATCTACACCTGTTTCTATGTCATGCCAAAAATTTTTGCTCATTCGCTAGTTCTAAAAACTATATGATCTGTATATGAATTCTATGCGCTGTCTTGGATTATTTTCTAATTATGGTAATTTCTCTTCCACATCAGAACATGCCTTGTGAACCCATTTTTCCTTGGAGTTTTTTACGATCTCTTTTCCTGTCTTGATTTCTTCTCCACACTCTACACATTTTCCATTAAATCTTGCTTTCATGGTTGTGTCTTATCTTCATCTAATTTTAAGTAGAGTGGACCGGATGGGATTTGAACCCACGACCTTTGCGGGAATATTTCCTTACGCAGTGTGAGTGCGTCATCCTAACCACTAGACAACCGGTCCAACAAAGTTACAAAACAAGCATCTTTTTTGTCTTTAGGTTTTGGTTCTTATATCATGATAACCTTGATCTTTTCTACTAAAAATCCAAAAATCAAATATGTCTTTACATGAATTTGATGCGTTAACTCAACGAATGCAATTGGCATTTGACTATGCAGCAAATTTAGGTCAATACACTGAAGCTGCCAAAGTACTCTATCAAATGAATGACCAATTACCTGATGACTTGCAGCTAAGTCTTGAGGAATTAGAAAATGAAAGTGCTGTAAGATTATTTATCTCAAAATACCAACCCCAAATAAAATCTGCAATTGTTGAATATAGACAAAGATTGATGAATTTCTAATTCTACTTTTTGACGCCGAGATTTCTGTTCTTTAGTCTCAAGTATGGATTTCTGCATTTTCTGCATCTGGTTGCATTGATGTCGTTTCTACATCCACAGTTAAAGCATATTCTCATAACTAGACGCGCAGTTTGTGCAATGCGTTTTTTCTCCGGATCAGTAATAGGCATTAATTTTCTCCTTAATCTCTCTCTTTTATTCTAATCGGATTGCTGCATTTTTCCTGCTAGTAATACTGGTACTTGAGAAGGTCTCTTTGCTACTGGTATGTTTGCCTTGTTAAACATCGATACCTTGGATTCTGCAGAACCATATGTTCCCATTACTATAGCTCCTGCATGACCCATTCTCTTTTCTTTTGGCGCTGCTCTTCCTGCAATGTATGCAACAGTAGGTTTTTTGAATCCGATATCTATGATATGTTGAGCCAAAATTTCTTCTGAATCCCCTCCAATTTCTCCTACTATTACCAATCCTTCCAAATCTGGAATATCTTTGACCATGTCAAATGCATCAATCATCCGTGTACCGTTAATTGGGTCTCCACCAATTCCTATTGTTATTGATTGCCCAAATCCTGCATTTGTTAGTGCATCTGCGATCTCATAAAGTAATGTGCCACTTTTTGATAACACTGCGATATTTCCTGCCTTAAATGGCATGGGTGGCATAATTCCTATCTTTATTAATTCTGGAATCATTATCCCTGGAGTGTTTGGTCCAATTATTATGGCGCCTTTTTTGTTTGCCAAATCCAAAACTTCCATCGTATCTCTAACTGGAACATGTTCTGGTATTGCCACTAGCAGTTTAATTCCTGCTTCCAGTGCTTCTTTTGCAGCTCCCAAAAAGAATTTTGCTGGCACAAAAATAATTGAAATTTTTGCACCACTTGCATCTACTGCCTCTTTGACTGTATTGTAAATTGGAACTTTGCCTTCAAATTTCTGACCTCCTTTTCCTGGGGTAACACCTGCAATGATATTTGTCCCATATGATATCATATTTCTTGCATGCACTGATCCATACGCCCCTGTGATTCCCTGAACAATTACTCCTTTTTTCTTGTAGTCTGAATCTTCTGGAGTTCCTCTTAACAGTTTGAAAATATCTGTCATTTTTTAATCCCCATGACTGATGCATTAATTGCCTCTTCTACTGAATCATAAATTTTGGTTCTAGAACCTTTTAGCATCTCTTTTGCTTTTTCAGATTCAGTGCCTTTTAGTCTTGCAAATACTGGAAGATTGATCAGCTTATCGTCATATGCTTTTAGAAATGCTTCTGCAACTACAGTTGTTTTTACAATTCCTCCATAAAGGTTAACCAAAATTCCTTTGACTCTGTTCATTTTGCTAATCAAAGTAAGTGCTTCATAAACTGATTCAGTTGTTGCTCCACCTCCGACATCTAAGAAACATGCTGGTTTGCCACCATTATCTGATAACATATCCAGTGTGGACATTACCAATCCTGCTCCATTTCCAACAACTGCAATATTTCCATCTAACTCTACTAATGAAAATCCACTTTTTTCTGCTCTTTCTTCAATCTCTGTTTTTTCTTGATATTTTTGTAATTCATCATGTCTAAAATTGCCATTATCATCTGTTACAAATTTTCCATCTAGTGCCATCAGAGAACCATCTTGCATAATTGCAAGTGGATTTATTTCTGCCAATTCAGCTTCTTTTTCAATTGTGAGTTTTGCTAGTTTTTGTAAAATATTTACAAAGTCGTCTGCTGCTTTTCCCTCTAATTTCATCTCTTTTGCAACCTCTCTTGCCACTTGTTCTGAAACATTTCCAAGACCCACTTCTTTTATGATTTGATTTTTAACTGATTCAATTTCAACTCCACCCTCTGGTGATGCAATAATCGTGTAGCATCTTTTTGAACGATTCAAAAACAATGACAGATACAACTCTTTTTTGATATCTGCCATCTTTTCTAGCAAAATTGCTCGTGCCTTTTCCCCTTTGATTGTCAACCCTAACACTTGAGGATACTTTAGCTCAAATTCATCATCATTTTGACATTTTTGAATACCTCCGGCTTTTCCCCTGCCTCCCACTGGAACCTGAATTTTAATCACAAATGGATATCCCAACTCTTTTGCATGTTTTCTCCCTTCTTCGATAGTAGTTGATGCCTTGCTTGGGAGCAGATTAATTCCATATTCTCTGAATAATTCTTTTGCCTGAAACTCTAGTAAACGCATGCAAAAGCCATCAATTTTACGATCTTTATTAATTATGATGCTAATTTATCTGCTCTTCAAGAAAATCAATTACTTGCAAAAATCGATCTCGGCTTTTTCTTAGCAACTCTTGTGGAAACTCCACAATTGTAAAAACAAATTGTTGATGAAAACTTGGGACTAGTACTCCTCCCGATGTAACTAATTGTTCAATCACATAATCTTTGACAAGCGTACATACAATTTCTTCGTAGGATTCTTCTTCTTCTTCTAATGTTTGCCTGTACAGTACAATTGGTTTGTTGGTCTTTGCAACAATTTCTGAGCCCTTTTTTAACAGATCTGTTAGATGTTGAATTTGCCAAGCATCAAGACTAATCTGTTTTACCATACAATCATTACACGTTTTTTCTATTTATTATGCCTGATTAGCTAAAAGCTAGCTAGTTGGTTCATTTTTAATTAAAAGAAAAGAATGTGATCTGGCTTTATGCCATATCAAGTGCTCTAGAATGTTTTCTGGTATGTGGTCTTTCTCCAGAATATTTTCTTCTCATGTGTCCTGATGGTCTTCCATAGATTAGTTCTAGGAACCATGACTCATGTTCAATCTCTTCTGCCAAAATATCTTTTGCAATATCATATGTTGTGGGATCTTTTCCTAAAGTCATCTTACAGACTTTGTCCCAGTTGACAATTGCGCCTTGTTCAGCTTTGAGACATTTTTCTAGTATTGCCCTGTGATCTGTCGGATTTGCTGGAAGCTGTAAGAATTCACATCCTGACATTTTGATGAATTCTGTTGCATCGTTTGGAAGAGAACCCCCTAATTGGTATATTCTCTCAAGACATGATTCAAAGTGGCTAAGATCTTCTAATCTGGCGTCTTCGATAATTCCTTTGAGCCCCTCTCCTTCCAAGCCTGTACAATGTGCTCTCAAATTGGTGAAGTAGTAGTAGGCAGTAAATTCTACTGAAGCATTGTATATCAATAGTCTCTTTAATTCCTCTACATCCAAGCCATTTTGTTTTAGAACATTGATTCCAACAACTGTTGGGATTTTTGATTCGGACATATTCGCTTGAATTATTTATTCTAATAAAAATATTGCATTTCGTAAAAAATAATTCTAGTTAAATGGTAAGACTACAATGCACTTATCTGGTAATTTGTTGTGTTATTCTACTGAAATTCTTATTTTCTGACCGTCAATGTCGTCATCTTTGTATTCTTTGCATGATTCTGTAAAATTCACCTGTTTTACCCTAACTAAAAACGCCAATTCCTCTGATTTTTCTTTTATCATTTCTAATGATTCATCATCTAAATCAAGTATTGATGCAACACTGAGAATGTCTGTTGGATTGTATCCTCTTTCTTTTCTTAGTGTTTGTAGTCTTCTGGCAATATCTTTTATCAAACCTCTTGCCATCATCTCTTTGTTTCTTGAAGTAGATATGAATACAATGTAGTTGTCTCGTTTTGATACTGCAAATTCTTCCCTTGCATCAAAATCTATTATAAAATCTTCTTTGTCTAATGAAATTTTTTCACCATCAATTTCATAATTGTGTTGTCCTTCTTTTTGGAGTGATGTGATTATTTCTTCTTTGTTGGTTTCTGAAAATACATTGACAAGTTTTCCCATGTGTTGTTTTGCTTTGGGACCTATTCTTTTTCTTTCCAATTCCATAACTATTTTGAAAGGTAATCCTAACTGTTTTAACTCTGAGATTTGTTCTAATCCTGTGTTTTTTTCTATTTCAAAAATTGTAAATTTTTCTACATTGAGCTGTGACATTAGTAGAGGAGAAAGTGATTCTAGTTTTTGTTTTTGACCCTTACTTACACAAATTAATGCTTCATTTAATGGCCATCTCCGTTTTAGCTTTTCCTTCATTCTTGCAGCAGATGAAATTGAAACAACATCTTTCATGATGTCAAATGATTCTTCAATTTCTTCATTGACTAGTGTTTCTTGGTATTGTGGCCATTTGTCTAGCAAGATACTCTGCTTGCCGTCAAATACTGTTTGATAGAGATATTCGCTAGTAAATGGACAAAGCGGGTGAATCAAAATATCTAATGTTTTGAGTACTTCTTTTAGGATTGCATAGATTGCTAGCCTTCTGTTCTTTTTTGATTCCTCCTCATCCCATAACTCACCTCTGGTAATTGGAATGTATATCTGACTTAGATTATTTATGATAAAATCGTCAACTGCTTTTGCTGCTTCATGGAATTTACATGTCTCATTACGCTCTGTTATTTTTTTGATTAATTTTTGTAATTTTGATAAAAGCCATATGTCTGGTGATGTTAGCAATTTATTTTCTTTTGCCCATGAGATTGTTTTTGCCTCATCAAAATTATCGTATTCACTATTTTGTTTAAAATACAGATGTAAATTAAACAGTGTATTGAGCACCTGATACGGGCGTGACATTAACTCATCAGTGCTGAAGCTAAGTGGCTCTATTGGACTTGCTTTCCAGATAAAATAAAATCTAATCAAATCTACAGGATATTTTTCAAGCAATTCTGCTCCATCTATCACATTTCCTAAGCTTTTGCTCATCTTGCCTCCTTTCTCATCAAGTACATGACCTTGGAACAAAAATGACTTGAATGGTGGAATTGGACCGTTGTTTAAGATTACATTTTCTATCAATAGAGTATATGCCCACCCTCTTGTTTGATCAATGCCTTCTGTGAAAAATGGTGCAGGTATTCCTTTGGAATACTCTTCATCTGTTAATGATGAATATGGGGCTGAACCGCTATTGTGCCATGTATCTAAAACATATTCTTCCCTTTTTGTATTTGTGCTACTACACTGTTTGCATTTTATTGTGATGTTATCAATCCATGGGCGATGTAATTCAAAATTTGGACCATCTGGTAATTTTACTGCTGAATCTATGATTTCTTTTCTTGTAAAGAACCAGTTTTGTTTTTTGCAATCATTGCATATCCAAACTGGCAATGGGCATCCCCAAATTCTTTCTCGAGATATGCACCATGGGTGTCTTTCTTTAACAATTCCTAAAAATCTATTTTTTGGCTGCTCAAAAAAGTATTCTACACTTTCCGCTGCATCAATTGCCTTGTCTTCTAATCTGTCTAGTTTGTAAAACCAACCTTTTCGTGCAAGCCATACAATTGGATGATGAGATCTCCAACATAATGGATATTTGTGCTTGATTTTTCCAATTTTTACCAATGCATTACGTTCTTTGAGATCTTCAACAATTATCTTATCTGCATCTCTGACAAACATTCCTTCATACTTTCCAGCTAAATTGGTGAACTTTACCTGATCATTAATGGGACTGAATACTTTGACTTTTCTTTTGTTTGCAATTTTTATGTCTTCTTCACCGTTTGCCGGAGACAAGTGAACTAGACCACTACCTGTTGTGGCATCCACAAATTCTTCTGACACTGCAACATGAAAATTATTTTCTTTTGCACATTCATCCAGTCCTGGAATTAAACTCAAAAGTGGATGGATGTATTTTTTCCCCTCAAATTTTGAGCCTTTTACAGTCTTTGTAATTTCATATTTTTCGATGTTTACTTCTTTGAAAAATTCTTCTAGTCTTGTTTTTCCAACAACCCATGTTTCATTTTCCACTTTAAGATATACATAATCTTCATCTGGATTCAGTCCTACCATTGCATCTGTAACTAAAGTAAATGGCATTGTTGTCCAAACAATCAGATATGCGTCTTCATCTGCAAGTTTAACCTTGTAATATAATGATGGATCTTTTACTTCTTCATATCCTTGGTTGACTTCGGCATGACTAAGTGATGTTTGGCAACTTGGGCAATATGCAATTACTGTAAAGTCTTCTTCTAATATTTTATTTTCGTGTGCTTTTTTGAGAATTTGCCATTCTCTTTCAATAAATTCATCCCGATAAGTCCAATATGCTTTGTTATGATTAAATGACATTCCAAGTGAACTATCCACTTCAACCCATTTGGCGTTGAATTTTTTTACAATACGTTTGCATTCCTCCACTAGTTTTTCAATACCAACTTTTTCTATAACTTCTGACTTGCCACCAGTTACTCCAAGCTCTTTTTCTGCTTGTAATTCCACTGGAAGTCCTTGTGTATCCCATCCTCCATTAAACACAATTTTTTTCCCTTGTAGTGTATTGAATCTGTACCATAGATCCTTAATCACACGACCTCTTAGATGCCCTGCATGTGGAACCCCATTCATGGTGGGTGGACCTTCGATAAACATTATTTTCTCAGGCTTGTCTGATTCAAAGATTAATCTTTCAACATCAATTGATTTGATGTATTCTTTTATCTCTGATTCAATTGCCTTTGCATCGAACTTTGATGAAAGTTTCATCTTAGATTTTGATATGGGAGTGGCATTATATAATTGAGTGAAAGATAATTTCTATTGGTTAATGTTTTAGTTATCGGTTCTGGTGGACGCGAACATGCCTTATCTTGGAAATTATCTCAAAGCTCCAAAGTTGACAAAGTTTTTACAGCACCTGGAAATGGTGGAACAGAAAATAATATCCCCATCGACATTAATGATTTGAATGCACTAGTAGAATTTGCACAAAAAAATAACTGCTTTACGATAGTTGGTCCTGAGGCTCCTTTAGCTGCAGGAATTGTAGATAAATTTAACCAAATGAATCTCAAAATTTTTGGCCCATCTCAAAAAGCAGCACAACTAGAATCCAGTAAAATTTGGGCAAAAAATTTCATGAAAAGAAATGGCATACAAACTGCAAGATTTGAAATCTTTGATAATCCAAAAAAAGCAGAAGAATATGTCAAATCTCTTGATTACAATGTCGTAGTTAAGGCAGATGGTCTAGCTTCTGGAAAGGGCGTGATTGTTTGTAATAATGCTGATGAGGCAATTGCTGCAATTAATACAATATTGGTAAAAAAAACATTTGGCGATGCTGGTAATCGCATTATTGTAGAAGAGAGAATTGATGGAATTGAAGCGTCTTACATTGCATTATGTGATGGTGTGATTGCAATACCTATGGCATCAAGCCAAGATCACAAAAGAATTTTTGATGATGATAAAGGTCCTAACACCGGTGGAATGGGCGCCTATTCTCCAACTCCTATTATTGATGATACTCTTGCTGAAAAAATCCAAAATAAAATCATCAATAAAACAATACAGTCATTGAAAAATGAGGGTATTGTCTTCAAAGGATTTCTTTATGCTGGCGTGATGATTAGAGACAACGAACCCTATGTCTTAGAGTATAATGCCAGAATGGGTGATCCTGAATGTCAGCCAATTACAATGAGGATGGATTTTGATTTGTATGATTATTTTGTTGCAAGTGTAGATGGAACCCTCTCTATGATGCCCAAAATAACTTGGAAAAATCAATCCGCAGTTTGTATTGTTTTGGCATCTGAAGGTTATCCTGAATCATATCCACAAAATGAAGAGATTCTCGGATTTGATTTAATTCCTAAAAATGCTATGGTCTTTCATGCCGGAACAAAAAAACAAGATGGAAAAATATTATCAAACGGTGGAAGAGTTTTAGGAGTTACTGCACTTGGTGATACTTTGGCCTCTGCAATTTCAAATGCATACATTGCAGCAGAAAAAATTTCCTGGCCTCACAAATACTATAGAAAAGATATTGGCAAAAAAGGACTATCTTATCTTTGATGTATCTATTATTCTATCTTCAGTAACAATCCAATTTATGATCACATCATATTCTGACTGTGGGATATTTTTTACAATCTGTTTTTCAAATGTCAACGATATTGTTTTGATTTTATTCTCAGCTAAAAATCTGTCATAAAATCCATATCCATATCCTAATCTTACTCCCTTTGGAGATATTCCAACTGTTGGAACAAGTATCACATCCAGATTATTGTCCACAGGACATTCGTTACGAGGCTCCATTATGTCAAAACTACCATTTTCTAAATTGCTCAAATTCACGATTTTTCTGAATTCTATGTTTTTACCTACTACTTTGGGCAAAAATATCTCCCTTCCCTCACTTAGGGCTTCTTGCATGATGTCCTGTGTCAATACTTCACTGCCTATTGGATAGTATGCACCTATTTTTTGTGCATCTCTAAATGATTCGATTTTTTTTAGCTTTTTTAGTATTGATTTACTTGAAATTTTCATTAAATCAAAAGATGTACCATCTCTTTTCTCAAGGAGTAACTTTCGTAATGATGTTTTCTCAGAATTATCTTTCAATCTGACTGCTCAATGATGCAGCTGTTATTGTATTTTTCAATAACATTGCAACTGTCATGGGACCAACTCCTCCTGGAACAGGTGTTGCATAAGATGCTTTTTGGATAATCTGTTCATAATCCGCATCTCCCACCAGTTTTTCTTTATCTTTTGAGATTGCAACATCAATTACAATTGCATCTTTTTTTATCATATCTGGTGTTAATGTAAATTTACTTCTATCTCCAACTGCTGTAATTATAATGTCTGCTAACTGACACAATTCATTGATGTTTTTTGTTTTAGAATGACATGTAATTACTGTTGCATCTCTTGCCAAAAGCAAATGGTATAGTGGCTTTCCTACTAAATTACTTCGATTTATCAGAACAATGTTTTTTCCTTTCAGCTCTATATTGTGATAATCAAACATTTCCATTACGCCAAGTGGTGTGCAAGCAACAAGTGCCGCTTTTTTCATTGCAAGCAAACCTGCATTGTGTGGTGTAAGACCATCCACATCTTTTAGTGGGGAAATTCTAGATGTTATGGTAAATTCATCTAATTGATTCGGTAATGGTAATTGAACTAAAATTCCATGAACTGATCTGTCCTTATTTAATTCATCAATTATTTTATTTAATTCTGATTGTGTGATATTTGATGCTAGCTTGAAATCTTTGGTGATAATTCCGACTTCTTGGCATGCCCTGTGTTTATTTTTTACATATGTAGCAGATGCTTGATTGTCCCCAACTAGAATAGTTGCCAGACATGGGTTAATTCCATTATTCTTTAATTCTTCAACAGCTTTTCTGACTCTGTCTTTTACATCTTGGGCGATCTTTATTCCATCTATTTTGATGCCTGTCATTAAGAATATTTCTGGCTTGTAGATATTTAATCCTTGAAGCACATTAATCTGAATTTGAAAATCTGAGAAACAAAATTATGTAAGCATTTGAAGATGATATCATGTTTATAGTAATATCTGATATCCAGATAAAACCTGATTCTGTCGCTGATTTTAAAAAATGGTTTTCTGAATCAAACAAAACCGTATCAAAATTTGATGGGTTTGTAAATAGGCGCCTTTTGGAAACTAAAGATGGTAAACATCGTGTGTTAGTCGAATTTGAGAATCTTGAAAAATTTAGTAAAATGCATCAGAGTCCAGAACATGAAAAACTTCACTCCCTGGCTATATCATACATGGAAAAACTCCCAGAGCCAAAATTTTACACTGTAGCTTCACAATAACATGAAATTAGTTTTTAACGTAAACGAATACATCGAAAAAATAAAAAAAAGCGATAATTATTTTCATACTTTTATCAACAATGAAAATCTGGCTGCCGGTGTATTGGTATTGCAACCTGGAGAAAAAGATACACAAGAGCCTCATGATAGTGACGAAGTATATTTTGTTCTCAAGGGTGATGGTTTTTTAAAAATTAAAGACATTGATTATCCTATTTCTGAAAATAAAATGTATTTTGTAGGAAAAAAAATAGAGCATTTTTTTCATGGAAATTCCAAAGAACTAACTGTATTGTATTTTTTTGGTGGACCAGATTCTTAGTTAATTATTGTTTTTCTACCTGAAATTTTTATTTTCTTTTCTGCAAATAATCTTATAGCCTCAGGATATACTTGATGTTCTTTTGCCAAAATACGCTTAGATAATGTTTTTTCTGTATCTCCTTTTCTTATTTTGACTAATGATTGCAAAATTATTGGTCCTGTATCCACACCTGAATCTACAAAATGTACTGTGCACCCTGAATATTTTGAACCATATTCTATTGCCTGTTTTTGTGCATCAAGTCCTGGAAAAGCCGGAAGTAAAGCTGGATGAATATTGATGATTCTATTTTTGTATTTTTTCACAAATTCTGGACTAATTATCCTCATAAATCCAGCTAAACATACCAGTCCATTTTTTGGTGTGACTCCATACTTTTCTAGTGTTGCTATTATTTTTTTGTCATAATCTATTCTATTCCCTTTGAAATCTTTGCTTTCAATTACTTCTGTTTTAATGCCTAATCTCTGTGCAATCTTCAAACCTTTGGCATCTGATTTGTTTGATATAATGACAGCTGGATTTATGGGAATTTTTTTATGTTTAATTGATTTTAAAATAGCTTCCATATTACTCCCTCGACCTGAAATTAAAATTCCCAGATTTAGCAACTAGTCAATAGTAGATCAAACCTGCAATTTATATCAAATCTAATTATTTTGTTTGACATTGCCTCCTTCTATTAAAATGACAAAAAATGGTATCCTATGTGAGATTGATGGGAGAAGGGTATACTTGGATCCAAAAAATCCTGATTCTGCTGGAATTAATTTTGTTTCTCATGCCCACTCTGATCATCTCCCATCAAAAAATGGCGGTACAATACTTTCGTCCCTTGAGACCAGTGAAATTGCTAATCTTAGGGGCTTTAAGATGAAAAACCACCTACAAAGTATTGATGATTTTTCATTAATTGACAGCGGCCATATTTTAGGCGCGAGGGGTTTGCTTTTTGATGATATTTTCTATACTGGAGATATTTGTACAAGAAGTCGTGGATTTCTAAAAGGTGCCATTATTCCAAAATGTAAAACACTGATCACAGAATGTACGTTTGGCTTACCAGAATTCATATTTCCAAAATTAGAAGAAATACAAAAACAAGTAAATGAATTAATTTCAGAATTTTATGGAAAAGGCATCCCTGTCATATTATTGGGGTATCAGCTAGGAAAAGCTCAGACCATTACTCAACTCTTTGGACATTGGGGTCCTCTTTACTTTCATGATTCTGTAAAACAAATGAATACACTTCATCAACAACTTGGAGTTCCTCTAAATGATGGAATTAGTCATTCTGAAGCAGAAGAAAATGGATTATTATCCAAAAAACCGTGGGTAATGGTGGCACCAATGATGTCTGAAAAGAATCAATTTCTCAAAGACATGAAATCAAAATATGGTGCAGTCACTATTGGTTTTAGTGGTTGGGCGCAATCTACTAGATTTGCATTTGGAAGACGTTCGGATTACTCAATTCCAATGAGTGATCATTGTGATTTTAATGAGCTAGTAGACATGGTGATACGTTCAGGAGCAGAGCAAGTTTACACCATTCATGGATTTGTTGAGGAATTCGCTGAGCACCTAAGGAAAATCGGAATTAGTGCACAACCATTACGTGAAAATTCTTTGGATACTTTTATCTAATTTGAAAATTTTCCACAATCACAATCTAGAACCAAACATGTTTCTGAGTTTCTAATATGATCATGTGAGAAATGCTTGCACTTTTCATTTTTACATATTCTTCTTTGCACTTCTCTTTGTACTACTGCCTGTGCAATTGAATTTGCCTTGTCTTTTGAATATCCTTTTTTGTCCATGTAGTAATGAACAATTCCATTATACAATAAATCTGGATTAAATGGTTTTTCTAACAATTACTTGCCACCTTGCGATGGAATATAATGTAAGGTTATAGTTGAGCGAATTTTTTGAATCTTTCTAATTTTGTTGGTAATTACTTGATCAAGTATTTCTTTAGTATCTGATTGTACCTTGCAAAAAACATCATAGATTCCATATGTTCCTCTAACTTCTTTTACATCTGGAATTTTCATAATCTCCTTAATGATTTGCTCTTCTGAACCCAAATCACATTGTATCAAGATATATGCTATTTCCATGTCTTATCCTCTAATCCTTTTTCTTTTATACCCTATTTCTTCATGACACTTACATATGCAGGACGGTTCGTCACATTCACTCATGCTTTTTTTGTTCATAGTATAATATGGTCATTATGATATTTCAAGAAACCTATTTTTAATTAAAAATTTATTCATTTTCAAGATATATTTTAAACAATCATAATAAAATCTCAGAATAATATTTCAAAATTTTCAGTCATTGTTTAAGTATGTGTAAGATATTATTTTGGTATGTGCGAAACTCTTGATGAAATTCATGATGCTCAATTGGCTGCAGTTATAGCCAGAATGAGAAAAGAAAAAACAGAAAAACAAGTTTTGTGCAACTAAAAATTCATTTCAATATTACGCCTATATCCATCAGATTTGTGTGAGTAGAATCTGTTCTGATGTTGCTTTTTTGTTTTTGAAAAAATCTTCCAGAGTCACTGTTTTTTAAGAATTCTTTAATTATTGATTCATCTATTTTGATGTTTTCTGTTATAGCTCCTGCAAAAAATGTATTTCCATCTATTCCATCTGTTCCCATCGATGCAATGATCATTTTTTTTAAATTTTGTGAATTCTTTAAAATTCTTAAAACCAATTCTTGACTTCTTCCTCCTGATCCTTTTCCAATAACTTCAACTGTAGTTTCACCGCCAAAAATGAGACAACTCTTTTGCTCCTCTGGTATGTTTTCCATAATTGTTCTTGTGGCATCTTTTATGTTGCCAAACACTTGTATTGTTTTTACTTTATATCCGAGTTCTTTGGCTTTAGATTCCATTGCTTTTAGACAATCTCTGTTGTTTGCAATGATGTGATTTTCCATCTTTGCTTTTTTTGGGGTTTCAGGAATTTTTCCTTTAAACCCATCTTCAAGTATTTGTAGAATTTCTAATGGAATTTTGTTTTTTAATTTGTATTTGTTGATTATATTTAGTGCATCTAGAAAAGTGGTATTATCCATGTATGTTGTACCTGATGCAATAGATGAAAGATCATCTCCTTCAACATCTGACATCACAAGTCCAATTCCGTGACATTTGATGTTTTCAACTAGTTTGCCACCTTTTATTTTTGATAAATGCTTTCTAATACAATTAAATTCTTGAATATTGGCTCCTGATTTTAACAATAAATTGGTTACATAGATTTTATCATCTAATGTTATGTCATCTGGAATGGCAAGTAATGATGATCCTCCACCTGAAACAAGAAAAATTACCAATTCTCCGTCTCTTCTATTTTGAAGAAATTTCGTCACCTCTTTTGCAGCTTTTATGCTTGTTTGATCTGGTTTTGGATGCCCAGAATTAAAAATCTGGAATTTTTTGCCTTTTATTTTTGATTTTGAACCTTTTGGAATTACCACGATTCCACTTTTAATTGGAATGATTGCATTTAATGCCCTTGTCATTGAATCTCCGGCTTTTCCAAATGCTACTGTGTAAATATTTGAAAAGCCCTGTAGTTTGAGAATTTTTCCATTAATTTTAATTTCTTCTGGAGTGACAAATTTTGGTATGATGTTCTCTGGCTCTGCAGCTCTTAGTCCTGCCTCCAAAATCTCCAAACATTCTCTTTTTTTATCAGAGGTTGCTAAATCTTCATAATTCTGAATAATCATATGCTAATTTTCTCTTACTGCAAGATATAATAATAATCAATGATGCCTCTGGTTTATGTACACAGTACGCATTCCAAAAGTTATCAATTTTGGAAAAAATGCACTTGGTGAAACAGAATATCCAAAAAATGCCCTAGTTGTTACGACTGTTCCTCCAGAACTTTCTGACAAATGGCTTGCCAAAATGGGAATTAAGGACTATATGCTGTATGATCAAGTAAAACCTGAACCATCAATTGATGATGTCAATGCTGTGATTTCACAATTCAAAGACAAGAACCCATCTGCTTTAATCGGATTGGGTGGAGGTAGTTCAATGGATGTAGTAAAATATGCTGCACCAGAGATGAAAAAAGAAAAAATCTTAATTCCAACTACTTTTGGAACTGGAGCTGAAATGACAACGTATTGCGTTTTGAAATTTGATGGAAAAAAGAAATTGTTGCGAGAAGACAGATTTCTTGCTGATATGGCTGTAGTGGATTCATATTTTATGGATGGCACTCCCGAGCAAGTCATAAAAAATTCTGTCTGTGATGCATGTGCTCAAGCAACAGAAGGTTATGACAGCAAACTTGGAAATGACTTTACAAGAACCTTATGTAAGCAAGCATTTGAGATTCTATATGATGCAATAATGAATAACAAACCAGAAAACTATCCATACGGTTCAATGTTATCTGGTATTGGATTTGGTAACTGTTCAACTACACTTGGACATGCACTATCATATGTTTTCTCAAATGAAGGAGTACCACATGGCTATTCTTTGTCTTCTTGCACTACAATTGCACACAAGCATAACAAATCCATCTTCTATGATAGATTCAAGGAAGCCATGAAAAAGCTAGGCTTTGATAAACTTGATCTAAAAGCTGATGTTTCAATTGCGGCAGATACTATAATGACTGACAGAGGACATTTGGATCCAAACCCAATTCCAATCTCCAAAGAAGACGTCATCAAGTGTCTACAAGATATTAAATCAGGTAATCTGTAAAAAATTCCTATATTTTTTACATTTTTTCTATTTTATTAATAAACTACAAAATTGGCTGCTTTGACTAAACTTATTTATGCTGATATTGTTGTTTCAATGTAATGATTACTGAAAAACCATTAAAATTCGGTATTCAAAATGGATTAAATGTTGCCCGAGCAGGATACACTGAAGATCAAATTTTAACTGCTTGCATGCTTGCCGATAAAACAGGTTATGATTCTATTTTCTATATGGATCACACAAATGTTCCACAATGGAAAAACGCAATAGTTTTGGATCCTTGGGTAATGTTATCTGCAATTGCCGCAGTTACAAATAATGTTGAACTAGGGACATGTGTAACTGATGCAATTAGAAGACATCCATCAAATATTGCACTAGCTGCAATTACACTTGATAGAGTTTCAAAAGGAAGAGCAATTTTAGGAATTGGTGCAGGCGAGGCTCAAAATCTGAAAGAATTTTGTATTCCGTTTGAAAAACCAGTTTCTAAATGGGAAGAACAAATTCAAGTTATCAAAATTTTGTATGGTTCTACTCCTGATCACACTGTAAATTATGATGGTAAATATTACAAATTAGAAGGTGCATGTCTTCAAGCACCACCAATTAGAAAACCTCATCCACCAACATACATGGCATCAGGTGGTACACGTACTTTGGAACTTACCGGAAAACTTGGAGAAGGATGGTTACCAATTGGTTACACCCCAGAGCTGTTTGAAGATCATGCAAAACAAATTCAAACATCTATGAATACACATAACAGAACTCAAAAAGAAAAAGATACCTTCCAATATGCATTAGATATCGATGTTTACTTTTCAGAAGATGCAGAAGAATCTTGGGCAAAAATGAAAGAAGCAGTAAAGGTAAGTTTGTTTAAACCCGAAGTATTACGTGTTCATGGTATTAAAGAAATTGAAGGATTTGATTTTGTAAAATACTTTACAGAATATTCAATGTCTGATCAATCTTGGATTGTCAAAATGAGAGAGGCTGCAACAAAAATTCCTGATAAAATTGCTCGTTCATCAACTGCTGTTGGCACACCAGATGATATAATACCAACATTTGAGCGATTCATGAAAGCTGGTGTAAACCACTTTGTAATTAGATTCTGGGGTAAAAACTACTTTGGCTCAATTGACAAATTTGCAAGCCATGTCATGCCTTATCTGCGAGAAAAACTGCAAAAATAAGTCTGCTTATACATCGAAAATCATTTACTATACTAATTCTAGATGATATCCATGGATGATGAGCTTCCTGAAGCAATAAAAAAATGCCTAAAAATTCTAGAAGACAATATCAACATTTTATCTAATGTTGAGTTGGACTTGGAAGACCAAAAAGAGGATGAACTAACTTCTGGTTTGGAGCTACATGATCTATATGATATGACTGATGACGTAGCAGAATCTACAAAACTAAAACGCGCCGAATTTAGTCTTATGCGTAGAAAAGCAGATCCGTAATGCTGATTAATTTATGATTTATGTGGTCGTCTGTTTCTGCTTTTCATTCTAGTGTATGATTTTACCTGTCGCCTTTTTTGTTGTTTTTCCAATCTTTTTCTTGTACGTGCTGTGGAATTGGTTTCACCTTGTATCACTTTGACTTTGCTTCCGTCTCTGAGCATTATTGGTTTTCCTTTAAATCTAAATTCTATGTCGTGACATTTTGTATAATATTTTCTCAGGCAAAAAAATATTCTATTATTTGTGCCATGCATCTCTTTGACTTCTTTTGATTTTTTCAAATCATTGAGAATGTTTCTTAGTAATCCTTTGTCAATATCTGTAATTCTATGTAGTTCTCTAAACCAAATGAATCTTGAATTGTTCCCCCATTCCTCTAGAACTTTAAGTGCCAAATTTGTTGCCCTTGATCGTTCTTCTTCTCTTTCGTCCAACTCCTTGCTCTACATTTATCCCATATTTTAGGAATTTTGATAACTATTGGAAAGTCTTTTTTGATTTACTCTTTTCTTTTAATCTTGATTTTGTTACTTTGACTGACTGTCTTTGATTTTTTTCCATCTCTTTTGCAATATTGTCTATTTTTTTTATAATTTTTGATTGTTCTTCGGATGAATTTGATTTTAAGAGATTTTTCTTTAATATTTTTAGTTCTGATGAATATTTTCTGAATTCATTTTTTAGGTTGTTTAGATAAGGATCATCCATGATTTTTCTTTAATCAACTGGTATTTTAGAGATTTAGGATCTGGATTTATAATATTATTCATGAAAATAACCTTGTTGCAACTAGTTGGAATTTTACAAATCAAGTCATCTCAAAAAATCCACGAATTTTTGAATCAAGAGCATATTGGACGAATTTCCAGTATTGATGAGAATGGGTATCCTCAGATAATACCCATGAATTTTGTTTTTCTAAATGATTCAATATACATGCATTCTCACACTAAAGGTGAAAAAATTGATAATATCAATCGAAATAACAAAGTCGGTTTTGAAGTTGATAGGGAACTAGAGTTTCTGCCTTCATACTTTGAAGATCCAAAAGATGCATCACTTGCAGATACATTCTACATCAGTGTTGTAATCAAGGGTAAAGCATCTCTAGTAACAGATAGAGAAGAAAAAACACTTGCACTAAATGGGCTTATGAAAAAGTATCAGCCAGAGGGAGGATATGATCCAATTCATTCTACTATGAGAGTTTTAGATGGTGTCGCAGTAATCAAAGTTATTCCTGATACCCTTCATGGAAAATACAAAATTGGACAACACATGCGTACAGAAAGTAGAATAGATTTGGCAGAAAAAATATTGAAGAGAAATTCTCCCACTGCACAAGAAACTTTGAAAATTATGGGATTTGAAATAACTGAAAATGGATTACACATGGTTGATGAACCTGTATGGTAATTTCTAATATCACCATTGCTTTAAATTCAGTTTTGGATGATCGTAACTGTTGCAACAAATTCATAAATTCGAACTAGTATCTGAGTTTGAACCTACTGGTGATCAACCCCAAGCAATTGATGCCCTAGTTGAAGGTGTAAAAAAGAAAACAATTCAGACATTACTTGGCGTAACTGGCAGTGGAAAGACATTTTCTATTGCAAATGTTATTGCAAGAACTGGAAAAAACACACTGGTCATATCTCATAACAAAACTTTGGCTGCACAACTATATTCTGAATTAAAGCAATTTTTTCCAAAAAATAACGTGGGCTATTTTGTATCCTACTATGATTATTACCAGCCTGAAAGCTATATGCCTCAAACTGACACCTATATTGAAAAAGACACACAAATCAATGAAAAAATTGAAAAACTACGATTAGAGGCAACTGCAATGCTGCTCTCTGGAGATCCTACAATTATTGTCTCAACTGTGTCTTGTATCTATTCACTTGGCAATCCTCAGGATTGGGAAGACTTGGCAATTACAATTAATGCCGGCGATGTAATAAAAAGAAATGAGCTAATAAAAAAATTCATTGATGCAAGATATGAAAGAAATGATACAGAAATAGCTCCTGGTAATTTTAGAGTAAAAGGCGATACGATAGATATCATCCCTGCATATTCTGAAGATATTGTACGAATTTCAATGTTTGGCGATGATGTAGAAAAAATCACATTGCTTGATAATATATCGCTTAAAGAAAAACGTAAAGTCACTCAGATGAAAATTTTTCCTGCAAAACATTATTTGATTGCAAAAGATGTTAGAGAAAAGGCTGTACTTTCAATTAAAGACGAGCTGGAAAAACGACTACCAGAGCTAAATGAATTAGAAAAACAAAGACTGGAAATGAGAACAAAATATGATCTGGAGATGATAGAAGAGTTGGGGTATTGCTCGGGAATTGAAAATTATTCAAGGCATTTTGATGGAAGACAACCAGGTGAGAAAGCATTTTGTTTGATGGATTTTTTTGGAGATGACTATCTACTTGTAATTGATGAATCACATGTTACTTTGCCACAACTACATGGAATGTACAAGGGAGACTATTCAAGAAAAAAAGAACTAGTGACATATGGTTTTCGCCTGCCAAGTGCATATGATAACAGACCATTAAAATTTGAAGAATTTGAGGATTATCTGAAAAACACAATTTTTGTGTCTGCAACTCCCAGTGAATATGAGAAAAAAATATCATCTCAAATAGCAGAGCAGCTAGTAAGACCTACAGGATTACTTGATCCAGCAGTGGAGATTAGGCCCACAAAAGACCAAATGGATGATTTAATTCAAGAAATTGCCAAAAGAGCAGCCAAAAATGAGCGTGTTTTAGTTACAACTCTGACAAAGCGTATGGCTGAAGACCTCGCTGAATATCTCTCAAAAAAACAGGTGAAGGTAAGATACATGCACTCTGAAATAGAAGGATTGCAAAGAACAGAATTAATTCGACAATTACGATTGGGAGAATTTGATGTTCTAGTTGGAATCAATTTGTTAAGGGAAGGCTTGGATATTCCTGAGGTTTCACTAGTTGCAATTTTAGATGCAGACAAGGAAGGATTTCTGAGAAACTTTACAAGCTTGATTCAAACATTTGGAAGAGCTGCAAGAAATGTAAATGGCTCGGTCATTATGTATGCCGATAACATTACAAAATCAATGTCTCATGCAATAGATGAAACAAAAAGACGTAAAGAAAAACAAATACAATACAACAAAGAGCACAACATAACTCCACAGACAATCATAAAATCAGTTCCTGAACAAGTTACAACATTAGATGAATCTAAACTAAAATCAATACACGATCTTGCTACTGATATTATTGAACTAGAATCTCAGATGAAAAAATATTCTGAAGAATTAGATTTTGAGCGTGCAATTGAATGTCGAGATAGAATAAAAAGACTGGAAAAGGAGATTAAATTCAAAGATGGCAGAAAATAAATTAAAAATTCGTGGTGCAAGACACCACAATCTAAAAAACATTGATGTTGATATTCCAAAAAATAATCTTGTTGTTATTACTGGATTATCTGGCTCTGGAAAATCCACGTTAGCTTTTGATACAATTTATGCTGAAGGACAGAGACGTTATGTAGAATCACTTTCTGCTTATGCAAGACAGTTTCTTGAAATGATGGACAAACCCGATGTCGATTCTATAGAAGGACTCTCTCCTGCGATATCTATTCAACAAAAAACTACAAGTAAAAATCCTCGTTCTACTGTTGGAACAACCACTGAAATCTATGATTACATGAGATTACTTTATGCAAGAATTGGAATTCCTTATTGTACAAATTGCTCTAGAAAAATATCTAGTCAATCAGTTGAGACTATTTGTGATTCAATTCTCAAAGACTTTGCTGGCCAAAAAATCCTAATCCTATCTCCAATTATTCAGAGAAAAAAAGGAACATATGAGAAATTATTTGAACAGATAAAAAAAGATGGATACTCTAGAATACGCCTAGATGGGGAGATTTTGAGCCTAGATGAGCAGTTTCCAGCCCTTGACAGACAAAAATGGCACAATATTGAGATTGTAGTAGATAGAATCCAGACAGAAAAATCTGAAAGATCTAGATTATTTGAGGCAATACAAACTGCAATCAAGGCATCCAAAGGGGATGTCATGATTTCATCTGAAAAATCAGAAAAAATTTTTTCACAAAACAATGCATGTCCTTACTGTGGATTGACAATTGGTGAGCTAGAGCCTAGAACATTTTCATTTAATTCTCCATTTGGAATGTGTAAGGCATGTAATGGATTGGGTATAAAGATGGAATTTGATGCAGATCTTGTAATCCCTGATAAGAGTAAATCAATTTTAGATGGTGCAATTGTTCCATGGAGTGGACGATTTTCTGCATTTAGAAAACAAGCATTGAGAGCTGTTGGGAAAAAGTTTGGGTTTGATTTGATGACTCCTATTGAAAAAATAACACCAAAACATCTTCAAATTATTTTATATGGTTCTAATGACTTGATTGATTTTAAATATCGTTCTAAATCTGGTGATTCTTCTTGGCAATACACTGATGCATTTGAAGGAGTGTTGGTTAATCTTCAACGCTCTTTTATGGAAACTGATTCTGAATCAAAACGTGAATGGCTAAAACAATTCATGCGCGATACACCTTGTACTGTATGTAATGGAAAAAAATTAAAACCAGAATCATTGGCAGTCAAAGTTAACGATAAGGGAATTATGGATGTTTGTGATTTATCAATTGATCATTGCTATGATTTTTTCTCCACATTAACGTTGACTGAAAATGAACAATACATTGCGCGAGATGTCCTTAAAGAAATTAAAGAAAGATTAGAATTTTTAATGAATGTGGGATTAAACTATCTTACATTGAATAGATTAAGCTCTACTTTGTCTGGTGGTGAATCTCAAAGGATTAGATTAGCAACTCAGATTGGGTCTAATCTTACTGGAGTCTTGTATGTTCTTGATGAGCCTACAATTGGATTACATCAGCGTGATAATGAGCGTCTCATTAAAACGCTAACAAAGCTACGAAATCTTGGAAATACTGTAATTGTAGTGGAGCATGACGAAGAAGTTATACGAAATTCAGACTGGATTGTAGATTTAGGTCCAGGCGCAGGAGTACATGGAGGAAATATAGTATTTGAAGGAACTATTGGTCAAATTCTTAATGGTCATAAATCTGTGACTGGAGATTATTTGAAAAATAATTCATTGATAAAACTTGAAGAAAAGATACGTAATAGATCTGGTTCATTAATTATTAAAGGAGCATCTGAAAATAATCTAAAAAACATTGATGTAGAGATTCCATTGGGTCTTTTTGTTTCTGTAACTGGCGTGTCTGGTTCTGGAAAATCTACTTTGATAAATGATATTTTATTAAAATCTCTTGAAAGTCACTTTTACCAGTCTACTGTAAAATCTGGAAGTCATAGTGAAATTTTAGGTCTTGAAAATATTAATAAGGTGATCGCAATTGATCAATCCCCAATTGGACGAACTCCTCGCTCTAATCCTGCAACATACATAGGTGTATTTACTTTTATAAGAGAATTATATGCAAATACAGAATTATCAAAAGAAAGAGGATATTCACTGGGGCAATTCTCCTTTAATGTAGCCGATGGACGATGTTTTGCTTGTGATGGTGATGGTGTAAAACAAATTGAGATGCAATTTTTATCGGATGTTTATGTGAAGTGCGATGAGTGTAAAGGTAAACGATACAACTCTGAAACTCTTTCAGTTTTGTATAAGGGAAAAAATATCTCCGATGTATTAGATATGACCGTTTATGAGGCACTACAATTTTTTGAAAACATTCCTTCAATTAGAAGAAAATTACAAACTATTTTTGATGTTGGGTTGGGATACATCAAGCTAGGGCAATCATCTACTACTTTATCTGGTGGAGAAGCACAAAGAGTAAAACTTGCATCTGAATTATCCAAAAGAGGAACGGGAAAAACATTTTACATTCTTGATGAGCCTACTACAGGGTTACATTTTGCAGACGTCCAAAAACTTCTTGATGTGCTAAATAGGCTGGTAAATTTGGGAAATACTGTACTGGTAATTGAGCATAACATGGATGTAATCAAAAACTCTGACTGGTTAATTGACTTGGGACCTGAAGGCGGCGATGAAGGTGGCAAAATAGTTGCTGTAGGCACGCCTCTTCAAGTTGCAAAAGCCCCTGGAAGCTATACTGGAAAATATCTCAAAAAATTACTAAAACAATGACTTTTGATATTTCAAAAATCAACATCCCATCAAATCCAGGCATCTATTTGATGAAGGATTTTGATAAAAAAATTATCTATATCGGTAAGGCAAAAAATCTAAAAAACAGAGTAAGATCATATTTTTTAAAAAATCAAAATTACAAAACACAAAAGCTTGTAGAAAACATTTCTGATATTGAATTTGTTTTGACTGATAATGAAAGCGAAGCATTTCTTTTAGAATCCAATATGATAAAAAAACATAGACCAAAGTTTAACATTGAATTAAAAGATCAACAACGTTACACATATCTTAGAATATCAAACGAAAAATATCCTAGATTACTTGTTGCAAGACGGATACACGATGGAAAGTTTCTAGGTGGTGGAAAAATTTTTGGTCCATTTATGCAAGGCAGCTCAAAACTACTTGCAATTGGTACTCTACGAAAAGCATTTCAAATTAGAATCTGTAAACAATTACCAAAAAAAGTCTGTTTGGAATACCATTTGGGGAATTGTGAAGGCCCATGTGAATTCAAAGATGCTCAAAACAAATATCCACAACATGTATCTGCATTAGAAGAAGTACTAAAAGGAAAAAATCAGACCCAAATTTTTACAAAAAAATTAAAAGAAGAAATGGCGCAAGCTGCAGAATCACAACAATTTGAGCGTGCAAAGGATATTCGTGATACTTTGATTAGATTGGGTAGTCTTCAAACAAAACAAAAAATGGAATATGTTGAGAATTCTGATGAGGAATACTTTGGATTTAAAGATAAAGATCAAACTGTAACTGTAATGAATTTTAGAATGATTAATGGTGTGATGCGAGACAGCGACAAATTCTTTTTTGATCTTGTTGGGGATAATAATTTTTCAAATTTTCTTTTTCAGTATTATACTAGCCACAAAATCCCAAAATTTATCTATGTTAGTGAACTTCCTGAAAATAAAATACTTTTAGAATCTTTACTTTCTGAACAAGCAGGATTCTCAGTTGAAATTGTTTGTCCACAACGTGGTAAAAAAATGGATATCATTAATTTGATTTTGAAGAATATTTCATTGATTCATTCCAATGGTGGTGATCTTGGTTTGATAGACCTAAAAGAGATGTTACATCTATCTACAATTCCTAACATCATTGAATGCTTTGATATTTCTAATCATGGGGATGATTTTGCAGTTGGTTCTATGTCTAGATTTGTAGATGGCAAACCCCACAAATCTGGATATCGAAAATTCAAAATTAAAACAGTTTCTAGTAGAGACGACTTTGCAATGATCAGCGAAATAATCAAACGAAGATATCTTAGATTATTAGAAGAAAATTCTCAATTGCCTGATTTGATATTGATTGATGGTGGAAAAGGGCAGCTAAATGCTGCACTCAAGTCATTGCAATCACTTGGACTACATCTTGATTGTATTTCACTTGCTAAAGAAAATGAGGAGATATTTGTTCCAAACCAAAAAAATTCAATTGTAGTTTCAAAAGATCGTCCCTCATTGAAAATTTTACAATATGCCCGAGATGAGACTCATAGATTTGGAGTGGCATACAATAGAACAATACGTAAAAATCAAATAAAATAATAAAAAAGAAAAATTTTGGTTAGTTCACTTGAATGTTTCCAACCATCCATGGATGTACCATGCAGAAATAATCATAGCTTCCTGCTTCATCAAATGTATTTTCAAATGATGCGCCTCCCATGATTAAACTACTATCAAATACACCGGATGGACCATTAGCTGGACTACCACTTGTTACTGTGTGTGCAGCTGTATCGGTATTTGTCCATTCTACAGTATCACCTGCATTGATTGTAAGTGATGCTGGTGAAAAACATGCATTAGATGTTTCACAGCCTGGAGATGAAGTTCCTTTTGGAATTTCAACACTAACTGTTTCTGGTCCAGATGATTCCTCAACTGGTGCAGCTGGTTCTTCAACCACTGTCTCATCTTCTACTACAGTTTCTTCTGGTGTTGTAGATTCTGCATCTTGCTTTACCTTATCTGCTATGTCTGCAAATGGGTCTGCTTGTGTTTTTGGCTCCATAGTTTTTGTCATTACTGGAGCAGAAACAGCTGGAGTGTTGTCTTGAACATTACCAGCAAAAGCTGCAAATCCTACGCCAACAGCTACAATTGCAATAGAAAATGCAATTGCCGCTTTATCTATACCTGCCATAATTAATCCAAGGATTTCCTCAAGCTAAATAAATCTAATCTTTACTATTACGTTCATAATTTAAAATAATTAGAAAATTATGTCCTGTTTGAATCTCTTCATCTCAGTTTAAAATTTGGTCATATGTGTAATTTCTTCAAAAATTTACACAAATCTAAAAAAACTGTTGAAAATCTCATATGATCGCTTTAATTGATTTTAACTATGGTCAATCATGTTGAACAACTCTTTCTTTTATGATTCATTTCTCTAATACAATTACAAAATGCATCGGAGCTGTCACCAAGTAACTCACGTTTTTGGTCTTAAGCACCTTTGCATTATATTTTTTTAGCAGCCAAATTTTTATCAGCTGTTATCAATTCATAATGAACTTTTAATTTTCTTTGTTCAATTAACTGTCTGATAAAACAAGTTCTTTTTTCAATAAATTCATCATGACTTTTTTGATTTGTTGACAGGTGCTCAAATATTGTATTATCATCTATTGCTATTTTTATAACGTCTTGATTTTTTATGATAAATGTGCCAATACCCCAAAACAACCCAACATGTAATCCCATGTATTTTGATTGTTGATTTGTTACTTTATCCAAGTAAATATCGACATGTTCTCTTTTTTGCTCTATGACTGAATTGTTTGTTTGAATTACCCAAGATATTCTCTTTGTATTTCCATCAAAAAATAAAACATGCTCCAATTGTCAACCAAAAAGCGGTTTTTTGTCTATATATTTTGAATCCCGCCCTTATGATCAAAGATTCAAAGAGCAACATATGCTAGAGTCGCACACATTCTTTTCAAAAATGGTCGATGAACTTGTAGAATTTTCAGAATATGATCCTGAGTTGGCTGATGGAATTCGTTGGCTAGATGATCAAGCACAAAAAAAAGGCATCACATTTTATGATATGGTTTTTGAAGTATTGTACAAACATGACGTAAACTCTAAAGCTAAAGAGTGGCTTAACACAAGAAATTAAAAATTATTTTCTCAAGTCTAGACCTTTGTATTCACAACCTTCTGGTCCGCAATATTTTCCAACATAAACTGCTTCTGGTCTGTACAATGCAGGCTTTGGTGCTGCTTCTGCAAATTTCTCTTCAATTATGTGTGCTGCCCATCCTGCAACTCTTGATATTGCAAAAATTGGTGTATTAAGATCCATTGGAATTTTTAGCATATAGTAAATTGAAGCACTGTACAAATCGACATTTGGATAGATTTCTTTTCCTTTTTGCATTTTTATTTCTGCAATTGTAGTTGTTTCTACTTTTTCTGTAATATCATACCATGGTTCACCTGTTTTTGCGGCAAGCTTTCTTGATAATTCTTTTAAAACCTGTGCTCTAGGATCATATGTTTTATACACCGCATGACCCATTCCCATGATTCTCTCACTCTTACTCATTTTTTCCTTAATCCATGGAACAACATTATCTATCGTACCTATGTCTAAAAGCATCTTCATTACCTCTGTGTTTGCTCCACCATGTAGTTCTCCACTTAATGCACCAATTGCTGCACTTGTTGCTGAATACATATGTGCTCTAGTTGATGCAACTTGTCTTGCAACAAATGTAGATGCGTTAAATGTGTGTTCTGCATGAAGAATCAAACATGTATCAAAAATCTTTTCAATTTCTTTATCTGGTTTTTCTCCAAACATCATGTAGAGAAAATTTGCTGCATGATCTAAACTTGGATCAGGATCTACTATTTCTAATCCATCTCTGACTCTTTGCCAACTTGCAATTATTGTAGGTACTTTGGCAATTAGGTTAATTGCTTTATCATAACTTGCTTCTTTGGTTGCAAATTCTTCATCATAATATCCTGCTAATGCTGCAACAAATGCTTGTAGCATGTCCATTGGATCGGCATCTTTTCTCCAATTTCCCATATTGATTTGCATTCTTTTGGGAATCCATCTTGCCTCATTTAGTTTGGATTTGAACTCTGATAGTTGTTCTTTGGTTGGTAATTCATCATGTAATAACAGATATGCTGTTTCTTCATAGTTTGATTTTTTTGTAAGTTCTAAAATGTCATACCCACGATAAATCAGCTTGCCTTTTTCGCCATCAATATTTGAAATTCTTGTGTCTGCAACCTGAATTCCACGCAAGCCTGTGTTTTTTGTCTCCACGCACATCCTTTGAGAAATCTTTTATTATATTTTCGCAAGAAATCATGTCTATGAAGTTTAGTAATTAGTCTAATATGTCAACTCTGGCTCATAAATGATTATTTTTAATTAAAAATTAAATGACTCCAGCTGAACGACAACTTTTAGAGAAACTTGATAATCTAGTCTTAACTGCATCTGGAGACGAGTTACGCAAAATTCAAGAAATTGATATTCAAACTCAGATGAATGGATTGTCATTTTATGATGCATTTGTAAATTCTACATCTTTGACAAATCAAAGCCCAAAAGAATCTCAGAAATCAAAACAATAACTCATTCTTGATTTAAATGAGGGTATGCAAGTGAATCGACAATAATGGTCATATCAAAAATAAAGAAAACAAAGACTGTTAAGAAAAAAACTATAACAAAACCAAAGACACCTCAACAACCAAGAACTAAAATTGTTTGTATTTCACACAAAGAAGATGCTGACGGTATAAGTTCAGCAGCTTTGATCAGACAGGCGTTTGGCGGTGATTCTGTATTAGTTGATTATCCAGGACAGATGGAGGCTATCCAGAAAGTTTGTGCAGATGAAAAATTAAAATCATTATATATTTGTGATTTGGGTCTTAGTAAAAAGAATCAAGATGAATTTGTTGACCTCTTGAGAATTTTAAAAAAGAATCATGTTGCAGTAACGTACATTGATCATCATGATATTGATCCAAAAATTACCAAAGAATTAGAAAAAATTAAAGTAAAAATGATTCATGATATCAATGAATGCACCACTGTTCAGGTCTATAATGCCTTCAAATCAAAACTCTCTGATCAAGCTCCATTCATTGCTGCATGTGCTGCTATTACTGATTATATGGAGGATAGACCAATTGGCTCTAAATTACTGCAAATCTACGATAGACAGTTTGCTTTGATTAATGCAACTGTTCTTACTTACAATATAGTTGGACACCAAAAAGATCCTGATTACTTGCTGTATTTGGTAGAAGAATTAGCCGATTCAAAATTCCCGCACGAGATTCCAAATACATTTGAATTTGCACAAATCCAAGTTGAGAAACTTGCACTAATAATTGCCAAAGTCAAAAAAGGAATGAAAACTATGAAGAATATTGGTTATATGGAAATTATGGACTCTGGAGCAAGCGGCGCAGTTAATTTTGTTTTAGGATTATCTGGAAAAGATGTTGGTGTTGCATACAAAGAAAGAGTTGATCATGGTATCTACGCAGTCTCTGTACGAGGATCCAAATCTTGCAAAATTCATTTGGGTAAAATTGTTAATGTTCTTGCAACTGACCTTGGTGGTTCCGGTGGTGGACATGATAAAGCATGTGGAGCTGTTATCCCAAAACCAAAAATTCAAACATTCCTTAAAGAATTCAATAAAAAATTAAACTAAATCTCAAAATTGGAATTTTTACTATCTTATTTCTACTATGGCATCAATTTCTGTCATTGAATTTAACGGCAAACTTGATACCCCGACTGCAATTCTAGAGTGTTTTCCACACTCTCCAAATATTTCATAAAATAAATCTGAGGCGGCATTGATTACTTTTGGTTGCTGTGCAAATTCAGGGCTAGAATTTACAAACCCTGACAATCTGACAATTCTGGAAATCTTTTCTAAATCTCCTAATTCTTTTTTGAGTTGAGCAAGTATGTTAATTGCACAAATCCTTGCTGATTTTTGTGCCGTTTCAATATTTGCATCTGAAACTTTTCCTGTAAATGCTACTTTACCATCTTCCATTGGGATTTGACCTGAAACATATAGTAAATTGCCTGATTTTACTACTGGAATATAAGATCCAGCAGGACTTGGAGGATTGGGTAGTTTAATTCCGATTGATTTTATTTTTTCTTCAATCACAATTGTGGATTACTGTTATCTGATTTTAGTTTTTACTTATTTTGATGAGAACTTTTTCGCCTTTACTTGAATTATTCTGATATACTGTTCTTGTTTTGTACCCTTGTTTTTGTAGACATCCATCCAAAATAGATGCCCATGGCAATGAATGACCACTATTTAATTTTGATTCTATTGTTATGTTTTTAGTATTGGCATCAAAATTCACATGTCCAGAGCACATGATTTGTAGCACAGCATCCATGATCTCAATTATTTCATCAAGTGATTTACCTTTTAAATTAATTCCATTTTTTTCAAGTAATTTGAGCATCTCCAACTCAGGTTTTTTTGAAATCATTGTTGAATTTAGAATATGTGTTAATCCATTTTCATTAATGACGCGAATAATTTTGTAAACTTCTTGAGCTTCATTTTTTGTCATATCTGCAAGTGATTCTGTTTTAATTGAATTTCTCCAAATATCTGCAAATATTCTATTCTGATTTACTCCTAACACCTCTGTTGATGAGAATATTGCTCCCTTGCCATTTTCATTGTTTACCATTAATACCTCTGTTTCGTCAAAAACAAAACAATTCTGTATTGTATCTGAGATTCTGATTTTTACTTCATTTGGAATTGCTCTGTATGATTCTGAACAAATCTGTGTTGATGGCAACAATAATCTGACTTCTAAATTCCTACGAAGTACTGATAGTAATTGCTCTTTACATTCTTCTAATAGCCCCAATCCCCACTGATCTGCCATGATGTTGATTGAAGATTTTGAACATTCAATCATTGTTCTTAGCTGCTCTAGAACATTATTTGCACTAACATGAAAATATCTTTTTTCTTCCGAACCTCTAGACTTTCTGCTTTCTTCACTTGCTTTTTTTAGATTTGAAACCAATGTATTCATTGCATTTACTTTGTTAATCTGCTCATGAATAATTGAATCAAATGCATCTTCAGGTGCAATGGCCGTGCACATGATTGGCTTGCTTTTTGAAATTATTGCCAACTTCTTGTTTTCCAGCTTTAATAATGTGGGATATATTTTGGTTCTTGGAAGATCTGAATAATACGCAAGTTCCCCTGCAGATATTGTTCCTTTTGAGATAAGGGCAACATATGCCTGAGCCTCATATTTGCTCAAGCCAAATTCTTCAAGACTGACAGTCAATGCATATTCGTTTACCATGATTCTAGTTCACACATGATTAGGTAACACTGTGAGCTAAATTCCTTTACACAAATACTCAAAAAAATTTAAAATTGTAACCCTGGGGAGGTGTTACTGCAGTTACTGATAAAATTGTGACACTGTCCTGAAATATCAAATCTCTATTGATAAATTGGTATGATGTGTAATCCAAATTTGGCTCAAATAGAGTGTGTAAATGTATCTCAAACTGTCACTATTGTTCCAAGACTCGAATATTCAAACAATTTACTAAACAGTATTGTGGATATTTTAAAAACAAAAAAAACTGAACTAAAAAAATTAAACCGTAATTTCTTAGAACTAGATGACAATGATCATACTTATGTCAAAGCACTAGATTTTGAGAGAACTATCGTCTTTTCATTAGAAATTCTCTCTCAAATTCAAAAGAAAATGAATTCTATCTCTGGAATAAACAGTATTCCTGAACTTTTACCTTTGACAATCCCTATGATAAGGACTGTGAGTGCTCAGCTTTTTAGCTTACTTCCTGCCTGCAGTCAGAACCTTTCTGAATTATCCGTACATTTAGGCAGCATTATCTTAGATTCTGCAATTCTTACCGAGGCTAGATTTGATTTTAACCAATCTAACGCTGAATCATCATCAGTACTAAATAAAGTAAAATTGATGGTAGACTCTAAAATAAGTAAGCAGTACCCTAATCTTGATTTTTCTAAAGCATGCAATACTTGAATTTCATTAGCTCCAAACGTGGTTTTGCAACTGATATAGACCATCTCCAATCGTTATCTGCAAAAATTGAAAAAAAATTATCTACCTTTAATGCACCCGATGTTAAAATTGATAAATTAACTCTGGAGGAATTACAGGACATAAATAAAATTGTAGGGCTGGCTAATTTTATGCTCTTCAAATATGAGGATAAAAAAGAGACACGTTTAATTTTACAACATTTTGTTTCGATTATCACCGAATCTGCTCAATCAATAGAATGCATTGATGATGAAATCTCTGAATTAATCCTATCTGCTGAGGATTCTATCAATAAAGTCAAAAATATGCATTCTAAAATTTCCGAAAAATCTGACCTTGAAAAATCATATCTAGATGAATCTGCCGTAGATGAATCTAAAACTGGTTCAATTAATTTAACCAATTTTACTACAGCGGTTAACCCCTCTGAATACCAACAAAATTCTCAAGGGAGTACTGTACAGGTGATATAGATGAGTTTAGCCCCACAAGAATTAGAAAATAATGCAAGCAAGTATGCTTCAGAAGCAATCAAGTTTGACTCTCAAGGCGCACGAGGTATGGCAATTACACATTATCAGCGTGCAATTGATTCACTTGTAAAACTACTACAACTTTATCCAACAAGCAAACTTAATCCTATTTACAAAGACCGATGCAATTCTTATCATAATCGAATAACCGCACTTCAAGAATCCCGTGGAGTAGAACCCGCGGTAGATCCAAATGCCTCCCCTAAAGAACAACAAGCTTCTGTACAAAGGCAAACTGATGAAAATGATTTTGAAGATCTTGTAATGAAAGAAAAACCCAATATTAGTTGGAGTGAAGTAATTGGGTTAGATGATGCAAAGAACGCATTACGAGAATCAATAGTTTATCCTACCAAAAGACCTGATCTGTTTCCTTTAGGCTGGCCAAAAGGAATGCTACTTTATGGTCCACCAGGAACCGGAAAAACCATGTTAGCCGCTGCAACTGCAAATGAAATGGATGGATATTTCATTAATGTAGATGCTGCATCCATGATGAGTAAATGGTTAGGCGAGGCTGAAAAAAATGTTTCAAAATTATTTGCTATGGCAAGAAAATATGCTGAAAAAGAAGGAAAGCCTGTAATTCTTTTTGTAGATGAGGTTGATTCTCTTTTAGGTTCTAGAAATAGTGAAGTTGGAGGAGAGGTAAGAACAAAAAATCAGTTCTTGACAGAAATGGATGGTGTTAATGGTAAAGGTAAAGATTTGATGCTCTATGTTATTGGTGCTACTAACAAACCATGGAGTCTTGATTGGCCTTTTCTTAGAAGATTCCAAAAAAGAATCTATGTTTCACTTCCAACTCAAGAAGCAAGAGAAAAATTATTTGAGCAATATACTGCTCCATTAAAAAAAGACATTCGAGTTAACATAACAGAACTTGCAAAATTATTTGATGGCTATAGTGCAAGTGATATCAAAGACGTTTGCCAAGCAGCACAAATTAAAGCAGTCAATGAAATCTTCAATGCCCCAGA
>JAIOPB010000015.1 GCA_021414105.1 Nitrosarchaeum sp. | reverse complement strand
CACCTTCTCTTCTAGAATCACTACCCTCTCTTCTTCTGAAATCTCCACCTTCTCTTCTTCTAGATTCTCCGCCCTCACGTCTAAATAATTCAGGTTTTCTAGTTTCTCTTTCAGTAGGGTTTTCGTATTTTTTACTAATTTCGTTTACTCTGACGTTAAGTTTTTCTAGTAAAGTTTTGTTGATGCCTTCTCCATACACATCAACTCTTGCAGCTATGACTGCCTTTGCAGCAATTGCTCTTGCAATTTTTCCTCTCTGCCATCTAGGTGCAGCATGAACCATTGCATGCTGGAACAATAATCCGTGTTTTGGTGGTTGGGCACCTGTCTTCAATGATCTAAAGAGTGCTTTTTCGGCACCTATTACTTGAATGGTGCTTGCCGGCATTGACGCTAATTTTTTTAGACTTCCAGCTCTTCCTAATATTCTTGCACCTACTGCAGCTCCAAGAATAGCTGCAAGATTTGGCGCAACAGTTTGCATTTCTGATTCAACATGATCTTCTAATTTTTTTCGTAAATCATGAAAATCTAGAATTTGTTTTGCAATGGATTGTACAATTGATAAATTAACATCTGAAATATCCCCTCCTCTACTTTTTGATGCAAGCAAAGAAATCATTTCTGCTTTTGAATCTGGAAATCCAGCTTCTTCATACACTTTTTTTGTTAATGATTCTCTTTTTCCAGCCAAAACAATTTGTGCATACCCGTTAATACTATCTATTATGTTGTCTAATTCTGGAAAATGTAATCCGTACCACTCTCGTAATCTTGAGCTAAGTCCATTGGCAATTTTGTCAATCTCATCTAATGAATTTATTGCCTGAATAATATGAAGATCTGGACTCTCTGAAACTTCTGTTACTTTTGATGATGATAATCCCATTGCAAATTCTCTTAATTTAGATAATACGCCAGGTATACTTTCTGCAAATCCCGCATCAACAATTATCTGAGGCTTTGTTGCTTGGATCTTTTCTAATTCTGCTTCCTCCATCATTTGTGCATCTATGGAACTTTTTTTCAATAATGTCATCAATGATTCATCACTGACTGTGACTCCTCTTTGAAGTGGACTAAGGTAATCTACAAGTTCATTTAATCTTGATTCCTTTTTTTTCACGGAAAGATAATCTTTAACTGAGTCTTTGAAAGGAAATGCCTTTTCCATCTTTTCGTCTTTGAAAACTATGATTCCCAATTCTGTTAAGATTACAGAATACATGACTAGCTAATTCTAGGTCTCCTTTTAAAAAGGTACTAGAAACCTTGTGAGTCAACTATTATATTCGAAACTACGTATATCATTCAAAGTGGAGCCCAGCCTGGTTACTTCCATAGGAAAAATTCAACTAGAAAGACCTGTCATGCTGGCCTCTGGCATATTGGGTATTTCATTAGATGTATTTAATCGACTTTATCGCTCGGGTGCAGGCGCTGTTGTTAGTAAATCTCTCAGCACGGAACCGTGGGATGGATATCCAAACCCTACTATTTTTAGTGTAAATGGTGGTGGATGGATTAATGCCATTGGATTATCAAATCCCGGTGCTCCAAACTTTGCAAAAATGATAGAATCTAACAAAGATGTTCCAATAATTGTTAGTTTGGTAGGCTCTATTCCTGAAGACTTTGAAATGATGGTTAAGCAATTTAAAAACTGTAAAGTTACTGCATATGAATTGAATTTGTCATGCCCACATGTTGCTAAAGTAGGACTAGAAGTAGGAGATGATCCTGAACTAGTCAAGAAAATTGTCAGTACCATGAAAAATTCTACCAATGTACCAGTTATCGCTAAAGTTGGATTGGGAACAACTCATTATCTTAATACTGTAAACGCTGCAATTGACTCTGGAATAGATGCAATTACTGCAATCAATACAATCAGAGCAATGGCAATTGATGTTGAAACTCAAAGACCTATCTTGAGTAATAAATTTGGTGGATTATCTGGTACTCCAATCAAACCCATTGCATTACGGTGTGTTTATGAAATTTCTTCTAAATACAACATTCCTATAATTGGATGTGGCGGAATATCTACATGGGAAGATGCTGTGGAGTTTATTTTGGCAGGTTCTTCTGCAATTCAATTAGGAAGTGCAATTGGTGATAACTGGATGCATGTTTTTAATGATATTAATCAAGGCATACTTCAATATATGAAAAGAAAAGGTTATTCAAAAATAAATGAGATGATAGGTCTTGCAAAGAAATCATAATCATACAAAAATTTGTATAGTTGAAAAAGTAATTGATGAAACTCCTACTGTTCGAACTTTGATTTTCTCTGATGATGTAATGTCTGCTGTTCTCCCAGGTCAATTTGCAATGGTTTGGATTCCTGGAATTAATGAATTACCAATGAGTGTGATGATCTCTCAAGAATCTGGCAAAGCTGCTTTTACCGTACGAAGACACGGTTCTGCATCAACTGGATTATTCAATGTTCAAGTAGGCCAACAAATTGGTGTGAGAGGTCCATATGGAAACTCTTTTGATTTAAAACAAGGAAAACTTTTGCTTGTTGGTGGCGGAACTGGTCTTGTCCCAATGATGAGATTATTGACTTTTGTTAAACCTAGTGACGATGTTACAGTTTTAATCGGTGCAAAATCAAAAAATGAAGTTTTCTTTGAAGATTTGGCAAATACTCTACTGAAAAATAATCCTCATCGTGTAATTGTTACTACTGATGATGGAACTTATGGTGAAAAAGGATTTGTTACAAGCATGGTTGAAAAACTAGTTAATGAAAATCGCTTTGATGGTGTGTATGCCTGTGGTCCTGAAATAATGATGTACAAAACTGTACAACTAGCACATTCTAAAGGATTGTTTGTTCAAGCCAGTCTTGAACGCATGATGAAGTGCGGTGTTGGAATATGTGGAAGCTGCTGCGTAGGTGAAGACTTGGTTTGCAAAGATGGTACTGTATTTGATGGTGATCATTTACTATCAAACAAAGAATTTGGTCATTTTCATAGAAATAAGGCTGGAATTTTAGAAAATTATTAGATTTGACCAGCAAGGTTTAAAATAAATCATGAAATTATTGCGTTGAAGAGTATGGGTAATCCGAAAATTGTTTTAACTGCTGATCGTACTTTGATGTCTCCATATCGTGGTTTGTCATTAGCTACATTTTTTGGATGTGCACCTGCAGTTGATCCTAATCGTGATAAAAACAGCTTTTTGTATAAAATTCTAGGAAACCAAGTAACTCCAAAAATTCTATTTGATTTTATTTGCAATTACATTCCTCATACTAATGGTGTAGCAAACTATGCTCCATATGGACTACGAAAAGTAGAAGCAGGTTTACTCCGAGATGGTTTTAGACGTGAAGATGTAGTTGTTGCACATCCAGATCACATTGAACAATTTATTGGTCCTGATACTCAAGTTATTGGCACATATGAAATGGATCCATTAGGAATGGGACCTGTTACAATGACTTTCACTTATGGTAGAAAACAAACTTCGTATGATGAATTTTACAATACAGAACTCCATTATAGAATAAAGGCTGCAAAACAAAAAACAGGTAGTAAGGCCAAAGTCATTTCTGGTGCTTCTGGAACTTGGCAATACAATTATGATCCAGAAAAAATTGAAGAATTTGGAATCTATGCTATATTGGAAGGAGAGCTTGGAGGCATTGCACCTGAAATTGATGGGCATGCTGGTAGATTTTTCAATTATTTAATTAACGGCGATTTTGATAACATGGATCCATTCAGAAAACGTAGTGACTTTAAAGTAAACATAAAAGAATTTGAAAGAAACGGAAAAAAAATTCATGGACGATTTGTAAATTTTTGGGATAGGCCAGATCTAGATGAGATTCCAGAAATTGTAGAACCAAGTATGCATGGAATGGTTGAAGTGATGCGTGGTTGTGGAAGAGGTTGTAAATTCTGTGATGTTACATTAAGATCATTAAGATACTATTCTCCAGAAAAAGTCAAACGTGAAATTGAAGTTAACATCAAAAAAGGAGGAGCAAAATCTGCTTGGATACACAGTGATGATATTTTTGTTTATGGTATGGATCCTAGAACTGCTAAAGGAATGGAGCCAAACCGAGAAGCTCTTGAAGAACTCTTTACTGCTATCATGTCTACTGGTGTAGGACACACAAATCCAACTCATGGTACTCTTGCGGGCGCAATAGCTGATGAGAAACTTATTCCAAACCTTTCAAAAATTATAAAATCCAGTCCTGATAATATGATTGGAATTCAAGCTGGTTTTGAAACTGGAAGTTTGAGATTAATTGGGAAATATGCCGATAGAAAACTTGCTCCATATTCTCCAAGTGAATGGCATTGGGTAGTAAAAGAAGGTGTCAAAACTTTGAATGAGGATTATTGGATTCCTGCATTTACTTTGATTATGGGTCTTGATAATGATGAGCAACCAGAAGATTCTTGGGATACAATTCGTCTAATTACTGAATTAGAACATGAGCAACCAGATTCAATGTTTACTGCTACAGCACTTACCTTTGTTCCAATTGGATTATTGGAAAAATCTGATTTCTTTAACATTGGAAATGAAATGACTCCTGCACAACTAGGTGTACTCTATAAAACTTGGCAACATAACTTCAAGTATGGAATTCAAAAATTCATGACCAAGACAGGTGCAAAAGGACCACAGAGATATTTCTTTAATGCAATTGCAAGATCTTTGGGTGGTATTCCTTTAGGTGCAATGGAAAGATATGCACGTCACAAGAGTAAAGAGCACGAAAAAGTTATTGAAACTATAAAGATAAAATACTGGTAATCATACAAATACATAAATTTACTATTTTGTCTTTCTAAATTATGGCAACTCACGGTTCACTTACCAAAGCAGGTAAAGTAAGAGGACAGACTCCAAAAGTTGAAGGAAGAAAAATAGTTGGTACAAATTCTAGTCTTAGAAATAAGAGCAACTTCAAAAAACGATTTGCCTTGGGAAGATTTCCAGGACAAAACAAACCTGGACAAAGAAGAAAGAGACGTTAGCTAAAAACTGTTACAAAGTTATCTTTTTGCGATCATTTTTCAAAACAATAACATTATAAAGTACTAGTACCGTACCATACGGTATGGTAGAAGATTTAAGATTAGATAGTTTGGAGGGCGTAGGTCCTGTAACTACTAGAAAATTATCCGATGCGGGAGTACACAATGTTATGGATCTTATCGTAAGAGGTCCTGTGGAAATTGCAGAAATAACTGGAATGGAAAAAGACACTGCAGAAAAAATTGTCAACAAAGCAAGACAGCATCTAGTTGAAACTGGATTAATTTCCAGAGATTTTGTTACAGCAACCGAAGTCTACAAGCGCAGACAAGATATTGGTAAAATTACAACTGGTACTAATTGCCTTGACACGTTATTTGACGGTGGTGTTGAAACACAGGCTCTCACTGAAGTTTATGGCGAATTTGGTTCAGGTAAAACTCAATTTGCACATACATTATCTGTAATGGTTCAAAAACCAAAAACAGAAGGTGGGTTAGATGGAGGTGTTTTGTATATTGACACAGAAAACACTTTCAGACCAGAAAGAATTGTATCTATTGCACAAGCACACGAAATGGATCCAGAAAAAGTTCTTGATAGAATAATTGTAGCACGTGCATACAACAGCGCACATCAAACATTAATTCTTGAGGAAGCAGGTCCTGTGATTGAAGAAAATAACATCAAACTAATTGTTGTAGATTCTGCAGTTGGATTGTTCCGTGCTGAGTATCTCGGTAGAGGAACATTATCAAACAGACAACAAAAACTAAATCACTTTGTTCACATGTTATCTAGAATTGCAGAGACTTACAACTGTGCTGCAATTGCAACAAATCAAGTCATGGCATCTCCTGATGTTTTCTTTGGTGACCCAACTCGTCCAATAGGCGGAAACGTAGTTGCACATACTTCTACGTACAGAATATACTTTAAGAAATCAGGTAAGAAACGAATTGCACGAATGGTAGACAGTCCTCATCATCCAGAAGAAGAGGTAATCTTTGCTCTAGGTGAAGCAGGAGTGATGGACATAGAAGATGCAGAAAAAAAGACCACTAAAAAGACAACAAAAAAAGCAACTAAAAAAGAAAAGGAATCTGAGCCAGAAACTGCGGTTGAATCTGCTGAACTAGAAACGGTTCAAGCCACAGAAGATACTGATTCTGATGATTTAGAATCACTAGAAGAGTAACTCTTCTTTCTTTTTCTTTATTTTTATTATCTAAATCTTAATTTTGTTATTTTATTTTGGACTCAAAAATATTACAATTTGAGAACTGGTTAAATTATAATATTATAACAGTACAATAATTATTGAATATGAGATATATCGTGAAAATACAATGACTGATCTTTATCGTTTGTTACCTGAAGAGATGGAAAAGATGGTAACTGACATGAATCTGCCAAGATATAGAGCAGACCAAATATTATATCCCTTGTATTACAAATTTCCAAAAAATATCTCTGATCTAAAACAGCTACCAATTGCAATGAGAGACAAACTAATTGCCGATGGATACACGATTGGTTCTGCAATCGAAGTTCATCGCGTTGTAAGTGAGGATGGAGACACAACAAAGTTGCTTCTCAATCTTGCTGATGGAACTCCTGTTGAAACAGTTTTGATACAATATCAATCATCAAAGATTGGAGGTCATCCTCGATCTACTATCTGTGTTTCAACTCAAGTTGGTTGTGCAATGGGATGCATCTTTTGTGCCACTGGACAGATGGGCTTTGAGCGAAACCTAAAGGCAGAAGAGATTGTTGCACAAGTAATTCATTTTGCCAATCTACTTATGCAAAGAGGCCAACATATAACAAATTTGGTTTTTATGGGAATGGGTGAGCCACTTGCAAACTATGATGAGACAATACGTGCAGTTCGATTACTAACACATCCAAGAGGTTTTGGAATTGGACAGAGAAACATCACAATCTCTACAATCGGAATAATATCTGGCATTGACAGATTAGCAGAAGAGGATCTTCAAATCGGATTGGCAATATCGTTGCATGCACCAAACGATGCATTGCGCAAAAAATTGGTTCCGACTGCAGGACCTCATTCAGTAGATGATTTGATTGCAGCTGGAAAACGTTATTTCAAGAGAACTGGGCGACGTGTTACATTTGAATATGCTCTCATTGAAGGCGTTAATGACTCTCCAGAGATTGCAAAAGAACTAGCTTTGCTCTTAGATGGTAATGGTTCTCATGTTAATCTAATTCCAATAAATCCAACAGCAGGTAACTTTCAACGTCCATCTCGACGAAATGTTCTTGAATTTGAAAGAATATTGTACAATGCAGGTGTGAACTGCACAGTACGTGTGGAAAAAGGATCGGAAATCTCAGCTGCATGTGGACAACTCAGAACCGATATTGTTGGTTAATTATACATCTCTAGTCGTAAGTGTTAAAATAGGGTCATTAGGAAATCTACTCAGATATGGCAACTAAGAAATCTCATGGTCGTTCACATGGATTTAAGCACAAAGCAAGAGCTGTAATGACTAAAACTGCTCCTAGAGGTGTATCTTTCCTGCTTCGAGAATATCATGAAGGTGAACAAGCCCTTGTCATCATCGATCCTAGACAGCATAAAGGATTACCACATAGACGTTACCATGGAAAAGTAGGTAGAATAACAAATGTTGGTAGACGTGCTATTACTCTTGATGTAAAACTAGGAGATAAAACAAAAACCTTAATCACTAGATTAGATCATATCAAACCATTCGGTGTATAATCATGGAAGAGATAAAAAAGAAACAAAGCATCTCTCTTTCAGAAGTTAAAGAGATTTTAGGTAAAGTTGATGTTGAAGAAATGGATCAAATTCAGCGTTGGACATATGATTATGTTTCAAAATTTACAAAAATTGATCCTAAAGATGCTAAAGAAATGAAAAAACAACTAATGAAAGATTGTGAATTAACAGAAGAAGAAGCTGTTGAAATTGTAAATATTAGACCTACCAGCTTGGCCGAACTACGTTCATTTACATTTGGTTGGAAAAAACTTATTCTTGCTGAAACTTTAGAAAAAATGCTAAAAATCATCAAGGGGCATTCTTAAGTTTCAAGGAGAGATTTATTTTGCACAGGGCTCAATCCCCACCTAGAAAGTATGAGGAATATGCATATGTTTTAGATTTCAATCCTCGTGGAAAATCTTCCACCGTACGTGGACGTGAGGGAATTATTATTACTGCAATTGGTGAAGATAGGCTTACACTCTTAGAAGTTCTTGGAGTTCCAAATTCAGCATTTGATGTTGGAGAAAGAATCTACATTGGAAAAGAAGGACGAACCAAAGTTCTTTCTGTTTTAGGAAAACTGGAATATGAACAAATCTCATCATCTGCTCAAAGCGAATTACGTGGAGTTGTTGACAACATTGTAACTCACAATGAGACAAGATTTGTAGATTATCTTAACAATGCAAGACCATTAACCCCAAGAATTCATGCACTAGAATTGATTCCAGGAATTGGAAAAACATACATGAAAATAATGTTAGAAGAAAGAGAAAAGAAAAAATTTCAAAGCTATGCAGATTTGCAGGAAAGAGTAGGATTCAAAGAACCAATCAAGCATATTTCAGAGAGAATCATGGATGAGATTACTGGTGAAAGTAGGATGAATCTCTTTGTCAAAAAATGATTAAACGAAAAAGACTAGGACAACACTTTCTAACCTCAAATGCAATAGCAAAATCCATCGTTTCTGAGGCTAAAATTGGTAAAAATGATGTAGTGTTTGAATTGGGTACTGGATTGGGCATTTTGACTCCATTATTATGTGAAAATGCCAAAAAAGTGCTTTCTATAGATACAGACAGGGAATTGTACGAAAAAGCAAAATCTCGTTTTTCTAATATTAATAATCTGTCCATAGAATTTGGAGACGGATTCAAAAAACAAGACCCTTTTTCAATTTTTGTATCTAATCTTCCTTACTCAAAAAGCAAAGACGCAATAGAATGGCTGGCAACCATTCCTTTTTCTCACGGTGTAATTATGGTACAAAAAGAATTTGCAGAAAAACTACTTACAAAATCTGCAAAGAATAGAAGATCTGTTAGCATTATTGCAAATTATGCTTTTGAGATTGAAAAATTTTTAGATGTGGGAAAGAACAATTTTTCTCCACCACCAAAGGTTAATTCAGTGGTTCTTAAAATTATTAAAAAAAAATCAATTGAAAAAGATCTCATTTATGTAATAAACAAAATGTTCTCATATCGACGAAAAACAATACAAAATATCTTTAAGCAGTTTGGAAAAGAAACCATAATAGAGAAACGACTAGATGACCTTTCAGGTGATGAAATAATTGATCTTGCAAAAGAAATTCTTAAGAGATGAGGAATATTCTCCAGCTGAAGATACCTTCTTCATTGCTGATTATATTGAAAAAGAGAAAGGATTTTCTGCGCTAGATGTTGGAAGCGGCTCTGGGTATCTGACAAAATTATTGTCTGAAAATTTTACGTTTGTTGTTGGAACCGACATTAATTTTGCTGTATTAAAAAATCAAACATATAGCACAAAAAATTTGGTTTGCTGCAATGGTTCTGATGCACTAAAATTAGAATTTGATCTAATAGTGTGCAATCTTCCATATCTTGCGACGGATGAAATTTTGGATGCTACCACTGACGGAGGAAAAGACGGATTTGAAATTCCTAAAAAGATATTTGATTCAATTCATAAAAATATCAAAATAGGAGGCAAATTTCTCTTTGTAACTTCATCTCTTTCTGACTATCAAAAACTAATGGATTACGCACAAAAATTAGGTCTTAGCCCTAGAATTCTTGCAAAAAAGAAACTATTCTTTGAAGAATTAATTCTAGTTGAAGCTATTAGACACAAGTAAAATTTTATTTTCGTA
>JAIOPB010000014.1 GCA_021414105.1 Nitrosarchaeum sp. | reverse complement strand
ATTTCCATCAGAATCAACTACACTAACAAAAATATCTAATTGTTTTTTTACGTCAGCAGAAATTAATTTTGGAAAAACATTGATGGATAAAGAGGCAGGAAGGGTAGAAGATATTTTTACACTTTTTGCAGTGTCAAGTCCGGATTCTTTTTGAATAGCTCGCAAGAATGTATTTCCTACTTTTTCATTGGTTTCAAGTGTACCCCATGCGTAGTATTGGCCCTTTTTTATTATCAGCACATCAGAATTTGGAACCGCAAGTGATTTTTCATATTCTAAATCAACGGCAATGTCAAATGGAGCACGAATTACATGATTATCTGAAGTTCTCAAGTAAACAGAAAAGGGCATTTTAGAATTGACATGCATCTCATCGGTAGGAATGTTTAGCTCCAAAATCAGATCATCAGGCAGATGATCTTCAGTGTTCCCTACCTGAATCTTTTCAAATGCTATTTTTGTTCCCAGTGTTGCAATGATAGTAGTTTCACCAGTCATAACTCCAGTTGATACATTAAATGATGCATGTTCTTCATTTGCTTTTAAGATAATTTTTTCAGGAACTGATGCTATCAGTGGATTATCAGAACTAAGTAAAATTGAAACATCATTTGAAGAAGTGATTGGAACTCCACTTTTACTTAAAACATAAAGATACCCTATATGGTGATCATTTGGACCTTCTTCTATATGTGAAGGAGATATTGCAAGTTTTAAGGAATAATTAGAAAGAGATTCAAGATTCTGTGCAGATGCAATTTGTGAATTTGCAGGTATCAGTATAAGAAGAGAGAGCACAAACAAGAGAGATTTTTTTTGAGTCATTTTTGTTTCACCATAAAAAAGGAAAAAAGGTGTGGATTATCCACTTTGTTGACCTGCGACTACAGTTCCTACGAAGACAGCACCGTTAGATGTTGACAATTTGAATTGTGCATCTCTTCCAGTTTTTACATTTTCAGAAAGATCTAACATGATTGTTGCTTGTTGACCAGCCTGAATTTCTGGAGAGGTTGTAGTGACTGTTGTACCAGGAGTTTTTGATACAATACTGTATGTACCACCTGTACCATTAGTAAAGGGACCTAAGGCACCAATTCCCGGAGTGTAAGTGTATACAGAACCTGCAAATCTAATTTCACCTAGGGTAACTTTGTTTACACCTTGGTTTTGCACATATACTGCAACTCGTTCTCCGGTTAGTAAACCGTTACCTGCTGTACCAGTTGCTACTATTGTTGATCCTCCATCATGAAGTTTCAAAATACCACCATCTGTTGCATCGTAACCAGTGAACTTTAGAGATTCAATGTTTGGTGAACCGCTTACTTGAGCAGAACTAAAGAATCCTTGTGAGAACACAAAGACAATGCTTCCACCAACTACTGCGATTGCTACTAAAAGAAGTGTTGCAATGATTGGAGCAACTGCTCTTCTTGAGGTCATTTTTTGTTTTGATGTTATGTATGACATTTTCTTAATGTTATAAAATAGAAAAAGATGTTAAAGCAATCTGTGTTCAAAATATACTACAATTTTTAAAAATGTTCATTTGTTTTACAAAATGAACAAGTTATGGTGCATCTACTTGTAAAACAATTTCAGA
>JAIOPB010000013.1 GCA_021414105.1 Nitrosarchaeum sp. | reverse complement strand
GCAATCATATCAATTTCAGATGTAGAAAGTCCATGTACACCAATGTTTGGAAATTTTTGTCTAATCATTTTAAAGGCGTTTTCATAATATTCAATTTTCAGATTGGGATTATGTCCACCTTGAATCAAAACTTGTCTTATCTTAAACATCTCCCATGCAGTCTTTACTCTTGATTCAATTTGATCAAGAGTTAATGTGTATGAATCTGTAGCACCGGGGGATCTGTAAAATGCGCAGAATTTACAATCGGTAATACAGACATTGGTGTAATTCAAAATTATGTTATTTACAAAAGAAGCTTTTTTCCCAAATTGTTTTCTTGTAAGATAACCAGAAACAAGACCCATCAGATGAACATCATCAGAATCTAATAATCGGAGGCAATCCGCAGGATTAGGTCTATTCCCACGTAATGAGTTTTCAAGAATGTCTCCAATAGTACTTTGATTAATTTGTTCAGTGGTTTGGCTCAATTAACTTGTTCAACAACATCTATGATTTCTATTTATTCCTTGATAGAGAAAACTATCAAAAAAAGAATTAAGCATAAAGACCAGTTCATGCACAAATTACATAATTTTGTATTCAAAGGTTCACGTTATTTTTAAGTAGGGCACTAAAAACAGATTCAGCCATGGTATCTGGTCATGAAATTCGACTCAATCGAATTCTCAGAAAAGGAAAGATGTTATGTATTCCAATGGATCATGGCATTTCTAATGGACCTATTGAGGGTCTTGCGGATCCTGCTTCCATAATTTACAAATGTGAAGCACATGGACTTACAAGTGTAATAATTAACAAAGGAATTCTCAAAACATTACCAAAACCAACCAGGATTGGAATTTTAGTTCATTTTTCAAGTAGCACCTCATTATCTATGTCTCCTAATCGTAAGATGCTAACAGGTACAGTAAAAGAAGCAGTTAGAATGGGAGCAGACGGAGTTTCACTTCATATCAACATAGGTGGAAAAGAAGAACCAGAAATGCTAGAACAACTTGGAATGACAGCAAATGAATGTCATGAATGGGATATGCCACTTTTGGCAATGATGTACCCACGAGGGGAAAACGTCAAGGATCCACATGATCCTGAAATTGTAGGACATGTTGCAAGAATAGGTGCAGAATGCGGAGCAGACATAGTAAAAACAGTATACACTGGAGATATTGATTCATTTGCAAAAATTGTAAAAAGTACTCCAGTACCAATAGTTATTGCGGGCGGACCAAAAGCAAAAACAGATTTAGATATTCTTCAAATGACGGAAGATGCCATGACGGCAGGAGCAAAAGGAGTAACATATGGCAGAAACATTTTTGCACATAAAAGACCAGAAAAAATGGTAGAAGCACTAGCAGCGATAATTTTCAAAAAGGAATCCGCAAAGGAAGCAATGAAAAAAATTGAGTAAGACTAGAGAATTAATAATTTCACCCAAAGTGTCTCAAGCACAGTTAACAAAATTTCTTCCTCAGTTACAAGAAGAGGGGATTAGAATGGTGTATCTTGATCCAAAGAAACTTGGTTTTAA
>JAIOPB010000021.1 GCA_021414105.1 Nitrosarchaeum sp. | reverse complement strand
ATCACATCCATCAATTGTTGGATTTCCATATGTTTTGCCTGCATGTGCAGGGAGAATTGTTGAAAGAGAAGTCAGAAATTTGGATGAAATCATGACTGTAGCCAAGGCACCACATGTAATTGTGCTTGGTGGTTCCAAGGTCTCAGATAGATTAGAGGCAATCAAATTATTGATTCAAAATGGTCGTGCAGATCATGTGTTACTTACAGGGTTGATTGGAAATGTTTTCATGCGTGCACAAGGAAGAATAAGATACCCACTTGGAATAAAAAGAGAAGACGAGATAGTAGCAAAAGCACATTCTCTAATTGGAGAATATCCAGATGTGTTTTCCACTCCAGTAGATGTTGCAATTGACAAAGATGGAGAGAGAGTAGAGATGGATGTAAGAGAGCTTGAGATAGGAGATAAAATTTATGATCTAGGACCTAAAACAGTAGAACATTATTCAAAATTAATTGCTGGTGCAGGAACTGTTTTCATAAGTGGGCCTGCAGGATTTTTTGAAAAAGAAAACTTTAGCTATGGAACAAAAGAATTACTCACTGCAGTTGCAAACTCTATGGCTACCACAATAGTAAGTGGAGGTCATTTAACATCTGCATTAAAAAAATATGGATTAGCAGAACAAATAGATCACATAAGTACGGCAGGGGGAGCACTTGTTCTGTATCTTACAGGTGAAAAGCTTCCAATGATAAAAGCGCTAGAAGATGCAGCTATCAGACACAGATCTAAATAGATGATTTACAAGATGGATTAGGACAAATTTGTTTTTCAGATATACCAAGATACACATCTAGATTACAAGCGCTGCAATGGTGTTTTTCCATAGGATCAAATAGTTTGAGCCAGATAGTTGTAAAATTTTGTGCAATATTTCTTGCAAGACCAGAATCACAAATTTCATGGAAATATGATTCTATATCATCTACAATCCAGGAAGGATCAAGATCTCCATTTTGTTTTATTTTTGCAAAAACTTCATCATTTGTGAATTTGTCATCAGCATCATTGTGATTTTCAAAAATTATTTTTCTAATTTGAAGTTGAATTGGAGTTGTGGGGATAAAATTGCCCATGTCAGTATAAGTTGGCTGCCTCTTCTTTTAACTTATCTACATCTTGAGAATCTTTCAAGTGTTTTCCAAGATATGAGTAAAGAGCAGATTTTAATACTTTAAGAGAAAGTAGTGCACATTTGATTCTAACAGCCTGCAGATTTTCTAGTCCCAGCTCACTTAATACGTCGTGTTTAGTGATATTTCTTACTTCTTCAATTCCTTTACCTTTTGTAATTTCAGTCAATACTGAAGAGCACGCCATACAAATAGCACATCCTTTACCATGAAATTTAATATCAGATACTTTGTCATCTACAATCTTCATATCAATATCAATGCTGTCACCACATAGTGGATTTGAATCATGAAAAGTAACATCAGGATTTTCTATTTTACCATAATTGATAGGGTTTCTTGAATAGTCAATTATCATTTCATGATAAATGTCTGCATTGCTGCTCATAGTTTGAATATCCTCGCAACTTTGCTTAATGAGTTAATCAATGAATCTATTTCTTCTTTAGTGTTGTAAATGTAAAAACTTGCCCTAGATGTAGCTGCAACATCTAGTCTTTCCATTAGTACTTGAGCACAGTGATGCCCAGATCTTACTGCAATTCCATCCTCATCTATTATTTGGGCTACATCATGAGGATGAACATCTGCAAAATTAAATGAGATTACACCACCTCTTTTTGAGATATCTTTGGTGCCATAGATTGTTAGTCCATTTATCTGAGATAATTTTTCAATAGCATAATTTGTCAATTCGATTTCATGTTCTCGTACATTATCCATTCCAAGATTTGTGAGATAGTCTATTGCTGCTCCAAATCCAATAACATCAGCAATATTTGGAGTACCAGCTTCGAATTTGTATGGTAAATCATTCCAGGTTGTTTCGTATTTGTGAACCTCTCTAATCATATCACCGCCACCATGAAATGGATTCATGGTTTGCAGGACTGATTTTCTTACCCATAAAACACCAATTCCCGTAGGCCCCAACATTTTATGTCCAGAAAATGCAAAAAAATCACAATCTAGTTTTTCAATGTTAACAGGCATATGAGGAACAGCTTGTGCTCCGTCAATCAAAGTCAATACACCATATTCTTTACATTTTGAAACTATTTTTTCTGCATCAGTAATAGTGCCAAGGACATTAGACATGAGACTAAATGTTACAAGTTTGACTTTACCTGTTGCAAGATATTTGGTAAGATCATCTAAAATTAATTCGCCGTTATCATCCATTCTAATGTATTCTAGCTTGGCACCTTTTTCTTGAGTTAAGAGTTGCCAAGGAACAATATTGCTATGATGTTCGTATTCAGTGGTAACTATAATATCGTCTTTTTGGATATGGGTTCTACCCCATGCATATGCAACTAGATTTATTGCTTCAGTTGTCCCTCGAACAAAAATAATTTCTTCTCTATTTTTTACATGTATAAAATTTGCAATCTTATCTCTTGTTGCCTCATAAAGTTCAGTTGCTTCTTCTGCCAATGCGTAGACTGCTCTGTGAATGTTTGCATTATGATTTTTATAATAATCAGTTATTGCATCGATTACTTGATTTGGCTTCTGTGTTGTAGAAGCATTATCCAAATAGACAAGAGTCTTGTTATCCCTAACAGTTCTTTGTAAAATAGGAAAATCTTTTCGTAACTTTTCAAAAGATGTTTGTGCACTTTGCATTTCTAAATCTCCACGTAGATCTCGTTTTGATCTATTTTAACATTATATGTTTTTAGTGGCATTTCTGCAGGAAGATTTTGTGGCTTTCCACTTTGTAAATTAAAAACAGAAAGATGTAATGGACATCTTACACCTTCCTCGCTGAGAAATCCTGTTGAAAGATCAGCATCGGCATGGGTACATATTAGATCAGTTGCATAGATTTTTCCTTTTTGATTTGCCAAAAGAATTTTTTTATCATCGTGAGAAAAACCAAAGAGTTGACCGATCTTTACTTGATCCAATTTACAAGCTTTAATCCATTGAGCCAAGTTTTATCACCTATACTTGTAGTGTTGTTCAATTTCGGAATCTTCATTGTAACGTGTTTCTTCAATTTCAACAAATTTTGTCAATTCTTCATCAGTGTTAATTGTCAATTCACGTGAATCCCATTTAGACTCAATCAAGTAAGCAATCCATGCTCTGACTTGATATGACATTTTTCTTGATAAGGGTTCTAAAAATCCTTCAATAATTGTTCTTTCTGCCTCTTCTTTACTTAGACATCTAGTTCTAAGGTAGAAAATTTGCTCCTCATCAATTTGTGCAACAGATGCAGAATGTGTTGCTTTGACATCGTTAGTGAAAATCTCCAATCCAGGAATTGCATCTGATTTTGCATCTTTGTCAAGCAAGATGGAACGACCTGACAAAAATGAGTTTGATTTTGTGGCATTTTCTTTTATTCTAATCATTCCCTTGAAAAGAGATTTGGATTTATTTCTTAAAATTGATTTTTCAACAACTCTGCCATCAGTAGATGGACTTTCATGATTCACATTTGTTTGAATATCAAAAGATTGCTCATTGTTTCCAAATATTACTTCAGAATCATTGGCAGCAGCACCTGTTCCATTAAGAAAATATTCTATTTTGTATCGAGACAGCATAGATCCAAACAAGCCAGAATACCAATTAACTTTAGAGTCTTGTCCCAAGTCAGTTCTCCTAGTAGAGAAATTAACAGTGGTTTGATCCATCATTTGTAATGTTGTAATATCAAGTTGGGCGTTTTGGGCAATGTTTGTATTTAGCAATTCAAGATATGCTTGCTGTTTTGTTGCTTTAGAAGAATATAATTCCTGAACAATAGTTGCCTTGCTGCTTTCATCTGCAAATATAACATTTCTAGCAATAGTAGAAATTCCATCATCAGATAAGCATGACAAAATATGGATTGGTTTTTCTAATATCAGATTACGTGGTATGTGAATGAAAATTCCAGAGTTAAATGCGGCATTATTTAATGCAGTAAACTTGTCTTCTTTGGAGTTTGATGCCTCTAGTGCTCTTTTTACTAGTTCTGGATTATTCTTTATTGCGTCATTAATAGAAGTGATGACTAGTCCTTTTGATTTTAATTCATCAGAAACATGGATTTTATTGGTATTACTTCCTATTTGAATAATGCATGTTTCTTTTTCTAATTCATGTAATCTTTTTTGAAGGAAGCTAGGTATTGCATTAGTAGTAGATGTTGAAAAAGAAACTTGTTGTGGATCCATTCTTTTTGCATCAGTGTATTTATTGTATAGTGGAGATGTTTCAATTGGCAAAGCGTCATAAATTGATAAAGAACTCTGTCGATATTGTTTTAACCAGTCAGGTTCATTTCGTGATGAAGAAATTTCTTCAACATGACGAGAATTAAGTTTTGAAAGAGTTTCTTGAGACATGATATTAACCTAAATTGAAATTTAGTGGTTTAACCCACTGAATCATCCATCTCTAGCTTGATAAGTCTGTTTAATTCTACAGCATATTCCATAGGTAATTCCTTTGTGAATGGCTCCATGAACCCATTAACAATTAGAGATAATGCTTCTTCTTCAGTGAAACCTCTAGTCATAAGATAGAAAATTTGTTCGTCTCCAATTTTTCCTACAGTTGCTTCATGTGTAATTGTAGCATCTTCTTGATTAATTTCCATGTAAGGGTAAGTATCAGTTTTGGATGTATCATCTAACAATAATGCATCACATCTTACTGTAGCTTTTACATTAGTGGCACCTTTTGCAACATGTAGCATTCCTCTGTAAGTGGATCGTCCGTCTAATCTACTGACAGATTTTGACGTAGTTTTTGATGTAGTGTTTGGTGCTAGATGAACCATTTTAGCACCTGTATCTTGATGTTGACCTTTTCCGGCAAAAGCAATAGATAGTGTTTCACCATATGCTCTCTCGCCCATCAAATAGATTCCAGGATATTTCATTGTGAGTTTACTGCCAATGTTACCATCAATCCATTCTACGGTTGCACCTTCATATGCATAAGCACGTTTTGTAACTAGATTATACACATCACTACTCCAATTTTGGATTGTTGTATATCGTAATTTTGCATCTTTATGTGCTACTAGTTCAACAACTGCTGAATGTAGTGATTCAGATGAATATACCGGAGCAGTACATCCTTCAATGTAATGAACTTCAGAACCTTCATCAGCTATGATTAATGTTCTTTCAAACTGTCCAATGTTTTCAGCATTAATTCTAAAGTATGCTTGCAATGGCATGTCAACTTTGACTCCTGGTGGAATGTAGATAAACGAGCCACCACTCCAAACTGCACTGTTTAGTGCTGCAAATTTATTATCTTCTGGGGGAATTATTTTACCAAAATATTTTTTGAAAATTTCTGGGTGTTCTTTTAGTGCAGAGTCAGTATCCAAAAATAAAACACCTTGTTTTGCCAAGTCTTCTCTTAGGCTATGGTAGACAACTTCGGATTCATATTGTGCACCAACACCAGCTAAGAATTTCTTTTCAGCTTCTGGAATACCTAATTTATCAAAAGTAGCTTTGACTTCGGCTGGAACATCATCCCAGTTCTTTTCAGTTTTTTCAGTTGCCTTTGCATAATAGTAAATATTTTGAAAGTCAATATGGCTTAGATCGCCGCCCCAAGTTGGCATTGGTTTTTTCATAAAAATTTCATAAGAACGTAATCTAAAATCAAGCATCCATTGTGGTTCATCCTTCATTTTACTAATAGCAATAACAGTGTCTTTTGAGAGACCTTTTTTGCTGAGATGCACATACAAATCAGTTGAATCTTTAAAATCATATTTTGAATAATCCATGTTTAGATTTTCAGTAGACATGAAAATCATAACATCGTTATATTATAAATACATGAGGAAAAATAGGCACAGCTAAATAGCTTAAGCTAAATTCTAAAGTATAGCTAACAAAAGTTGCATCTGAAAAATTAGCGTTTTATTACTTGAAGATATATCAGATATGCATTGAAAGATATTACAACTATACGCATTACAAAATCTACACATAAAGAAATCCTAAAGATAATGTGGGAAATTCAAGCAAGAACTGGAGAGATTCCAACACTTGATGACGCGTTACAAGAGATGCTTGAGAATTACAAAAAGAAATCAAGAAAATAATCAAGATTGATCTTTTTCATCTAATTTTTTTAATATTTCTTCTACTTTTTTTTCCAAATCTATAATTGATTTTCGATGATTTGTTTGTGTCCATAATTCTAATAATACACCACAAATGATAAGAAACATTCCGATTCCAGCCATTAGTGCACTAAAATCGATTGTGGCCATCGTATCTGCATATATTGTAATCATAGAACTACCTTGTATAATGCCTAAAATGCCAAAGACAGTGTAAGCCCATTCTTTGGTTGTCAGTATTTTCTTTTTCTGTCTTTCTTCGTATTCTTTTCGTTTGTTTTTATCAATCAAAAACCAAATGCCCATACCGATAGCCCCCATTGCAAATGCAACACCCATTGACAAACCAATAGATTCTACTAAATCATTCATGATTTTTCTACGATATTTTATGAACTTAAGGATTTAGAGAATAATAATACAAAATAGTTGAAGTTTAGCTAATGCTAACTAGCTAAATTCGCACATAATTCTAGTACGAATTATGAAAATACTAAGATTTTGAAACAAAAGAGAGTTTATTGTTGTCTTTGATCAATAATATTTTCCACACTTACAGAAGAACCAATCTTGTTTTTCATATATGAAATTAGTTTTTCTAAATCTTCCATTGAATTATAGATCTTATGTCTCTGATATTCGCTAAGATTGGAACCCATTCTTTGTTCATATTCTGAAATTTCCATAGAAAGTTTCCTAACACGATCCAAAAATGTGTGTGCTTCTTTTACAGGATCTGAATGATTATTCCAGCCAAAGGTGAGTTTAGAAATGGCTAATGCTAACTCAGAAAGTTCAATATCTTTCAATAATCCTTCCTCATCAAATTTTTCTGCCTGCATGATTATAGGAAACAAATTTTAGATAATAAAACAGTAGTGAAAAAAAATTGTGTAGTTTCATAGATCATGTCATTTTATAGTACCATCAGGCATGTTTTTCATGTAATTTTTTGTGGCTCTAATCCTTAGAGATTTGAGAGGAATTTAAAATTAAGATTGTTTTGCAGATGCAGTTGCTTGTGGTGGAGCGTTTACTGGATCAACTGTAATTGTTACAGTATCAACAGATTCTCTGCCATTATCATCAAATACTTTTAGTTCAAAGACTAGGACTTTGATTTCACCGTTAGCTACAGTTGGGGATGTAAATGATGGAGTTACTGAAGATGCAGATGACAACACTACAGGTTCGCCAGAAATTTGTGTCCACATGTATGACAGGTCTTGGCCTTCAGGATCATTACTCATGCTACCATCCAATGAAACTTTGACGTGTTCATTTACAATTTGATCAACGCCAGCGTCTGCTACTATAGGTAGGTTAAACACGTTTACAACATTAATCTTCATGCTATCAGAAGATGACAATTGACCATCAGTGGCACTACAGGTCATAGTAATCACTTCATCTTCAACAACAATAGGGATTTGTACAGTTGTACTTGCAGATGAACTATCACCAATTACAACTTCACTGTTAGATGAAGACCATGAGAAGCTAATCATATCTCCATCAGAATCACTTGCAGAGCATAATAAATTCAAGACAGTATTTTCATTAGCAGTTTGATCAACACCTGCATCTACAATAGGTGCACTATTTGCTGGAACTACCAAGAGAATTAATTGATCAGAACCATGTTGATTTTCAGAATCTGTCACAGTTAGTTGGAATACCATTCGTTTGATTTCACCTGAAACTACAGATGGGGCTTTAAATGAAAATGATGGTTTAGTGGTGTCAAATGAAACGGTTTCACCTGCAATCTGTTTCCAAGAATATGTTATCGGACCATTCTCAGGATCAGTACCTAAACCAGTGACAGATACAGTGGATCCTCCAATTACCTTTCTATCTGGACCAGCAGATGCTCTTGGTGGTAAGTTAACAGTGTTAATTGTTACAGCAACATCATCTTTGTCAGAATTGCCTTTGGAATCAGTAACGGTTAGCTCAAAAACTAATGTTTCAGAGTCAGTGCTAATACTAGGAGTAAAGAAATAGACAGAGAATGTAGCTTGTTCATATAGATCAACATCCATTCCAGATTTTTGTGTCCAAGAGTATCGTAGTTTATCATTATCAGGATCAGTACCAGTTCCAATTAATTTGACTAGAGCATTTGGAGATACACTTTGATCTGGACCTGCATCAGCTATAGGAGAACCGTTTGAAGGAATGACTTTAACTAATGCTAGAGCATTTGCCCAACCATTTCCAGGAGAATATCCAGTTACTTGGAATGACAAAATCATTTCAACATCATTAGGAAGTTCAGGAGCTGTAAATTGAACAGATGGACCCGTGTAAGAGTCCAATTGTACTCCAGTGCCAATTAATTGAACCCAAGAGTAGCTTATTGGTTGTCCATTTGCAGTTTGTCCAGTTGCACTAAGTGTAACTGTTTGTCCTTCATTGACAGTTTGCATTGGACCAGCTGCAATTGAAATTAATCTATTTGAAAGAAGACCAGTAATAGGATAAACATTGACAGTATCACTTGCAGAGCCACCATATCCATCATCAACAGTTAGTTGGAAAGTTAGCGGAATAGTTTGAGAATAATCAATATACGTTGGAAGAAGTGTAAGATATTTTCCATGTGTGGCAGACAAGTCTAGTGGTTGACCTCCCACTTGGGTCCAGCTATAAGTCAATGAATCGCCATCAGGGTCTAAAGCACTACTGACCAATGTAACTACATTAACAGTTTTAAAAGTCACTTGATCTTTTCCTGCACTAACCATTGGAATGTGATTAACAGGATTTACAACAACTTCAACGGTATCAGAACTACTTGCACCTGATGGGTCAGTTACAGTGAGGGTAAATGTTAGAACTTTGATTTGACCATTTACTACATCTGGAGCCATAAACGTTGGTTCTGCCACATTATATGAGGACAGAGTTACAGGTTCACCATCAATTTGTACCCATTCAAACACCAGAGCATCATTATCATCGTCGATTCCTACACCAACTAAAGTGACAAGTCTATTTTCAATTACTTCAATAGAGTTACTCTCAGCAAAAGAGTAAGAGGCAGTACCGACTAAAAACAGACTAAAAACTAATGAAAGTAAGATAATGTACGAATTCACTGATTAAATATAAAATATTTGAGATATATTAACTATACAGATAACTTGTATGAAATAGATCGAAAAAAGAGCAATCGATCATATGAAACGAAAAGGATGGGGGCAACTCAAATACAAAATCATGCCAGATATTGCCAATAGCATAAAAACAAAAATCAGAGAATGAGCCAGAAAATAGTTCAGAAAGACTATGCAACTGAAAAGATGCTCTTGATAGTATCAAAGGCACCAAGTACAGTGTGAACTTGAGCAATAGTGTTTTTTATGTTGAATTTTTTTAATTCATCAGATGTAAAGGGACCAATGGCAACAACAGACAATTTTTCTAAATTACTTAACAATGAATTTTCATCATAATCTTTAGACATTATTTCAAAAAATGCCCTAACAGAAGATGCACTGGTAAATACAATTCCATCGACTTTATGTTGGGAAAACAATTCCCTAAATTCATTCCACTGAGAAGTATCTCTAAAGGCACATACATCATAGAGATGAATTTCTTGTACGTCAATACCTATTTTCTCTAATAGTTCTTTCAAAAACGGTGTGGATGCCCCACTTCTAGGTACAATTACTTTTTTTCCAACAGCATGTAATTTTGTAAATAACTCCCCAACGCCAACTGAGGAATAGGTAGTTGGCATGCATGCAACTTTAATTCCCTCGTTTTCTAGTGCGATTTTTGTTTTTGGACCTACTGCCATGACAATAGTATTTGCAACTGCAAGTTGTAATTTTTCAAATTTAGAGATTTTTTTTGCAGTATCAAAAAGAAGAGTTACAGCCTTAGAGCTCATAAATACAGAATAATCTGGATCATATTGTTTTACTGAATCCAAAAACTCATCTACAATTTTTTCTCCCTTGCTAACTAGTTCAATAGTAGGCAAAGAAATTGGTCTTGCATTATCTTTGGTTGCTAAATCTATGAATTCAGAAGAGTCATCTTTTGAACGAGTTATGGCTATAGTTTTTCCTTTAAGCATTTTTTCTCCATCCTATGACATTAGATAGATCTACGACTTTACCTATTATAATATTAGTAGGAGGTTTGATTTTATTTATCTTGACAAGTTTTGCAATATTAGATACTGTCCCGATAATCATTTTTTGTTGTGGAGTTGTACCGTTTTGAATTACAGCTACGGGTGTTTGTTTATCTAATCCACCTGCAACAAGCTGCTTACAAATAACATCAATTCTTGAAAGCCCCATCATAATTACAATAGTATCAACAGATTTTGCAAGACGTTTCCATTTAACTGATTCATTTTTCTTTTCAGGATCCTCATGACCTGTAACAAATACAACTGAGGACGCATACTTTCTATGAGTTAGTGGAATTCCAGCATAAGTTGCAGAACCAATTCCAGATGTAATTCCTGGAACTATTTCATACTTTATGTTATTTTCTTTAAGATATTCTGCTTCCTCTCCACCTCTACCAAAGATTATTGGATCACCGCCCTTTAGCCTAACGATGTTTTTATTGGATTTGGCAAATTTTGCCATTAACTCATTAGTATTATTTTGATGAGTGGTATCATCACCTACTTCCCTTCCAACGTACATTTTTTCTGCAGACTTTGGAATCATTGAGATTATTTTTTTGCTTACCAATCTATCATACAATACAACATCTGCTTTTTGTAAGAGCTCAACCGCCCTCAGAGTAATTAATTTACTATCGCCTGGTCCTGCTCCAACAAGATACACCTTACCTGTCATTGTTTATTCCATTCCTCTACTTTTTTTCTCCAATTTATTGCAAGGTCATTTACGCCTTTCTCACGTAGTTCCTCACCTATGGTCTTACCAAGAGAGAAGGGGTCATTTTTGTTTCCAGATTTCTTTACAAAAAGAGATTTTTTTCCATCCACTGAAAAAGCAGATACACTCATAGTCATTTGATCTCCATGGGACTTGGCATATGCACCAATTGGGAATCGACATCCAGAATCAACAAAGTCAGAAAGAGCCCGTTCTGCCTCAATTTCCAATCTAGAATCAGCATCTTCAATTTTTTTTAGCATTGAAATTGTATCAAAATCATCTTTTCTTGAAACTATAGCTAATGCGCCCTGTCCGGGAGATGGAGAAAAATCTTCAATAGACAATTGTGTAAAGATAACATCAAGACCCAATCGTGCAATTCCTGCTTGTGCAAGAACAACTGCATCAAAATCTTTTCCAAGTACTTTTTTGATTCTTGTTTCAATGTTTCCTCGTATTGGATGAACTGTAACATCAGATCTTTTTCTTGTTATTTGTACTGCACGTCGCAGTGAGCTTGTACCTATAACTGCACCTGGTTTTATAGAATCAAGATCAGTACCATCAGATGAAATAAAAATATCATTTACTGTTTCTCTTTTTGGAACAGAAGACAAAATCAAATTTTCAATTAATTGAGAAGGAACATCTTTGAGACTGTGTACTGCAAAATCTATCTCGTTATCGGCAACTGCCCTATCAATTTCTTTTTCAAATATCCCCTTTTGATCAATTGTAAATAATGGTCTTGCATCAGTATCGCCTTTAGTCTTTATTGTTTTGATCTCAAATTCGGTATCAGGGATTACTTTTTTTAGTTCAGATATTACCCAATTAGTTTGTGCAAGTGATAATTGACTACCCCTTGCACCAATCACATATTTCAATTCTTCACCGATTTTAATGCAGCATCATAAGCATTCAGGGTATGATTTAGATCAGTTTGTGTATGTGCATCGGATAGAAAAACTACTTCAAACTGAGACGGTGCAATAAAAACACCTTTTTTTAATAAAGATGTGAACATTTTTTGGAATTTTTTTGCATCTGCACTCTTTGATGACTTGTAGTCTATGACAGGCTTGTTTGTAAAGAAAATTTGGAACATTGACGATGTGAAATTGATTTGATGAGGTATTTTCATGTCAGTTGCCATATCACCTATGGCACGAGTTAGCATGACATTGTACTGTTCAAGTTTTGAATACAGTTTATGTTTTATTTTGTTTATTGTCTTTATTGAAGCAATTGCTGCGCTTACAGAGATTGGATTTCCAGCATATGTGCTGGCTTGGTAAACTTTACCGTTGGGGGAAAGTAAATCCATTATTTCTTTTTTCCCACCTACAGCTGCAATGACAAATCCATTTCCTAATGCTTTAGCCAGAGTTGTAATATCGGGTTTGATTCCAAAATGTTGTTGAGCACCACCTGGCGATATTCTGAATCCAGTTACAACTTCATCAAAAATTAAAGGGACATCATTATCTTTTGTAATTTTTCTAACTTCAGAGAGGAAATTATTTTCAGGTAAAATTAATCCCATATTAGCTAAGATTGGTTCAATTATAACTCCAGCAACATCTTTGTTTTTTGTTATAGTTTTTTCAAATTCTTCAGAATTGTTATACGGTACTACAAGAGTATTTTTTGAAACCTCATCTAATCCACCGTCAGATACTGAAATTCCGTTATGTGCAGAACCAGATCCTGCTTTTACCAAAACAGAGTCATGTGCTCCATGGTAACAGCCTTCAAATTTTATGATTTTTTTCTTTTTTGTAAATCCACGAGCTAATCTTATAGCAGTCATTGTAGCTTCGCCACCTGTATTTACCAATCTAACTTTGTCAATGGAATTAAAATTACCAATAATTAATTTTGATAGTTCTATTTCAGACTCTGTTGGAGTACAAAACAGAGTTCCTTGTGTTAATTGCTGTGATACTGCATTTAGAATTTCTTTTCGTTGATGTCCTAATAGTAATGCCCCATAACCATTACAGAAATCAATGTATCTGTTTTTGTCTTCATCCCAGATGTAAGCACCGTTAGATTTTTTGGCAAAGAATGGATATGGTTCAAAATATCTAACAGGACTGTTTACCCCGGATGGAATTACTTTTTTTGCATCATTGAATAATTTTTGAGAATTAGGCAATAATCAACTGTGATTTGGGTCATTATTATTCGTAATATGATATAATTAGAATAGATTTCTAGGCACAAAATGAATCAGTGTCTGAATACCTGTAGGATTTTTCTTGTTTACACCAACACTTTGGACTGCATTGTGATTGGATGATGTTTGACATGGCATTATCTTCCAAATTTTTTATATTTCTCCCTATCATCACATCTAGGACGAACAGTCATAGTTGACTCTTTTACTACTTGTTTAATAATGTCTGCCACTTCTTTTGATAATAAAATTTTTGAAAATGATAACTTGTCATGCTCAAGGGAGTTAGTGGCATTCATTAATCATACATTATCATAATATTTTAAAACAGAATTGCAATTACTTTCAGTATATCTATAAAATATCATATTCTATATAGAATAATTCTGTGAGTCTAACCCAGTTTATTGCAAATATCATCACAGAAAGGACAAAATAAAACATCCTGAGAGAATTTTCCACGTCTCAAAATTTCAGTATTTTTATTTCCACATCTATCACATTCAGTTTTTTGCATGTCATATAAAATCAACACGGATCTAAAAAAACATACTAAATATTTTATGGTGCAATAGTAAATCAAAACAAAACTATGTTCTCTATGTAAATGGACTAAAAATTAAGATAAAAAATTTGCATCAGTATAAATAAAAAAAGTCATTTCTTATAGATTACATCTATGCATATAAAGAATCTTTGATTTTGCATTCAAAGTCTCTAATCAAAAACGAGATTGTTTTTGCAAGATATCTTGAGACTATATCTAAATCAGCCATAACAAAAACAACACCATTTGAAAATGGAAAAATAAACTCTAGTAACGTTTCTCTTTGTATTGTAATAAAATCAAGAGGCCCCAATACATCATCAAATTCTTTGGTCAAGGAGGATTGTAATGTTTGTTGCATGTATAACATTGCTATTTCGTTGGATGTTAGATTTGTAATAACTCTGTCATTGCGAAATTTGGATTCTGTGGCTTTGCCGTTTTTGTTAATAGTTGATACAAAATAAATTCGATCATTTGCGGCTAGAATATCTTGACATAATCTTGTTAATTCCGAACTTTGCTCGAGATTTGAAGTATATATCAAGACATTATGAGGTAAGATAATCAGAACAATAAGGAAATTGACTTTAGATTCTGTTGAATTATGTGAACTATGTAAATGGATATTCCTCTAAGTATTAAGAACTAATTTTTGAATTGAATTTTTTTCGAAATAGAAATGCGATAATTATAGTTCCAATGTAAGGTGCAGTCCAATATAGCCACAAATTATCTAATACGCCGGATAATAATGCAGGAGCTAATGCCCTAGCAGGATTCATAGAAGCACCAGAAATAAAAGCCAAAAAAAAGATATCCAACCCAACAATTCCACCAATTGCAATCCCACCAAATCCTTTGAGTCCTTTTGTATAGACTACAGTAAAGACTACAATCATCAACATAGCAGACGCCAAAACTTCAACTGGGAATATCAAAAATAATGAAAAATCCAGATTGGGGGAATTTGCTCCAAGATTTGCTCCAGTGCCAATAAAACGCATAACAAACAAAGAACCAAGCAGTGCCCCAATAATCTCGGCAGTAAAATAATATGCAATTTGAATCTTAGAAATATGTCCTGTAATGTAAAATGCGATAGTCACCGCAGGATTAAAATGTGCCAATGAGATTTTTCCAAAAAAGTATATCCCAATTATTAATGCAATAAATGGGGCAACAGCAGCAAAAGCAATCCCCAGTGTTCCTCCGGTTTGTACGTCATAAACAATAGAGCCAGTCGCAAACACAACAAGAAGGAATGTTCCGATTAATTCAACAGTAAAAATTTGTAAATTTGAATACGACATTAGTTGTTTTCCTCAAGAGATTTAATTAAAATTAGAACTTTTGTTTTTATCTGATCACGAATTTTTCTTACTTCTTCTATTGGCTTTCCCTTTGGATCTGGAATTTGCCAATCAAGAGTATCTTTCATAAATAAAGCAGGGCATGATTCTTTGTCAATACAACCCATGTTGATTGCCTTTTCAGATTCAACTATAATTTGTTGTGAGATATGTTTTGGCGTTTGATTTTCAATATCAATACCAATTTCTTTCATAGCTTGTAAAACAATTGGGTTTACGTGAGTGCTTGGCTTTGTTCCAGCACTTATTACTTCAAATCCTTGTGGCATGTATTTTCTAAAAAATGCTTCAGCCATTTGACTCCTGCCAGCATTTTCAACACAAACAAAAAGGATTTTTTTCATGATATCATCTCAAGATTTGAAAACAACTCACACAAAGAATTTGATCAAAAGCATTGCCAAATATGAAACTCCAGCACTAGCAGGAATTGTGATAACCCAAGCCCAAACTATTCTTTTGCCTATTCCCCACCTAACTGCAGAAATACGTCTTACCGCACCTGCACCCATAATAGCACCAGAAATTGCATGAGTTGTACTTGCAGGGATTCCAGCGTGTGCCAAAGCAGCTAAAATAGTAGCGCCACTAGTTTCTGCAGCAAATCCCTGATAGGGTTTTAGTTGTGTAATTTTTACTGCCATTGTTTTTATGATTCTCCAGCCACCAAAAAATGTGCCAAGGCTTATTGCAAGTGCCGCCATCAATATGACATAAAATGGCACATCAAATGTTGTAATCACGCCTTCTGTTAACAAAATTAATGCAATTATCCCCATTGTTTTTTGGCCATCGTTTGCGCCATGTGTGAGTGAAAAATAAGTGGATGACACAAGCTGTAGTTTGCCAAAAATAGAATTTACCTTGAGTGGTTTTTTGTTTGCAAACACTCTGAGAATCACAGTTGCAAGTAAAAATGCACCGACTAATCCTACTATAGGTGATATAATTATTCCAGCCACTACCTTTTCTAATCCTCCAAAAATTATTGCATGTGTTCCTGCACCCGCAATTCCTGCTCCAATTATACCGCCTATGAGGGCGTGACTACTTGAAGAAGGAAATCCCCACCACCAAGTGATTAGATTCCATACAATTGCTCCAGATAATGCACCTATGATGATATGAATAGTTACAAAATCAGGATTGATAATTCCCTTTCCAATTGTTGTTGCAACGGCGACACCAAAAAGAAATGGACCAACAAAATTTGCGACAGCTGCAAGGGTCACTGCTTGGAGTGGTTTTAGTACTCGAGTTCCAACAACTGTTGCAATAGAATTTGCTGCATCATGAAACCCGTTGATAAAATCAAAAAATAGTGCCGCTATTATTGCACATATAGCTAATTCATACATAATACCACTAAGTGTATTTCAGAACTATGTCTTCAATAACATCTGCGACATCCACACATCTGTCAGAGGCAGTTTCCATTGTTTCATAGATATCTTTTAGTTTAATGATTGTTATAGCGTCATTGCTCTCAAAGAGTTTTTCGATAGATTTTCTATACAAATCATCTACAGTATGCTCAATACTACTTGTATTTCGACAATGAGATATCATGTCTTGAACATTTTTAATATTTTTTAATTTAGATACCATGTATTCTACTTCTTTTGTGGCATTTACAAGTTCTTTAGCGATTTCTAGTGTATATGGAGGGGCAATAGAAATTTTATAACTACGCGTTCGTGCAGAAATTCCATCCATAAAATCAATTACATCGTCTATTTTTGAGGCAATTCTTTGCATGTCCTCACGATCAAAAGGAGTAATGAATGTTTTATTCAATTCTGCAAAAATATCACGAGTAAGAATATCTGCTTCGCTTTCAAGATTTTTGATTTTTGTGTGTTGGTCTGTATTACTGAGATCTGAAAATAGAACTACTAGTGCCTCAGCAGTCTCTACTGCTTTTTTTGCAAGATTATTAATAATTGCTAAAATTTCTTTATCACTAGAATTTATCCAAGAAAATATGTGTCCCATAAATTGAATCAAGTGAGATGGATGTTAAAACTGTTATCCAAGTAATGCATACAATGCTTGGTTCTGTTGATTTTTGAGATTTATTTGGTATTGATGATTTTATAATATTAGTTAATTTTCAGTTTTCATATGAGATGCGATGCGTTCTTCACTTGGACGATGTTTACCAGTTACAATATAGTTAATGGCATCACTCATGAATACAGCATGATCGCCTATTCTTTCCAAATACCGCAACAATAACGCTTCAGCTAGGGCACATCGAGTATTTGTAGATTCAATCAATTTTGGCAATCTCTCACGATAGATTTTATCAATGAATTTTTCATCTTCACGAATTTCAACAGCTTTTCTAACATCTAATTCTGCAAAAGACAAGACTGCTGCTTTGATCATATGTTTTACTTTTTTCGTTGATTCTGCAAGTGATGCGTTAGTGCATTCAGATACATCACCAAACAAATCTCTAACAAGAGTAATATCATAAGCATATCTACCAAATCTAGAAAATGCGTATGAAATTTCTGTTGACGAACGAATTAATCTAAAGTCATCAGCCACAGGTTGATACTTTAACAACATATCAAATGTAAGATCTTCTACTTCAAAGTATTTTGCACGAATAGCATCAGATAACTTTAGAACTTTATCTTTGGTATTTGTTCCTGTCAAATACGAATCTATTGCCAAAGATATTGATTCTATTACCATATCACCCATTTCAGACATGATAAATGACAACTTGTGCAGTGATGGGTCAATTAAACGAGTCATTTATCCAAAGTGACCTTGCACATATTTTGCCGTAAGTTCGTCTTTTGGATCTGTAAATAGTTTCTTTGTTTCTCTAAATTCGATTAGATCACCGAGATACATAAATCCAGTATAGTCAGAAACACGAATTGCCTGTTGCATGTTATGGGTTACAATGATAATCGTATAATCATTTTTTAAATCAATGATTGTTTCTTCAATTTTTTGAGTTGCAATTGGATCAAGTGCAGATGCAGGTTCATCCATAAGTAATACTTCAGGTTGTATAGCAAGTGCTCGAGCAATACAGAGACGTTGTTGTTGACCACCAGATAATTCAATTGCAGATTTTTTTAGATCATTTTTTACTTCATCCCAAAGATACGCCATCTTCAGAGAATCTTCGACAATTTCATCTAGAATTTTTTTATCTCTGACTCCATTTAACCGAAGACCAGCTGTTACATTATCATAAATAGACATTGTAGGAAAGGGATTTGGTTTTTGAAAAACCATTCCAACTTTTCTTCGGTGATAAATAGGATCAATTTCTTTTGAATAAAGATCTATATCATCAATCATAACTTTACCTGTAACTTTAGCATTCTTTGTCATATCATGCATTCTGTTAAGACATCGAAGAAATGTGGTTTTTCCACAACCAGATGGTCCAATTAAAGCAGTGACAGATTTTTCTTTGAATTTCATTGTGACATTTTTTACAGCATCTATCCCGCCATAACTTACAGTAACATTTTCTGCAATCATTTTGTATTTACTAGTATCAATAGTGGATGAAGATTCAGAAGATACAAAGGGTGATGCTTCCATACTAGTTGGCTTTGTTGTCAATGCTGTCATTTTGTAGCATTTCTCCTTTGTTTAATTAATTGTCCGATGAATCTATTTTTTTTATTCATAAAATAATATCTGATTCCCAAATTGATTCCCAGTATAATCATAATCAAAACCAATGCTGCCCCCCATCCCTGAAGTTGAGCGCTGTCATAGGGCAATAAAGAAAGCCGCCATATTCTCAAAGGCAATGCATCCATTGGAGTATCCATACTGCTAAAGAATTGACTACTACCGAGGATAGTCATGATTAACGGAGCAGTTTCACCACCAATTCTAGATACAGAAAGTAGTATTCCAGTAATCATGCCACTCTTTGCAGCAGAGATTACAATTCTAAATGTGATAACCCATTTTTTTAATCCTAATGCAGTTCCGGCTTCTCTATATGTCATGGGCACCATCTTCAATGATTCTTCAGTAGTTCTTGCAACAATAGGGAACATAATAAGAGACAATGCAAATGCGCCTGCCCAAACTGAAAAATGACCAAGAACCAAAACAATTATCAAAAATGCAAATATTCCAAGAATAATTGATGGGAATTCCATAAAGACATCATTGAAGAATCGAACAAATCTTGCAAGTGCATTGTCTCCATATTCAGATAGAAAAATACCTGACATAACACCTATCGGAACACCAATCATGCTGGACAGTCCTATAATTATCAGGGTTCCTTGAATTGCAGGACCGATTCCACCCTCACCAGATCCAGCAGAGCCAGGAGTCTCTGTTAAAAATTCAATGCTAATTGCGGTCAGTCCATTTTTGAATACTTCAACTAAGATACTACCCAATGGAATAATGGCAATAATCACACAGGAAAAAACAATAATCCTTACAGATTTATCTATGAGTAATCTCTTTGCCACATTTTGTTTGAATAAAGATCTATATTCTTGTCTTCGATCCTGAATTGAATTCAATTATTTATTGCACCTTCTTTTATTTTGAGCATTCTTGTTACAAGCAAATGAGCGATAACATTAATCACAATAGCAATTAAGAGAAGAATCAATCCAATACCAATCAATGCAGGCATATGAATAGATGCAGGAGATGCCTCAACGAATTCATTTGCAATAATACTTGACATTGTCTGACTTGGTCCAAATAATGAAGAAGGTATTGCGCCTATGCCAGTTGCATTTCCAATTAACATGGTAACTGCCATTGTTTCACCTACTGCTCTTCCAAGACCCAAGATAGAAGCGCCTATCAGACCGGTTTTCGAATAAGGAAATATGGCAAGTTTGAACATCTCCCATTTAGTTGCACCAAGCATATAGGCTGCCTCTTTTTGTTGTTGAGGAACAGCTTTCATTATTTCGCGTGAAACTGCAGAAACAGTTGGAATAATCATAATTGCAAGAATAACGCTTGCAGTTAGAATGTCCAATCCATACGGATTGCCAGAAAATAACCAGACATTATCACCAAATGCATTATGTAATGGAGTTTCAAACCAATCCCGAAAATATATTCTAAAAACAAAGAGCCCCCAAAGACCGTAAATAACACTTGGGACAGCAGCTAAAAGTTCTACCAAAAAGCCTAGAGGTGCGCCAATTTTTGAAGGAGCATCTGAGATAAACATTGCAATTCCTATGCTTAGCGGAACGCCAATCATCATTGCAATTGCAGATGTAGTCAAGGTACCCAAAATGTAAGGTAAAGCACCAAATGATTCTCTATCTTCGACTGCATTCCAATCAGTTTTTGTGATAAATGATAATCCTTCTTTTTCCCAAATAGGATATGATTCGGATATCAACTGAAATGCAATTAATACAACTATCACCAAGACATATGTTCCGGCAACCGTAGCCCCAATCTTGAATACTTTATCTGAAATTACTCGTCTTTTTTTTAAATTCAGATTGGGTTTATCCACAGTCTTTTGGGGTAAAAATAGAATATCTAATATTTCACCATACTTTATGATATGATCATGATTCTATATAGATCGTCAACTATATTGTAATTAAGAAATTTGAGTATTGTAGATCAGTTGGAAATAATTGAGAAAACCAAACAGACAAGAAGAATGCAGTTGAGTGGGGGTTCAACTTACATCATATCATTACCAAAAGATTGGATTGAGGAATTAAAAATTAAAGTTGGAGAAAACATAACTATTGTAAAAAATTCAAATCAATCACTGACTCTATTTCCAAGAGAGCAAAATGATGAGAGAAAAACTACAGCCGTCATATATTCCAGTCAAAAAGACTCAGGAGATTCAGTTAAACGAAAAATTATTGCAGCATATCTTGCAGGATATAAAATAATTCAGATAAAAACAAAGGGAATGAAAATTCCTGCAGAGCACTCTAGGAGTGTAAGAGAGTTGGTTCGCTCATCCATGATAGGCACAGAGATTGTAGAATCCAGCTCAGAGACAATGACTATTCAAATTCTAACTAGACTGCCAGAATTATCATTTGAAACTGCATTAAAAAGAATGTATTTGATGGCTACGAATATGGTAAAAGAATCAATAGAGGCATTGGAAGAAGCAGATACTTCTCACGCAGAAGGAGTTGTCAACATGGATGATGAGGTGGACAGATTTGGACTTTATATGAGACGAAATTTAGTTTTGGCAGTTGGAAATGAAAACATACTCCAAGATATGGGATTGAAAAGACCGTCAGACTGCCTTGAATATAGAACAATAGTAAGTAAGATAGAAAGAATAGGAGATCATGCAAGTCTAATTGCTAAAAGAATTAAATTCATAGAAGAGAACATAGACCCAAAAATCATAAATAAAATTAAAAAATTATCTGAAAAATCATTAGAAGTTTTTGAAGAATCAATTACTGCTGTTCAGAATCATGATTTTCAAAAGGGTGAAAATGTTGCAGAGAAAGTAAATAACGTAATTGAAGAAGAAAAAGAGATCATGTCAAAGATTAAAGAGGATGAAAAAAATTCAACAATAATTAGATTTGTTTTAGAAGACTTGAGAAGAATTGCAGAGTATTCAAGTGATATTGCCGAAGTTGCAATCGATGAAAATATTCACAGTATTATCTCTGAAGAATAAAATACATATAAAATATTATTATTTAAAATAAAAAAAAGGAGGGGATTATTTTTGAGAAAATCCTGGTTCCCATTTGTCTGTAGATTTTAGATCACTTGAACTGATTGTTTTTGCATGCTCAGTAGTATGCATTTTATCCATAGCTGGATTAAGTGGTTTGTAACCATCACATTCAAAAGTATACTGATCTACATACACAATTCCTTTTCCAGTGTATCCTTCTTCATTATCAGATCTTGTAGTTACAGCATAGGATGTTACTTTACAATTCTTGTATTCAAAAGCTCGAAGAGTATCTCCTCCTGCAGTTAAAAATACGTCAACATCAAAGAATTTGTATTGATATTCAAATCCTGAGCTGAATTGGTATTTTTGTGCTTCATCAGCTGCTTGATAAAGATATGGAGTTCCACCCACATTTTTTTCCAATGTAAAAGATGGTTTTGCTCTACTAGTTCTTTCACCACCATCATCTTGTGCACCTACACTTGAACCAGATGTGCTAGATGTTGCTTCCAGAGTGGTAGTTCCAAATCCGCCTGTCTGAGTAAATAGTTGGAAAGGAGATAATTCAGTTCCATCTCTAAATGTAAACTCTGCAGAGATAGTGGTTCCTTCCACAAATACGTATTTGGCGGGTTGTACTGCTGCAGGAGCTGCATCAGTATCAGCTATTTCAAATCCTGCAAAAGATGCAATTGCAAATACTGCAATTACACTTAGTGTCGTCATAGTTATTGCGTTTTTGTAATTCATTGTTGGGAATAATGATTTGGATACTATAAGCTGGATCACTATTCTCTACAGATAGAACATAATGATAGATAGTTCTCGTAACACTATATAGAATAAATTAGTATTTTAAAAAAAGAATTTTAAAACATTAAATTTAAAAATATTTAAAAAAATAAAAATTAAATTTTAAAAAAATAGAATAAAAATATAAAACTAAGATATATGAAAAAATAAAAAGAAAAAAGAGTTTAGACTTTAAGAATACCTTGAGATATCAGATATTGTAGTCCTTTGATATAGTCTTGATCAGTGATCAAACCATCTGCCCACCATTTTGCATTGTTTCGAATCCAATCTGGAATTTCATACTCGGTTGTGTTGGTTTCTGTTGTTTTGGTTTCTGTTGTTTTGACAGAATCATCGTACTTCCAAAGAACTTCGCCGTCATATGTTACCTGTGATAAACTTTTTTTGCCCAACTCTACAACATTGTCAGGTAGTGGAGAATACAATAAAGTAGGTGCAAATGTTTGTCCATCAGTTATCATCCAATAAATCATGTGAAGCATCGCTTTTGCCTCTTCCTTGTTCTTTGATGTTTCTTTTAGATCTTTATACACAAGAAGATACGAGAAACTCGAAATTGGATACGAGTCAGGACCAGGTGCGTTTACTGCAGATACTGTAGACCAATCTGCATCTCCGGCTGGAAGTTTATTTGCAAGTCCAGATGTAGCAGCAGTAATAGATTTTATGCTTGGCTCAATGAATTTACTTTTGTCACCATTTTGAACATGTGCAAAAGTCATTCCAGTTTGAAATGCATAAGCTAGCTCGACATACCCCACAGAGTATGTAGTAGACTTTACAATTCCTGCAACGCCTTCGTTTCCTGCTGCAGCTAATCCTACTAGCCATGGAACAGATTTTCCTTTTCCTACTTTTTTACCCCAACCATCAGGATCAACAGTTGAAAGATAGTCAGTGAAGACAAATGTAGTTCCAGAACCATCTGAACGATGTGCCACTACAATATCTTGATTAGGAAGATTCAATCCAGGATTAAGATCTTTAATCAAGGAATCATTCCATTTGGTGATGTTTCCCATAAAGATACCAGAAATTACCTTGCCAGTTAATTTTAACCCGCTTTTTGGAATTTCAGGAATATTATATGCTACAGTGACCCCTCCTACGGTTTCAGGAATATGTAATGTGTCAGGTGCAAGTCCTCTTTCCTTAGTAGTAAGTGGTGCATCAGAGGCTGCAAAATTTACAGTCTTCTCGATGTGCTGTTTTACTCCACCCCCACTTCCAATTGATTGATAGTTTAGATTTACGTTGTCAAAATCATTATTGTATTCGACTCTCCATAAATCAATCAGAGGGAATGGGAATGTTGCACCAGCACCATTGACATTATACACGTATCTTGAATCAGGTGTATCAGGTGCTGATTCGGCATTTGCGCTTAGTGATGCTGTAATAGCAACTATAGTTGCGATCATTAGCAATGATGTTATCTTTGTTATCATTGAAACAATGTATTTTGCAATTTATTTAGCAATAACAATCATAGATTACGAAAAAACAATATCCCTCTATTGACTATATAGAAGTTAAATTATACTTTGATTTCAGAATTAAAAAAGACTAATGATTATAGTTTTTGCTAAAATGGTTTGTTTACTTCTCTAGTAAACACATAACTGGCCAAACCAACCATCACCAATACAAATACAGTAATAACTCCAATACTAAGTAACGCAGAGATCCCTCCTTCTGAAACTCCGGTCATCATTTCTCTAACCAATAAAACAGTATAGGTCACAGGATTAAGTTTTGCAATAGTTGCTAGCCAATCAGGGAGTAATTCTAGTGGAAAGAGCGCTGGACTTAACATAAACAAAGGCATTCCAAGAAAATTTATTACACCCCAAAAAGTCTCTTGAGATTTTGCAGTTGCAGCTACTATAACAGAGATTCCAGAAAATCCTAGAGAAAATAAGATTACAATTGCCATGATTGGGGCAATCATAAACGGATTTGGAAAAGTTACACCAATTGCCAAAGCAATTCCTATAATCAAACTAGCTTGTAGTGCTGAAATTAAAGAAATTGCAGACATTTTTCCTAATGCGATAGAAGAGCGTGAAATAGGAGATGTTAGTGCTTTATTCATAAATCCATATCTTCTGTCCCAAAGAGTATTGACTCCACCAAAAATGCTAGTAAAAATTGCAGTCAGTATAATCACACCAGGTGCCATAAATTCAATATATTGTCCTTCAAACCCAACTGACTGGATTAATGGCCGAGTTCCGGAAAAAGTATTTCCAATTACAATTATCCAAATTGCAGGTTGAATCAATCTAATTAAAACACCACTGCGGGATTTTTTGTATCGTTTTAATTCTCTCCAAAAAATAGTATAAGTGTCATACATCAAAGAATTCATGCACGTAACCTCTTCATTTTTGCATGTTCTCGTTTTCGATTAAATCCAGTATCATCATCTCTTATTTCATGACCTGTGTAAGAAATGAAGACATCATCCAAAGTAGGTTGAGTTAACGATATGGAAATAATTTTAATTTGAAGTTCAGAAGAAATTTGAAAAATTTTAGGAATTACTTCTGTTCCTTTTGATGCAAAAATAGTTAGTTTGTTATTATCTTCATTTATTTTTTTTATCAAATCAATCTGGCGTAATTGAGACAAAAAATCAGCAAAGTTTCCATTTTCAAATGTCAGTGATATAACTTCATTGCCCATAGCATTTTTCATATTCTCAGGCGAATCAATTACCTGAATCTTTCCACGATCAATAATTCCAATTCTATCACATAATTGGTCTGCTTCTTCCATGTAGTGAGTAGTAAGAAAGATAGTCATTTCAAATTCTTTGTGTATTTTTTTGATGTATTCCCAAATTTTTCGACGTGTTTGAATATCCAACCCAACTGTAGGTTCATCTAAAAATAACACTTTTGGACGATGTAATAGTCCACCAGCAATGTCTAATCGTTTTCTCATTCCACCAGAATATGTAACTACAGGATCATTTTGTTTATCAGATAATTCAATTAATTCCAAGACTTCATCAATTCTTTTATCGATTTGATCTTTTGGAATGTGATTCAGTCTTGCTTGTAAAAGTAAATTTTCCTTTCCTGTAAGATATTCATCTACGGTGGATTCTTGTTGTACATATCCAATGCTTTGACGGACTTGTTTTGGTTGTGTCATTACATCAAATCCAAAAACCAAAGCTTGCCCAGAGGTTGGCTTTAGTAGTGTTGTAAGGATCATTATAGTAGTACTTTTACCTGCACCGTTTGGTCCAAGAAATCCAAAGATCTCACCAGATTCAACAGCAAATGAAATGTCATTTACTGCAGTTACTGCACCAAATGATTTTGAGAGAGATCTAGTCTCTACGGAATACAATGCTTTGATCGCTTATCTCAATTATAAATTGCTAAGCGTTCAGAAGTCATCTCATAAAAAATTTAAAGGCCTTATGAAGCAAATAGAATATGAAAGGACTTTGCCAAAAGTGTCACTCATCAAATGTAGATATAACAATTGAAAAAGGGATTCCTATTTGTCTAAAATGCGGTAAAAAGGCATAACATAAAGTGCAGTTTTGGAAAAATAAAATTATTCCAGTTTTTTGTATTCTTCTTTTGTCATTTTAAGAATAACTTTTTCGCCTACGCCCCAAATTTCTGATTTGGATATAATTTTAGAATGCATCAACCCATCACTAATTTCAACAGATTCAAGTTCGTTGGTATCAGAATTTCTGTGGAGTCGTTTTACTTTTCCTATTTTGTGACTGTCAATGTCAACTACTGGAATTCCTGATCTAATTGGAGGTCTGCTAAGTAGCAAAGTTTCCTCAGTAAATTTGTCAATGTAATCATTAGAAAGGAAATAGTCTTTGTTAAATCCCTGATGAATTGTAACTCCTGAAACGATTAGAGTGTGTTGATTAATGTGGATATGTTTGACTTTGCCATACTCTATTCCTTCTCGATCTATGACTTTTTTTCCAACAAAGTCATCAGCTGTAGCCATATTTTCAGGCATATTTTCTAGTTTGACTGACATGTATTACATTATTCAGATTTGCTTATCATACCAAATATCAGAAATTTCTAGCAATGAGGTTAAATTACTTGACAGAAATATTGGCTCATGACAAGTGAAGATAATCTATTTCATGCAGTTTTGAGCACAAAGGGCAGAAAGACAGGAAAGCGTCATTCAGTTACGCTTCGTGCTGTAAAATATAATGAAAAAATCTATTTTTCAAGACACAGACCAGATGGAGACTGGTTCAGAAATGCCATAGCAAATCCAGATGTGATCATAGAATACAACAATTCAACATACACAGGTAAAGCAAATTTAGTTAAAGATGAAAAACTGGAGCAAAAAATTTCTCAATTAAAATACCCTGGAGAAAAAAGAGCAGGTGAAAAAAGGGTTGCAATAGAAATTACACTATATGAACAATAGTAGTTAGACCCCTTCGTTCAAATTCGATATCATTTTCCATTTCACTAATGGTAACAGTAAATGAGATTACATCACGTTGTTGTGCATTTTCTGCATAAAGTTTAAGATGAATATCCATCAAATCAAATTCTTCAGTAGGCAAGTTATTTTCATCAAAGAATGCTCCACATGTTGATTCAATTCTAAATCTAGTATCTTTGAAATGAAAACCAAGTTTTGTTTTTCTACTCTGTCTCCCACTAGACTTTACATTAACATCAATAATTCCGGCATTTGCCATAGTATAGCTTGATTTTCCATTTACAAAGACGCCAATTTCAAGTGGCTTTCCTGCTGTGGATTCAGCCATTTTTTGAATTCCATCATTCATCACAACATCAACTGCTTTTATTGTCTGAGCAACTTTTGCGATCCATTCGTTTGTTCTTTCTATAGTTGCTTTAATTCCAGTACGTCGTTTTTTGTCTTCGTCTTCTGGGAGTTTATAGTAATCAACCCATGCCTCATAATCATGAGAAATATCTTTGATAAAATCAATACAGGTTACTTTGTAGTCATTTACATTATCGGTTCTCTCTGAGCTATCATCTGTTCGTACACCATCATAATCCATTGGTAATGCCAATAATGTTAATTATTTTTACGTCTAAAAAAACTAATCCTGTTCATAAGATTAATGATTATAATGGGATTTCATATAATGGACATCATGATATTCTCAGAGATAGTTTTAGACCTTCAGCAACAATTGAAAACGAATCTAGCACAAATTCGCTTTATGTTAAAGAAAAGTCCAGCCATGGCATATACGAGAATCGTTGAGATTGGTAAAGAAGTAGGCAAAAAATACAATATCAAACTAGTGGTAAATTTTCCAAAAGAGGGCAGAATAGAAGAATTCGACATGTATGGTAAACGGGATCTCAGCTTAATTATTGATTATGATAGAAAGAGATTCCCAATTAATAGAGAGTTGATCAAAGAGAAAGCAAAAGAAATTTTGGGAGACATACAAGTTCAAGATGCATACATGTATGAGAATAAAGAAGGAGTGAGAGTATATTCAGATAATTGGAAAATAGACATTCTTCCACATTCAGTACACATTTGGACAGAGTTTGATGAAAAGGTTACAAAGTTTTGTGATTGGCTAATGGAAAATGCATATGAGATGAAAAGTAAAACAAGAAGGGTTTAAAGAGATTCTAATTTTTCAAGCAAACCATGAGCCTCATAGTTATGAGGATCTAGTTTTATGATTTTTTTACAACAATCTATTGCTTCATCTTTTTGTTGTAATGAAAGATGAGCATTTGTTTTTAATGTCAATGTCTCAACGTCATCATGTTTTATCTCTAAAGCCTTTTCAAAATATGCAATTGCTTTTTTTGCATCTTCTAAAATAAAATAAATGCTTCCCATCATAAACATGTAATCAGGATCATTAGAAAATTTTTCTGCCAAACTTTTTCCAAATTCAAGTGCCTCAGAATAGTCTCCATTTTTAACTAATTTTTTTAAGTGTCGTTTTGGATAACTAAAGATACCTACCATTTTATCATCTGATTTTTCATCAAAATCTAATAATTTGAATGTAAGACATGAAAAAGTTAGTGTTGTTTTTAACCAAGCCAAGAGTCTGGCTCAGAACTTCCTGATTCTGAATCCTGAGCAGCTTGTGTGATTTTGATTATTCCCTCTTTGATCAAATACTGTATTCCTTGGACAAAAGAATTATCATCAATTGAGCCGTCTGCCCACCATCCTGCATTCTTTTTAATCCAGTCTGGAATTTGATTACTTCCTGTTGCTGAACCTTGAGCAGTTTGTGGAATCTGTATTATTCTCTCTTTGATCAAGAACTGAATTCCTTGGACAAAAGAATTATCATCAATTGAGCCGTCTGCCCACCATCCTGCATTCTTTTTAATCCAAGATGGAATGTTTTGTGTAGTATCTGAATTGCCATCCTTAGCTGAAATAGGAAGATCAATTACAAGGTAATCCAAAGGATTGGATGGAACAATTCCTTGAGGAGCTAATCCATATACATAAACTACAAAATGAGCAGTTCCTGGAGGTTGTTGAACTATCATATCAATAGTAGATAATCCAGATGGTGAATACAGATAGTCATAACCTTGATCTTTTGCAACAGAACGTAATGGAGGAAGTGTAAATTTATCGTCAACAACTATAAGATCATACTGGACTTGATTCAAGAACTCAGTATCATGATATTTGCTAAGAAAATTAAATTGCCATTTCATTGGACATCCTTGTACAGGGTATTCTGGGCTATAGTAAGCATGAATTTGATAAGAAAAATTTTTCGTTGGTCTCTTAATTGAATTAGTAAGCGAGTCAGTTTTTGGACAGTTTTTTAATTCAGGATTATCAACATCAGAAATTATATTGGCAAATGGACTTTGTTGTACATTTTCTTTATACTCTAATAATGTAAATCGATATTCTGTGGGCGGAATACCAGATGAGACATGAGTATATGTTTGAGCTTTTACTGGAAATGGGAAACCATCAACTACCCAAACTTTACTTGTAGCACCACCGGTTTTCCAAGAAATCAAAACCGTATCATACATTCCAGCTGGGACTGAAACTTTTTCAATAGCTGTTGGGATTATTTGTTCACCACCGATGTTTCCAATTTTACCCCAAGATTTAGCAGAGAATTTTTTTGGTCCCTTGTCACCGCCTTCATAATATCCATTTGCAAAAGCAGATAACCACACAATAGAGGATTTGAACGCACCTCTGTAAACAGATAGATCAGCACTGCCACCAGATGGCTCTGGCGCTAGTTTTCCTAAATCCATTTCACCCTTGATCACTTTGTTACCATCATAAACAACTACTTCAGTAAGCCACTTGTCTTCAGTTCCAGATTTTGTATCACCTTTAATCCAAATATCCATTTCAAATTCAGTACATTCTTTGTAATCTACATGACACATCGAATATCTAAAAAAATCACCTTGTTTAAGACCTATACCAGCATACCATACTGGATCACCTGGAAGAGAAACACCGCCTGCTTGAAACTGTGCTGCTGCAAAAGGTAATGGAATAGTACCAAAAATTAAGATTGCAATTAGAGATAGAGCTAAAAACGTTGTCTTCAATTCAAAAAAAAATGTGCGTCACGGATAGTTAAACGTTATTCAAATAAGCAAATATAGAGGAAAATTTAAGAAATTTTATAATGTGTGAGTGCTCAAAAGTTCACTTGTACGAAGTAGAGTTTAAGCTTGATGGAATGACAGTCGTTCCAACTCACAAAAATTGTGGATTTGCATTAGATGAAAAACAATCCGACAAGTTCCAAAAAGAATTGGTAAAATCATGGGGCTTTGAAGAGGAAGAATAACCTAAAAAATAAAAAATAAAATAAAAACAACTAGATTTACAGTTGTTTGACTGCTTCTTTACAAACGTCAGTTTTACATTTGCAATCGTGACTGCATATACAATGACCTTGCATATCACAATCACATGAATAAGTTGGATCGCCGCTGTCTGCTTCGCATCCACATGCTTGATCTGTCATAGATACGTGATGATATTACTTATTTTAAAATGTTAGTACAAGGCTTTAGAAAATCACGCACTGGAAATGAGGCCAAGAATGGTATTGCATGATTTTTGAATGAGTTTTGCCTGATGCTCAAGCAGATTAGAGTCAGCCTCAATATCAAAGGCTACTTTTAGTATATGAATAAGATCTGGTTGGCTATCAATTTTGTCTTTAATCTTTACAAAGTTTTCTTTGTTTATGTATCCCAAGTAAAAATAGCAATCAGATAACATTGAATTTTTTATAAATAAATCGTGTTTTCCTTGGATGATTTTTGAATGGTTGTTATTTTCAACCAAGTCAGAAAAACCAATTGTTGATTTTAGGATTCTTTCTAATAGAGACTGGATTGCCCTCTCAATGCCAACTGTTTGGGTTACTATGGAGATTTGTTCGTTTATTTGATTTTTCTCAAATTTGCGCAACACATCTAACATATGTGTAGGATTTGGTCTATACAGATTGAGTAAGCAGATGGCATCAGCTAAAAAATAAGATGCACATATTTGCCAACAAGATGAAAAAACATTTGAAGTTTTTATTCCTTCTTTAGTTTTTTCGCAGCAAAAAAGAGATTCAAACAGACAATTTTTTGCATAGTCTTTGTAAAGTGTTAAACGTTTTTCCTTTACTTTTGATAGAAACATTCGAAGTTCCCAAGATTCATCATGAATTATCTGCATTCCGTCATATTTTACAAGAATATCAGACTTTGTTTCGTTTAATGAGCCATGATGAATTGTTATAAAACTATCATCATAGAAAATTATTTTGTTTGGCTCGGATTTATTATCAAATATTGTTATGTCATAATCGCATGAATCAAAAAATGAACTAGTTGTTCTACATCCTCCTAAACCGACAGGAAAATTTGTCAGTGATTGCTCTTCGACTAGTTTTTTCAAATCCATAAAATTATTTGTTTTCAATTTTGTATAAAGCAACAAACTTACTAATTTTTACCAATGGATTCATTGTCAAAACATTTCCTTTAAATTGAGATAGAGTTTGTTTTTGAACAAGCTCCTGTGGTGTAGTCCGGCTAAGCATACTGCCCTCTCAAGGCAGTGATCTCGGGTTCAAATCCCGACGGGAGCACTTTATCATTGGGGATATAGATAGAGTCTTGTATTTTTATTCTGCTTAATTGTGATAAAATAATGCTAGAATTATCTGATCTATTGCAAATAGATGCCACCATAATTGCAGGCATATTGATTCTATTGACTATTTCATCGTATAAAGTGTCAGAATCAGATTCTAAAAAATTTTTTATGGGTTTTACAAAGGAAGGAATGACTGCACTTGTGGTTACTCCTTTTGCAGGGTCTGCCATAATCTCATTGTTTAGATGCATACCAGTTCCACTGAACTGGAATACCCCAATAACGAATTGCTCATTAGTTACAGGAGATCTCATTCTTCCTATTGCAGGATTTTTTTATTTGATCTTGGTAGTTTATTTGATTACACGACATTCAAGAGTTAAAGCATAGAAGTAAGAGATGAATTTAAAAAAAAATTAAAGTAAGGCAGTTAGATCTGAACTGCCAAACAATACACTAAAGGATTTACACCAGATCAAAACTTTATTGTATTTTTCAAGGTCTGTACCTTCTGGAATATCATAATTTTGATTTCCAACATTAGCCTTTAGTTTTCCTAGATTTACAATGTCTGTTGCGTCAGTATCTGTTGAAAGATACACATAGAGATCAGGACCATTTGTAGATTTGAAGTTCTCCAGTCGCAATATTTCTCTACCATCATCTAAGAAGATGACTTTTGATTGTCCTTCAGCACTGTGTACTCCATCATTTACCCCCACAAAGACTCCATCATATGATTTAGGAATGTCTTCTTTCACCATAGTGTCTTCTTTCACCATAGTGATAGGAATGGATTCATTGATTTCAGTGTCATAAAATAACGGGCTGGCAAAAGCAACAGATATTCCAGCAACAGCTGCAACGACAGACACAATTATGAATTTGTTCATTGTCAAAAGGGTCATAAAATAGTATTAAAATGATTTTCCAAATTACACATCAAATTTTTTTTGAAAATTATTTTTATAAAGATACGACACCATACAGAATCATTCTACTTTCAACTAAGATAATCAGTGTAGGTTATCCAAAATCTCTTCTTTTATCTCATGCATATTGATTATCGAATAATTGTTTGTTTAAATAAGAAAAACATATTAAAAAATTATTGGGTTTAAGAGAAATCAAATTAGAAGAAGAGTATCGTTCAGATAGAAATAACATTGTTACAGACTTTTTCTTTCCATGCCTGAGTAATTGTATAGAATATAGTAGATGTGTGGATTTTTTGTCAATTCGGGGTTTGGCCGGTATAGTTATGGGATTTGATAATTTCACATCAGGCAAGGCAAAACTAAGAATGATCACAGGAAATAGATTCAAAATATCAGATCTGAACATTTTGACAAAACTTTTTTCAGAAAAATACAC
>JAIOPB010000008.1 GCA_021414105.1 Nitrosarchaeum sp. | reverse complement strand
TTGTCTATGTTCAGATATTCCAAGTCTGGCACCTATTATTACTCCTGCAACTGCAGGCTTGTCTAAGATAAATTTGGCAGACACATTTGCAATACTAGAATCATGTTTTTTTGCTATTTGAGATAACACATGTAACAATTCTTGAAATAATTTCCATCCGCCCCATGCATCAATCATGTTATAGTATTTTTGTAGACTAGAAGTGATTAGGTCGGCTCTATGTGGAACTGGAGAGTTTAGATATTTTTCCGATAAAAATCCACCAAGCAAAGTACCATATGTGAGAAGAGTGATTCCATGTTTTTGGCAAAATGGTGTCATTAATTTTTCTGGCCTTTGATCTAAAATAGAGTATTGCACTTGATTTGATACTAGCTTGAATCCTTTTTCAATCATTATTTTGATTCTTTGTGTATCAAAGTTTGTCAGACCAAGATGTTTGATTTTTCCCTCATCTTGTAGTTTTGATAAATGATTAAGGGCATCAAGATAACTTGCATTATTGTAATCCCACCAATGAAACTGCACCAAGTCAAGTGAATCAGTATTCATTTTGTGTAGTGATTGGTCTATGTGGTATTCTACGATAGACTTTGTCATAGGTCCGGGATTTGGTACAAATTTAGTCAGTGCTTGAGATTTTGAGAGTTCATTTGGCGGTAATCGTTTTCTAAATTCTCCAATGTATGATTCAGCAGGACCATAGATATCAGCCAAATCCCATGTGGTAAATCCATCTTTGTGATATTCTAGCATCTCTAAAATAGCAGATTCTGGATCAATCTGTCCATGTCCGCCAGATACCTGCCACATTCCATTTAAGATTCTGCATATGGACAAATCATCGGCTAGAGCAAATTTTGAATTTAACACTAAATCCTATAGAAGACTACTTTATTTTATGAGTATGCAAAGATACGATAATAATCAACAGACAAAAGATGGTGAGAAATAATCAATTAATTTAAGAATCACTAACAGATACAATGTTCATATGGTTCATTACTATATCAAAAAAATAAAGCGTCTTTCTCATAAACCATCAACATGTATTGATTGCAATAGTCAAAACATCATACAGGATGCAGTATTAGCTTCAACGGGTCCAACTCAAGAAAACACAGACTATACACCATCGGTGTTATGTATGGCATGTGAGACTTTGATGATAATTACTACAGAACCAGGTGCAGGACTTGGTCTGCAAGCATCTGTAGGAAACGAAGTATCAATGCGTAATTAGTTTCATAACAGTGATAAAATTTTGATTTGGACAAGAAATACACAATAACATTTTGTTAAATTGATACAATAGTTCTAATTAATTTAAAAGTGCCATGAACCATTAAGATAAGAATTGAATAAATTATTTTTCTTGTTGATTCCACTTTTACTTTCGGGTTTTATCCATCTATGGAATCCTGTTGGATATCCAGATGTGTTTTTTGATGAGGGGATTTACATGAGACGGGCAGTAAATCTTCTAGATACTGGAAACCCACAGGAAGGAAATGTGTATGACCACCCATATTTTGGTCAGATTGCAATTGCATCTATTCTTGCCATAACAAATTATTCTGACTTGAAGCCATCTACAGACCCAGATTCATTACAATCGATGTACATGACTCCTAGAATACTTATGGGATTATTGGCAGTGCTAGATACATTTCTAATCTATAAAATTGTTCAAATCAGATATGGAGTAAATGCTGCATTTCTGTCAGCATCATTTTTTGCAGTATTGCCATTTACATGGATTTTCAAAAGAATATTGCTTGATTCGGTTTTGGTACCGCTTGTATTAGGAGCAATTTTACTGGCAATCTATTCTACCAAAACAAAACAAAAAACAATACTAATTATTTGTTCAGGATGCTTATTGGGTTTAGCAGTATTTACAAAGATACCTGCATTTACAATGATCTTTGTAGTTGCATGGATTGTATACACAGATAGAAAAAAGTTCACCGATGTTTTACTGCTACTGATTCCATTTTTGTTGATTCCATTAATATGGCCTGTCAATGCAATTACGCTTGATCAGTTTGATCTTTGGCAGAAAGGTGTGCTATGGCAAACACAGAGAACAAACAGCATATTAGACATATTTGGATTTTTTGCAGTCATTGATCCGCTAATGTTTGTATTGGGATTATTAGGGATAGCTCTTGCGGCATTACGTAGAGATAAATTTCTCTTGTTGTGGTTTATTCCATTTGTAGTATTTCTAAGTGTTGTTGGATACAAGCAATATTTTCACTGGATGATCATAATTCCAGTATTGTGCATTGCATCTGGAATATTGATAGAATCGATTCGCAAATTTGGCATAATCAAAAAGAATTTTGTTTATGTAGGAATTGTATCGGCAGTTTTAGTTTTTGGTTTTATTAGCACAACACTTTTGATCATTAATGACATATCAAATAATCAATTTCAGGCATTATCGTATGTTTTAGAAAATTATGACGACAGTGTTACTGTTCTTACAAGTCCAGTGTATTCATGGATATTGTATGATATATTTGAGCGAGAAAACACCCCAAAAGACTATTCATCTATTTTGTTTTATCCACCAATTACTGAAAAAACAGTCATAATGGTAGACGATCATTATCGTATTGATCTTACCCGAGGTCCTCAACTGCAAAATGCACTAGATCGTTCTACAATAATACAAACGTTTGAGGGAACGATAACTGGGTTTAATGATAAAATATACCCATATACAAATATGCAAGCCAATGGAGAGGCAGCCAATATTGAAATTCGTGAAAGCATTCGTGGAAGCTAGTCAAATTTTACAATTTAAAAATTTAATATGAGATAAATCTGGTGAAATCGTGTTGTCAAATACAATGAATGCCGAAGTATCAATAATAATTCCTACGTATAACGAGTCTGAAAATATCAAAGGGATACTACATTTAATCAAAGAGCATCTGCCAAAAAACACCATAGTTGAAGCAATAGTAGTAGATGACAACTCCCCTGATGGAACGGGTAAGATTGCAGAGGATTATTTTGAATCATTAAAGGAAAAAACAAGATATACCATTAATGTCATAAATCGAAAAACACGAGAAGGCCTTAGCTCTGCTATATTAAATGGGATACAACAGGCAAAGGGAAAGATAGTTGTTGTAATGGATAGTGATTTTTCTCATCCTCCACAACTCATACCAAAACTTGTTGATGCGTTAAAACAATCAAAAACAGACATTGTTGTTGCATCAAGATATCTCAATGGAGGGTCAATACATGGTTGGTCAATAAAACGAAAAATGATCAGCAAGATTGCAACAATTATTGCAAAGAAAGGTCTTGGCATAAAGGAATCTGATCCAATGTCAGGATTTTTTGCATTTAACAAAGACATAATCAAAGGAATCAACTTTGATGCAATAGGATACAAGATTCTCTTGGAGATGATTGTAAAGATAAAAGATGTATCAATAAAGGAAATTCCATATACCTTTTCGGATAGAGAAAATGGAAAAAGTAAGCTTGGAACAAAAACCATTTTAGAATACATTCATGCAGTAGGAAAGCTTTACAGATATGGAAAAAAAGAACAACAAAAAGAAATAAGATCATCAGTAAGATTTGTATCAAAGGCTGCAAGATTCTTTTCAGTTGGTGCGTCGGGGCTAGGAATTAATTATCTTACATCTATTTTGTTTACATCAAGTTTGGACATGTGGTATCTTCATGCAACCATACTTGGAATCATGTTTTCAATTACCAGTAATTTCTTTTTGAATAAATATTGGACATTTGAGGATAGAGATTTTACTGCAAAAAGAACTGCCATTCAGTACGGCAAGTTTGCAGGATTTAGTTCTATTGGTGCATTAGTTCAGCTTGGAATGGTGTATTATTTGGTGGATGATCTAAGCGTGTCCTATCCGGTTGCACTAGTGTTAGCAGTTGCGACTGCAGCATTTAGCAATTTTATTTTAAATAAAAAATGGACGTTTAAAGAAAAAGTCTGGAGCTAGACTTCATTGTTGAAAAATTAGATAAGGTTTGAATAGTAAT
>JAIOPB010000012.1 GCA_021414105.1 Nitrosarchaeum sp. | reverse complement strand
TACAGTATCCGAAAAAAGTGAAGAAGTTATTTTAAAAGAAGCACTTGAAACAGAAGTAGAAGATTTACAAAAAGAATTCAGAACAAAACAAGAAGAGATTGAAAATATTACAGAAAAACTACACAGAGTAAAGGAAGAATATGATATAGCAACAAGCAATTTAATGTCAGTAAAAAAAGAATCCAATCAGAAAAAAATGGAACTTGACACGATATATTTAGAGTATAAAAATGTCAAATCAAAAATAAGTAATGCCGATGAAAGATTAAATAAAAATAAAAAATCATATGATGAATCAGATAAAGTAGAATCAAATCTCACAAAAATGAAGCAGGATCTTGAAAAGATTACAAAAGAATATGATGAAATTAAAGAAAAAATAGCAGTAGAGCAATCTTCTCTACACAAAATACAGACACAACAAAGTCAAGCACAAAAAGAACTGGAAGAAATTACTTCGAGATTATACAATGCAAAAAATCTGCAAGACAATAATGAAACAGGTATTTTTACATTTAAAGAAAGAGAATTCATAGATGAAACTAGAGACAAAAGAGAAGCAAAAGGCATCATAGAAGCAGCAAGTGTGGTGGTAGGATCATTAAAATCAAAATTAAACATGGCAGAAAAAGAGCTAGAAGCAGTTCAGACATTATTAGAAAAAGAACGCAATGAACATATGCAGACTAAAAATGAACTTGAAAGACTAAAAAGAAAAGCAGATTCCAACTAGTACGAATAGAGTATTAAAAACAGGGCTAATTTTCAAACTCAACGCATAAAATCTACAGCATACAGTGAGAAAAAGAAAAAGGCAATGCCACCGCCAAGAATAGCAATCCATGCAGCAATTTGTTTAGTTTTAGACATATTGACAAATTCAAAAAACATACTATTGAATCTACTTAATCATCAAAAACAAACACCGTAGAAAGGTTAGCCGTAAATTAAGCAGTGTTCGCACTCACAATTTGCTTGTTGTTTTAATTTTACCAAACATTTTTTGTGTTGACCAGCTTGACATTGAACACACACTTGATCTATGTTATCAACACTTGTGTATTTTTTTGATTGATCAATACCAAATCCGCCATCTTGAGGTCCAACCATGTTTATCTTTACATTAAAGCAGTATTTCTACTTCACTAAGAAAGTGCTTTCTCAATTGAATTTTTCAGATCTGTTCTGTATGTTTCAATGATTCCTCTAATTTCAAAAACATCAACAAACCCACCAGCTGATGCACGTGTTGATTTTAGAAGATAGTGTAAAGTACCTTCCTCAATTTTTCCCACATAATATCCATAAAGAAAGTCTACTTGATTTTCACATTTCCAAATTTGTTTGACATTTGGAAAAGTTTGGTGAATTTCAGAAGGAATGTCTCTTATTCGTAGTTTCACGTAATCTTCAAGGGATTTTCTTATTGATGAATCATGGAGCATGTCTAAAACTAATTGGTAACACTTGTTTTTTAGTCATTATTTTTATCAGATTTTTTTTCTGAATCAGGCTTATCCCATAAATGCATAGTTCCACGAATCATAAAAGAGCCAACAATAATTGCAACAATTCCGCCTACAATAAAAAGAAAAAAACGCCCTACACTTTTGAGATTAGTCAACAAATACAATATGGTCAATGTGTAATTATAATTGTCTAACAAACAAGATTAAAGAAGAGCAAAAAAGCGGCAATTTACTTTTGAGATTTTAATTTTTGTACAGTTTTTGAAAATTCATTCATAGGAACAATTTTGACTGTACTCATAGAAGATATACCAACAGCAATACAAAGTTGTTCTATATCATGTGCGTTTTTTGCATCCAAAATAATTATCCATTCATGCTCTAAAACAGACATGTAAAACCCAATAATTTTCAAAATATTGAATTTTTTCATGTTGGATTTAATTTTAGTCTCCATAGCAAGGAAAATCTTTCGGCTGGTATTGTTATTTAGTGGACATGATTCTGGGCTATGAATTGCAAATACTCCAAATAACATACAAAGTAAAGAAATTTTGTTATTTTTAAACTATATCACGAGATATTTGTTTTTAAAATGATTTTTTTGTAAAACAATCTACTGTGTGATCATTTACCATGCCAATTGCTTGCATGAAAGCATAACAAATTGTGGGACCAACAAAATTAAATCCACGATTTCTTAGATCCTTACTCATTTTTTCAGAAATACTAGTGGATGTAGGTAAATCAGATAGTTTTTTGAAATTATTTATTATTGGCTTATGATTTACAAAACTCCAGACATATTTATCAAATGAGCCAAATTCCTTTTGAATTCTCAAAAAATGTTTTGCATTATTGATTGCCGAATTAATCTTTAATCTATTTCTGATTATTCCTTGGTTATCTAGTAATTTTTCTACATGTTTTGAAGTGTATTTGGAAACCTGAACAGGATCAAAATTAGAAAATGCTTTCCGGTATCCTTCTCGTCTCTTAAGAATTGTAGACCAAGACAATCCAGCTTGTGCCCCTTCCAATATTAGGAATTCAAATAATTTTGTATCATCATGCTGTGGTATTCCCCATTCGTTATCATGATATTTTATGTTAAGATCATCTTTTGCCCAGATGCATCTAGTTTTCATATTAAGATTAATCAATTTGACATAAAATAATAGTTACTAGATTGTGAATCAAATATGAAAATGAATCAGCAACTACTTCAAATTAATAGAAATTTCATAATTTGTTTTATTGTTTCAGCCTCGCTTTCGGCAGTTGTTGCTCAATCATTATCAGAATATGAAAATCAGATTACAACTACAATCACCATTGGGGTGGGATATGGGATTTATTTTGGAATTTTCTCAGTTTTATTTTATTTGGATAATAAAAACAGATACAGGCAAATGAAATCAAGTTTAATTAGAAAAGAACTATTCAGTATGATTTCATCATTTGGACTAGGTGAAATCATTTATCTTGCAATACGATGGCCATCGCTATACTATTTTCTTGAAATGGGCATAGAGCCATACATTGCATCGCTGATATCAGAGGTGATGTCTACTGCATGTTACATGATGACAGTAACTATTTTTTTAAGAAAGACAAAGACATTCTAAAATAACAAATCTAACAAGATTAATGATGATATGATTTTTCAATTAAATAAGAAGCGGGCTCGGTCGGATTTGAACCGACGACCTAACGCTCCGCAAGCGTTCGCACTATCCAAGCTGTGCAACGAGTCCAACAGATTCTGGCTATATCAAATTTTTAAAAACGTTTGGTATTTGTAAAAAATTACGCTTCTTTTTCTGCCTTGTTAACATAGACATAATTCATTATCAAACCTGCAATTATACCACCTAGAATTGGAGCTGCCCAATACATCCAATGGAATTCCCAGAATCCAGAGATTAACGCAGGACCAAATGTTCTTGCAGGATTGACAGATGCACCAGTCAGTGGAACGCCAACCAGATGAATCAGAAATATCATTCCACCGATTGCAAATCCGTGCAATCCAGGAGATGCTTTTTTGTGTACAGCCGTCATGAAAATTACAAGTACTAAAAAGAATGTCAAAATTGCTTCAACTGCAAATCCAGAACTGACGCTGTTATTGAGAAGATCACTTGGTCCACCTTGAGTACCAAAATTAACTTTGGCGCCAAGTTCTGGCAAAATTACTTTCAGAGTGGCTGCTGCTGCAATTGCACCAATTAATTGTGAAATAATATATCCAATGCCATCAGTAATTCCAATTTTCCTAGTAATCATCATAGGAATAGTTACAGCCGGATTGATGTGAGCACCAGAGACATGCCCAAATGCATAGACCATCAAAGCGATAGCACCGCCATGTCCAAGTGCAATAAACAAAACAGATTGAGTAGTAAGACTTTCACCAAATGCAGATACTGTTAAAATGACTGAAAGAGGACCAAAAAACACCAACCCATATGTTGCAATTGCTTCTGCAAGATAGGCTCTTGGGTTTACCATTAAGCAAAAACCAGTTCAATTTCCATATAAAAGATTCGGACATAACGTGAGATCAATTGAAGTCAAAAAGCAATTAATTATGGAAAAAGAATTGAAAATATATGATAACAGAAGGAGAGTCAGTTCCAAAATTTGAGATAAATGATGCAGACGGTAATAGCATAAAATCAAGTAATTTTAAGGGCAAAAAACATGTCATCTATTTTTATCCAAAAGATTTCACACCTGGCTGTACAACAGAAGCAGATGAATTCTCCAAAGATTACAAAAAATTCCAAAAAGAAGGAATTGAAATAATAGGCATTAGCCCAGACGATGTAGAATCGCATAAAAAATTTTGTGAAAAAATGGGAATAAAATATCCACTTCTTGCAGATGTAGACAAGACAGTATCAAAGCAATTTGGGGTTTGGGGCAAAAAGCAGTTCATGGGAAGAGAATACATGGGAGTTGCAAGAAGCACATTTTTGGTTAATGAGAAAGGGAAAATTTTCAAAATATATCCAAAAGTAAAACCAGCAGGACATTCAAAAGAAGTGCTAGATGATTTTTTAAAATTAAATTAAAAAATAATTAAAAGAGATTAAAAAAAATTAGAACCCTTTTGGCAAACTACCACGAGTTGCACTTGATCTGGATTTTGCTTCAGATTCAACAACTTTTTGATAAGCTTGTTCTTATTCAATTCTTTGTTGTGCTAATCTTTGCAGGTAATCTTTTTCATAATCTTCTAACTGTTCTTTCTTTGATTTTCCAGAATTGCCAGCATAAGATGAAACTTGTTGTTCAGTTCCTTTTGGCAATGTACCTCTACTTGGTTTTGGTGGAGGTGCTTGATAGGTTTGAGCCTGTGCTACAGAACCATCAACAGTTAAAGA
>JAIOPB010000040.1 GCA_021414105.1 Nitrosarchaeum sp. | reverse complement strand
GTGTCTAAAAATCCATTAAAGTTCTCTGGTTCATCAATACATGAATCCCATCTGTCTTGAATTCCATCACCGTCAGTATCTGGGAATTCAAAACTGGTAATACTGGATAAAGCAGAATCTGGACAACCGTCATCATCCTGGAATTTGTTATAAATCTCTGCAATAAGTGGACATGAATCTATTATATCTGGAATACCATCAGAATCAGCATCTAGGGCAGAAGTAAATTTGTCAGGACAACCGTCTTTGTCTTGATAACCATTGAGGGTTTCTGGTTGAGTTGGACACAAATCTAGATTATCTAAAATGCCGTCACCGTCAGTGTCTGCAGCAGATTTATCACTAGATAAAACATCTGGACAACCGTCGTCATCTTGGAATTTGTTGTAAGATTCAGGAGCCAGTGAACACTGATCAATATTATCTAAAATGCCATCAGAGTCAGCATCACCAACTGAATTGTAGTATATACTGTCAGGACAACCGTCTTCATCTTGGAATCCATTGTGTCGTTCTGCAACTTTTGGACAATCATCCATACTATCTGGAATTGCATCATGATCAGAATCAACTAATTTACCAGCAGTTGTACCTAGAATTTCCGGACAGCCGTCAGTGTCTAAAAATCCATTAAAGTTCTCTGGTTCAGCAATACAGGAATCCCATCTGTCTTGAATTCCATCACCGTCAGTATCTGGGAATTCAAAACTGGTAATACTGGATAAAGCAGAATCTGGACAACCGTCATCATCTTGGAATTTGTTATAAATCTCTGCAATAAGTGGACATGAATCCAACTTGTCAGAAATTCCATCTCTATCAACATCGTTAATTAGAACTCTAGATTATCTAAAATGCCGTCACCGTCAGTGTCTGCAGCGAATTTATCACTAGATAAAACATCTGGACAACCATCAGTGTCTTGGAATTTATTGTAAGTTTCTTTGTTATATGGACACAAGTCATTTTGATCTAAAATTGCATCACCATCAACATCATCTATTACTTTGTGATCAACTACATCAGGACAACCGTCGTCATCTTGGAATTTGTTAAAGTTTTCACGTTCTTGAGGACAAGAATCAGAAGTGTCTGGAATTGAATCATAATCAGAATCCATAGCTTCTGGAGAAGTTACACCAGCAATCTCTGGACATCCATCCCAATCTAATTGGTCGTTAAAGTTCTCTGGTTCAGTAATACATGAATCCCATCTGTCTTGAATTCCATCACCGTCAGTATCTGGGAATGTGTATCCTATACCATCATCAGAAACTACATCTGGACAACCGTCATCA
>JAIOPB010000018.1 GCA_021414105.1 Nitrosarchaeum sp. | reverse complement strand
GACGGTTGTCCAGAAATTCTAGGTACAACTTCTCCAGAAGCTATGGATTCTGATAATGATGGTATTCCAGATAATTTGGATGATTGTCCAAAAGTTGCAGAACGACACAATGGATTCCAGGATGAAGACGGATGTCCTGACAGTATAGACTACAATTCAGTTGGTGATGCTGATTCTGATGGCATTTTAGATGATATTGATCAGTGTCCGCTAGTTGCAGAATCTTACAATAAATTCCAAGATAACGACGGTTGTCCAGATGTTTTATCTAGTGATAAATCTGCTGCAGACACTGACGGTGACGGCATTTTAGACAATCTAGATTTGTGTCCAACTCAACCAGAAACCCTTAATGGATTTTTAGATAAAGACGGTTGTCCTGACAAATTTACTTCTGCCCTAGATGCTGATTCTGATGGTATTCCAGATATAATAGATTCATGTCCAAAAATTCCTGAAATCTATAACAAATTCCAAGATGACGACGGTTGTCCAGATGTAGTTTCTGGTACTACAACCGAATATCAATTCCCAGATACTGACGGTGATGGAATTCAAGACAGATGGGATTCATGTATTGATGAACCAGAGAACTTTAATGGATTTTTAGACACTGATGGATGCCCTGATCTAAAAGGTGCAGACTCAACTACATCTACACGACCTGATACTGACGGTGATGGTTATCCAGATATAATAGATTCATGTCCAACAAGTCCAGAAACTTGGAACAAGTATAACGATGAAGATGGCTGTCCTGACACTGCTCCAGAACAACAAAGATTTGTTCATGACGATGATCTAGATGGTATTATTAACGATGAAGATTTGTGTCCTCTAGAACCAGAAAATTATGATGGTGATAGAGATTCTGATGGTTGTCCAGATCTATAGAATTCATCTTTTTGACTTTTTCTAAATATGCAAAACATCGATTTGATATAATAAATATATCAAGAAATTAAAATTGTTATAATGCTTCCAAAATTTTCAAGTAGAGCATTTTTAGCTCCAATGGCTGGAGTAAGTGATCCTGCTCTTAGATTACAATGTAAAAAAATGGGTGCAGGTCTAGTTGTAACAGAGTTTACTAGTATTCATAGTATAATTGCAAAAGAACAACAACTAAAAGAAAACAAGAAAACTATTCAGGAATTTTTAGAATATTCTGAAAAAGAAAGACCTCTCTCAGTTCAATTATTTGGCTCTGATCTTTTAGCATTAGAAAAAGCTGCAAAAATAGTCGAACCATTTTTTGATATTATTGATTACAATATGGGCTGTCCAGCACCACATATAACACAACAAATGGCCGGTGGAGCACTTTTACAAGAAGTTAATCTTACCCAACAAATTTTTAGCACTCTAGTCCACGCAGTAAAAAAACCAGTTACTCTGAAGATCCGCTCAGGCGTTACTGATGCAAGTCGTTATCTTTTCAAAGAAATTGCACAAATTGCAGAGAATGAGGGAATACAAATGATTACACTTCATCCCAGAACCGTGACTCAAGGATATTCAGGTAATGCTGATTGGAAAATGATCAAAGAACTTAAAGAAATTTCTAACATTCCTATAGTGGGTAATGGCGATATAACAACTCCTGAAGATGCTAAAACCATGATTGATCAAACTGGCTGTGATTATGTTATGATCGGTAGAGGTGCAATGGGAAATCCGTTTTTATTTGAACAAATTAATGACTATCTAAAAACTGGAACTTATAAACAATATTCATTAAAAGATAAACTGGATTCATTTTTTGATTATCTTTGTCTTACCACTGAATACAACATAAAATTTTCAAACATTAAAGGTCAGGCAATGAGATTTACCAAAGGAATGACAGGTGGTGCAAAACTACGACCAAAAATATCTTCATCAAAAAATATTGCAGAACTTAAAAAAATTATGAATGATGCATATGTTCTATCTTAGATAATTTATTTAGGATATTTTATTACAACTTACAACTTTGAGCTAATTTTTATAATGACTATACAGTTATTCATTTTCTCTTTCTTTTAGTGGTTAATATTTAAGTAAATTTGATTATTCTTATATATTTTAAGATGATATTAGAAGTATGAAAATTGGAGATGAGCGATAAATTGGCAACAGCATATGTTCTCATAAATTGTGATCTAGGTTCTGAGGAATCAGTAATTTCAGAATTAAAATCCATAGAAGGGGTTACAGAAGTACATGGCATATTTGGTGCCTATGATATATTGGCAAAGGTGGAATCAAAACAAGTTGAAACATTACGTGAAACTATAACTTGGAAGATTAGAAAAATATCAAAAATCAGATCAACGCTAACTTTAATGGGAATCGAAGGACAACAATAGTAGGAGTTTGTTAATTGACAAAAGCATATGTTCTCATAAATTGTGATCTAGGTTCCGAAAAAAGTGTAATTTCGTCACTAAAAACAGTTGATAATGTTACAGAAGTACATGGTACACTTGGTCTTTATGATATTATTGCAAAAATAGAATCAGATTCTGATGAGAAAATTCAAAAAACTGTCACACATGTAATACGTAAAATGTCTAAAATACATTCTACCATAACTCTCACACGCTCAGAAGGTAAAGAGCTATTTGACACATCTGAGAAACTCATTGGGTCTATGCTTGGTAAAAATAATGTTCAAGCATATGTTGTTATTCATAGTGATAAAGGCGAAGAATACAATGTTTTAAAAAATCTTAGTCATATTCCTGAAGTAAAAGAGGCTGATGTAGTGTTTGGATACTATGATGTTATTTGTAAAGTTGAAACATCAGATTATAAAACATTGGAGAATATAATTACCAAGGCTATTAGAAAATTACCTCATGTTAGAACTACTATGACATTAAATGTTGTAGTAGAGCAAGAATCTTAACATTTTGCAATTTTTATAACATTGAAATAACATTTTTCACACAGTTCAAGTTTATCATATACTTTTGTTTTCGTTTTCTTAAGACAAATATTGCAAACTGTAACACAATCCTCACAAAAAATAGCTGGAATCTCTAATCCTCTTTCAAAAATTGTAGTGGATAAAATATTTCTATTGTTGTGATTGCAACCAAAGATGTATCTTGTTTTTATTGTCATATTGATAATTACATATCATGATTTATTACTTGATTCTATTTTTCTCAAAAATTTGTTTAATTTTGAATCTAAATCTGAATAAATTTATGGTTATGACATTTTAGGTGAATCCTTATTTTTTATCAGTTTAGTAATTCTTTATTCTCCAAAAATTCAAGTAGATTAGGCATGATATAAAATTCATCTGAGAATTTTTAAAAACAATAGTCATTCGCTTTTATACTTAGATTGTAATAACTGACTATCCCTTCAACAAACATGTCCCCCAAAGGGATACTCACTGAGAGGACATTATTATCCTCTCAGTTGTTCACATTATTTCTTGGTACATTACATTTTTACAAATTACAATTATTGATTTTAGAATTATTACAAATGTAATTATAAAAATAGTAACCTAGTTACTTGAAATACCAATTTTTTATATTATTAAAATTACTGTCCTTTGTTAATTATGTTATAGTTTTGATTAAAAGAAAATGATTAGAGGGCTTCTGAACCTCTTTTTTTTGATGCAATATTTAGAACATCATCAACTGTAGATACAACCATTATTCCATCTCCTGCTTTTCCTGAAAATGCTACATCCGAAATTGCATTGATTACTGATTCTACTTTTGAATCCTCCACAATTGTACTAACAGTTGCAACTTTATTGAATTCTGCGACAAAAGTACCTGTTCCTCTTCCTCCTCTAATGGTTTGCCTCTGACCGGAACCCCTACCATTTCCTTCTAGTATGGTAAATCCTCCAACCATATTTTTGATAGCATCAGAAACTAGACCTATTTTATCGATTTGAATGGTTGCCTCAATTCGTTTCATTTGTGTCCCTAAATTTCTATTATTTAAAAAAGATAATATGTTTTTATTCAAATTTTATGATACGATATGATAAGATCTACTGGTTATATTATTATCCTCTGACCTTTTTAGCACACAAAAAAAGTTGAATCATGAAAAGTGATGAGAAAAGATCACACCGACTCAACTATCTTCTAAAGTATTATTTGAGTAATCCAAAAGAATATGATCTATATCAAAAAGTAAAACAGATGGGTGTATCTGATGTTACTGCAAAAGATTACATCCGAACAGTGATAATTCAAGCTCAAAAAATTTACTCTAGATAATTATACATATTTGAGAAATTCCATTCAATAGTATCAAAACTCAACCTTGTTTTCTATCAAGATACATTTCGAGCCTATTTGTATTAATTTTTAGTAATCTTAAACAAGGTAACTTCATAAATAATTGAATAGGAGAATAAAATACGCATGACCGATCCTCTCATTGATGATGTACAGGCTTTATTGGATAAAGAAAAGGGTGATGAACGTATACTGAAACAAATTTTTAGAGCTTGTGAAAATAATGAAGTAATCAGCAATTACGAGAGAAATTATGTTAGAAATTTGGCCGAAAAATATCTTGGTAGAGCGCCTCTAGTTGAAGAAAACCTCCAAGTTGAAAAACCTGTTATTCCAGATGTAATATTTTCAAATACACCTACAAAACAAAAAATTGAAACTCCACAAATAACATATCCGCAAATTGTAAAATTAAAATCTAAAAACACCAAAATGGTGTTAGGCATAAGTGGAGTAATATTTGCAATAATAGTTATAATTGGTGTCTCTCTTTCAGGAATTTCTTATGTTGAATTTGATGACTCTCAATTTCCTGCGGACTCAACATCTACTCTTTCAATTCAAACAGATTTATCTGCATATCAAAAAGGTGATATTATTTCAATTAGTGGAACATCTAATACATCTGGAAAAATAAACCTCTCCATAGAAAATCAAGAGGGTAAGTTAGTTTGGTCTGAACAAATCTCGGTTAAAAATGATGGTAGGTTTTCTACATTAGCAATAGCTGGAGGTTCTGGATGGGATAAATCTGGTACATTTACAATAAAAGCAGAAAATCATTTAGAAACAAAATCAAAAACATTTTCTTTTAGGGCATAATTTTTTCAAATTCTTTCCAATGCGAATCTATCATTTCTCTTAGTTTTTCTATGCTGATCTCTTCCATATATTCACGATAAACAATGAATTTGTTTTGTCTTCCTGAATCATCACCATAAATATCGCTTGTATTTTTTGGAATAGCTCCTATTTTCCATTGTTTCATTTCAAAAATCCAAACTGTCGCATCAGGATTTGAAAAATCTATATCATCACAACCAACAATATACAAATAACATTTTGTGGCTTGATTTAACTTCTCATGTAATTTTTCATATGCAATCATCTGTCCTTTTGCAATGTTGATCTTGTCATTATGAAATCCCTTGAATTCCAGGATGATAAAACCACCATTATGCTCAATTAACCAGTCTATATCTGTCCCTCCTGAGGCTACCATGCCATGAACAATCAAATCTCCTAGTATTTCTCTACCACGAGTAAATTCTATCTCATCAAAAATTTGATATTTTGCTTTAGAACTCTTTCTAATAATTTGTTGTGAATTTGAATTATTCTGGATATTTTTTTCTTTGTCATAAAATGTATCAATCAAATCTGTAGTTTTATCTGTCACTGACTATGAATTTGTATGGTCAATGATAAGATAGTTTGTAAAATTAAGTGAAGCTGTACTATTTTTTGTAATCTATCGACATAGGTATTCTCCTCCTGCCCCTTTGTATAAAATAAAATACTCTTCTGAATTTTTACGTTCTTTTTTTGCATTTAATGCATCTTGGTACATTTCAAAATGTTCTACTTGGTACAATTTATTGTCAGAATCTGCAAAATAGTCTATTCCAACTAAATCAAACCCCTCTTCAGGAGTAAGTTTGATCTTTTCTTTTTCAAATATATCTTTAGTCAATTATGATTAAATTTTTTATGAATAATTTGTATATGAGAACTGTTTTTACTGATCATATATCATTAGATTTTTTTCTTCTAACAATGAATGTAAATTATGAACAGAACGATATACGTCTGATTCTTTTTTTGCACCAGTACAAACTAGCTTTCCTGAGGCAAATAACAATATGACCGTTTTTGGGTCTAACATTCTTTGAATTTATCCTGGTAATTGCTCGGGTTCATACATGCTTCTTGGTAGTGTTCTGGCTGCTTTTTCTAAGTGAATTTTACCACCTAGATTGATCGCTGCTACGATATTTTGCACTGTGATTACTGCATCATTTTTAATTTTGATTTTACCTTTTCGTAGCTTTTGAACTACTGTGTTGACTGCTTTGATCGCCATATCTTCTGATTTTGCACCTGTGCATACCATTTTTCCAGTTCTAAAAATTAGTGTTGCAGTTCTTGGATTTTGCAATCTAAAGACCAATCCTGGAAATTGCTCGGGATGATATTCAGTGTCAGGAAATTTTTCAGTTATTTCGTTAAGATCAATTTTTTGGTCTACAGATGCAGAAGCAACTACATTTTCAACACTAACAATAGGCTTTGTTTGAGGCATGTCGACGGACTTTAAATAGGTCCTTTATATATACTACTCCGATTTTTTTCAAATATTGGTGACTTCTCAATGATGTCCAATCCATTGATAGCGATATTCTTCATCTACAATATCAGTTACAATGTCTTTGTTTTTGATCCTTGCTTTTGATAATTCTACATCAAAGAATCCTAATTGTCCTTTCCATGGAATTGGAATTCTTAATGGTTTTACATTTTTTATCTTGAATCCAAAAGTTTTACCTTGAAAATTTTTTGCAGCAAAATGAAATTTTTGATCTTTTTTTACTTCTTTTGATGAATTATATTTTTTTACATCATAAAGCTCAGCTTTTCCAATAATTACTCCGGTAACTAATTTTTTTGTAATTTTTAATCTCTTACAATCTTCTGTTCTTATTTTGATTGGAGCATGAATCAAAAATTAACCACGAAAATTTGTATTCCAATTTCTTAATTCTATTGTTTTTTTTCCAGATATTATTAAATCTGCAAAAGGTTGTGATACTGATAGACACTTCAAGATATTATTCAATAGCTACTTTGATCAATTCACCTAGATTTTTGCCTTTTCCTTCAGGCAAATTAGTTATTCCTCCATTCAAACTTTGAGTTGCAATTCCTTTACTTGCAAGAATATTAACAGCCATTAATGAAGTATTTCCAGCCATGCACACTAGTAATGATTTACCTTTAATTCCTTTTAGATCTTCACTTAACTCTTCAGGAATTTGCTGTGTTGTTAATAGTTGATTGATAGTTCTTGCTTTTGGTATGGATATCTTTGATTTATCCACACCCAAAGATTTTGCAATTACTTCTATTCCTTCTTCACGAGGAGTGTATTGAGTATGAACCCAAATTATTTTATCATAATCATCTACATTTGATATTGCCTCTTGTAGTGATATTTGAGTACGGTTTTGTTTCTTTGACATTTCTTCTAAATTCTTTTTGTACTTTTGTATTCCATCGGCAACAATAACAACAAATTTTTTACCTGTGCCAAAGTTTGCCATTTGCATTACTGCATAAAACGCAAGAGCACTGCTTTCACCAATATTATGACCTTTATCTACAAAAAACTTTAGAAGATGTTTAGCCTGGTCAAAATCTATCTCATATTGTCCTGCATATGTGTCTGGTTTGTATAGCTTCAGACCTAATGCCTTGTCTTTGGTCCTGATTCCTGCCACATCTTGACCTGCAGGTGGAAAAACTACGTGCACTGATTTTTTTCCATATTTTTCATATATGTATCTGCTCAAACCCCCAGAAGTACCACCTGTACCAAAAGCACAAACAATTCCAAAATCTTCTAATGAATTTCCATGTTCATGTAATTGTTGGTCTATCTCAACTGCGGTAATGGTTTTATGTACATCAATGTTTAGTTCATTATCATATTGTTCTGGACAGAAACAACCGTATATCTTAGCAAGAAATTTTGCCAAGTTTATGATATCTTGAGCCGCTAAAAGTGATTCTACTTCAGAATTTACATTATCAAAAACTGTAGGATCAAAACCAAGTTCAGATAATTGTGAACGAATATTAGCGGCAGTTGCTTTTGCAGCTAAAATATTTGGATTGTCTTTCATTCCTGGAGCTGGACATACATCCATGTCAAGATCCATGATGCGGATATTCTCATTTCTTAATTCCTTAAAGACTCCTTCCTGTAGCTTTCTTGATACAAGTGAAATCACTGTTAATCCAAGTTTAGATATCTGTCCAAGAGCAATTCCAAAATTTCCAGAGGTTGCTTCAATTATTGTTTGTCCACTTTTCAGTTTTCCTGTAGCAATAGCATCGTGTATGATATGAACTGCAGGTCTGACTTTTATCGAACCTGTTAGTAAGTTAGAATCAAATTTGCCAAAAACTTTTAGATCTGTATTGTCAAGATTTATTTTGTAAACTTCTTTTGCACATTCTTTCAAATCTTTGGTCATATCAATTAACGGTGTTGCATTGACAATCTTTGTTTCTCCTTGACTCTCTTCAAAGTGAGGTGTCTTACTCCATATCTCCTGCTTAAAACGCTCAAGCAGATTTCTATCAATATTGTTTTCTTTAGTTTCTTCCAAAAATCGTTCTTCTCTGAAATTTCATCTATTGTAATATCATATAAAATATCTGATAGGCTAAATTGTATTTATTTTTGATTCATTAAGTTCCGGTATCTAATATTCTAATTACTTTACTTGGAATATCGTGTAGTCTACTTACAGCCATAGTTTTTTCATATCCTAAATGTCTGAGATTGTTTGCTATGGTTGTAGCTCTTACCGTATTCGGACCCAACCCTAATGCTATCATACTAATGCCTAATCTTTTAAGAGATTTTGTCCTATTTCTAACGGCATCAGGATCTGATGGTTCTCCGTCTGTTAATGTCAAAAAAATATCTGGTCTTTTTGACTGTAAAATTGGAAACATTTTGTCATATACTTCTGCTAATGGAGTAGAGCCATTGGCAACAATCTGTGCTAATCTTTTTGCAGTAACTCTGTTCCATTTTACATTATCTGGTTTAACAGACCAGCAAACAACTGATCTATTTTTAGTACTAAATGCATAAACTGCAAACTTTACTTTCAGATATGCTAGTACTTCACAAAGTGCAAGCGTAGCTTTTTTGTATTCTAATGCATCTGATGCAATACTTGATGAATGATCTAATAAAATAACTATTCTTGTTTTGATTGATTTTTTAATATCTGTAAAAAATGGCTCATTGCCTTCAATGTAATTTTCTTCATCAAATTCATCTCCACTACTAAGATGTTGTTCTTTCCATCCTGATTTTAATTCTCTAAATTTTATTTTTAGATTATTTATCAAATTCATGTCGTAGATTACTGTTTCATCTACATTAGTGATAGTTGGAATTTGAACTCCTACTGATTCAGGAGTTAATCCTTTATTGTCATTTTTTTTATTTTCGTCTAGCAATACTTTGTATTCATCATAGATATTATCCCCGCTTAATGCAGCTTTTGGATCAATTTTTCCAAAATCACCTTCTTTATTTTTTGAAATTACTGTTAGAAATTTCAATAACTCTTCTTCTGAAATAGTCATACCTGCTTTCATAAATGGTAACGAAACAGGAATTGTAAGCAATGAATCTATATCCAAAATTTTAATAATTTCATTCACATTTTTTTCCAACCACTCTGTATCATATTTTCTCTCTATAGATTCATCAACAATTTTTTTAGCAAATTCTGATGCTTTTTTTATTCTTTCAAAGTAACTAGCTTGCATTTCCCCCTTGAATGCTCCAAACATAAAATATTGGTAAAATGCTTCTGCAATTCGTGCTTTTCCATAAACTGTATGTAATTGTGGTCTAGATACAAACATGTATGCATAATTAAAGATAATCTCTTCATCCATGCCTTTCCAAAGTTTTCTACCTAGTTGTTCCACCCTACGAGTTTCCATAGTGTTTAGAATAAATCCAAATGCATGATCATTACTAAGAATTTTTTTACAAAACTTTATTCTCATTGCTTCATACCACAATGAGGTTCTAAATTGTCTGTATCTCTGGAAATTATCCCCCGTTCTTTTTTCAATTGGTGTTAAGATAACTCTGTTTTCTTTTAGTCTAGTTTTTGTCTCAATTTTGTCTGAAAATTCAACTGTAATATTTTCTCTTTCGGACCATCTTCTGACTAAAAATGTGGCAATCTCCACTAGTGATTCATTTTGTAATTGTAATGATTGCATCTAATTACCAAACATTGAGGTAATGATGTCACTTACTTTTTGATATTCTATATTTCCCCACTGTGTATACACATTACCGAAAACAATTTTTGCTGATTCTTTAGGAGACATTCCACCATCTAACAATTTTCCAAATGCTATTGTCTCCCTTAAACTTGGAGAATAAAATAATTCTTCTACGGCAGCTGCCTGTCTTAGTATATTTGCAAGTTTTATTGCCTGAATAATCTCAGAATCATGGTTTCCTGAAACATGTTTCTTCACAATTTCTAATTCTATATCCTCAGGTGGATACTCTAGACGAATTCTAACTGGAAATCTACTGAGTAATTGCGGTGGTAGTTCTTTGGTTCCACTATGTGTAAGAGGATTAATTGTTGCAATTACAAACCAGCCCTCTTTGGCTTTTACAATTTCTCCTGTGGATTCTTTTAGAGTAATCTGTCGTCTATCATCTAATGCTTCATCTAATCGTAGTAACACATCAGCTTCAGCAGAATTTATTTCATCCAGATACAACATACTACCTTCACTCATTGATTTAATCAAAAGACCTTCCTCAAAACTCACTGTTCCATTCGTTAAGGTTTTTGTTCCAATAAGATGACTCTCTCGTGTTCTGAGGCTAAAATTTATTGATTCTAGTTTTACATTTTTGCTCTTTGCAAAATCTCTAACTAGAGATGTTTTTCCAGTGCCCTTTGGACCAATTATCAATACAAATAGATCTGCTTGATGTGCTTTGTTTAAAATCTGAATAGAATTATTCCAATCTAAGTATGATGCTTCTTTTACCATTTGCTATTTTTTCTAAGATCCAAGTTTACAAATAAATCTTAGTTTTGATATTGAAGTAATTTGGCATTAGATTCATCAAGAATCTGATGTAGTTTTTTACTCCAGTCACTAAATCCCTCTGGAGAATCGGGATAATCGTAATAATGTTTTGTCAAGAGTCTATTTTGTTGTGTAGTAAAACGCAAACCATCAGCAAGTTTTTTGTTAAGGGCACCTCTAATCATCATTCCTAATTTTGTAACATTAGAAAAGTCTGGATGCTCTCCTTTTGAAATAGCTTCTACATCCATATTTCCCAAAAAGTGCTTCATTCCATAACTAATTTGTTCATTAGTGAGAGTTTGAATTAATCTTCTGAAAATTTCCAGTCCTGCTGTTTTGTAACCATATTCATTTATGAATTCTTTATTATATTTCCATAATCCTTTCTCAGTAACATCACCTGATTGAATTGATTCTACTACACATTTTCCAACAATAGTTCCAGCAACTAGTGCTGGTCCAATACCTCCAGCATCTAATGGTTTTGGCATCCATGCAGAATCACCAACTAGAACAAATCCATTTGCAACCATGCAATCATTTTGTCTTCTTACTGAAACTTGGAAATTACCCGTTGCATTATTCTTATCTTGAGGATCTTCTGAAAGTTTTGGATTTTTTATTGCACGATTTCTTTCCACATACTGATTAATCAACATGGATACATTATCGTTTTTCCCTAATCTTTGATTTCTTTTGTCAAGAAGTGTTTTTTCAACACCTAGACCAATATTCACTTTGTTTTTTCCTTTTGGAAATACCCATCCATATCCTCCTGGAGCAATATCTTGATCAAGATGAATTATGCAATAATCAGGATCGAATTCAGTTAGATCTTCTTCGCCCTGATCAAAATACATGATGTGTCTTCCTGTTGATTCTACATCTTTACGATCTACTTTTCTCTCCATCTTTGTTGTATTGGAAATCTGATTTCGAAGCATAGATGTCATTCCCGTTGCATCGATTACAACTTTGGCTGTCTTTTTGTAAGGCGTTTTTGTTTTATAGTCTATTCCTTGAACTCCTATCACTTGATTTCCATCATACAATAATCCTGTGAGATTAATTTCAAAATCAAAATCTACTCCCATAGCTAATGTTCTTTCGTTTTGACGTTGTGGTAGAACTTGTCTGTTAAGCATGTACCCTGCACCATCAAATGGGATTGATGTTTCTCTATCTGGAGAAAATGCCATTACACCTTTGACTTTATATTCAATTTCTGGTTCACTCCAATTTACTTTGATTCTGTTTGTCATAAAATCCACAGCTTCTTTACTAACTGCATCTCCACAAATCCAACCTGCAACACTTTTCATTCCAGGCAAGTTTGATGGGTTTCTATCAATTACTAGAATCTTTAATCCTTGATTAGAATAATGTGAAACTGATTGAGCAGCAATAGTTCCTGCTAATCCTCCTCCAGCTATTATGACGTCATAATCTGCCACAAAAGAACGCCCGTTTATCCGTATTTAAAATAATACCATGGTTACATGTCAGGAAACATTTGCTGTTGTTCAATTCAAAAATGGGGTCGGTTCGTCGCGGCGTCTTCAAAGCTTTCGCTCAGACTGGAGCGGCTATTATCTCCTCATTCCCAAATTAAATTATCTCATCATTCCTATTTAATCTAGTTGGAATATTTTGCTAAATATTTTGACAGTGTCTTTTTTGTTGTAGATTGGAGTATGAATTTTCACCTTTATTGCATCTTTTTCCTTAAAGATTAGATTTCCTTTAATGAATTCTTGTTTGTCTAGTCTGATGTGAAATCTGGAATCTACGGTTCTTTCTTCTATCTCTTCAATTAACTCCTTTATCTGATCATTTGATAATGACTCAACTAATTTTTCAACAAACTTTTGAGCCTGATTTTTTTCAATTTTGGCATTTAGTATTGTTATTGGATTTTCAAAATGACCCGTAGTCTGATTAACTGTGAAATCTCCTTCTTTTAACTCAAATATTTCTTCAAAAGACTTTAAGAATTTTGAAATATCTTCTGTAGCATGTATTATTACATCAATTGTAACTTCTAATTTGTCAACCATTATCTGTAAGAATACGTTATTGTTTAGGCTTCAAGTAATGCTATTTCTTTTTCAGCGGTTCTGATAAGCTTAACTTTCTCAAGACCCACATGTCTTACTCTGATAACTTTCTTAAATGCAGCCATTATGTCTGAATTAATTTTGCTGTAACATGTAGCCTGAACAAATTGGTCAACTGTCATTTGAGGCACTGTATTGTTAATTACATCTCTTGCAATCAATCGCAATGCATGTTTTCTAGATGTGTTAAGTTGTCTATGTGTAAGAGCAAGTACTTTGATTCTAAAGACATATCCATCTTTAGTTTTGATATCTATGATGAAGTTTATTCTAGATGAACCGCGTCTAATTAAACTACGCAAAAATTCTTTGGAATATTCATATCTTTTAAAAATCGTAGTAGCTTTATCTCCTTCTACTTTGTTAATTTGAAAGTACATTTTGTATTGATGCTGTGATGGATCTCCTTTTAGAATATCATATAGGGTTACTTCTAGAACTCTACCTGGTGCATTTTCATCATCAGTAATTGGAACGTATGCAATTGGAACATTGTTAAACGAATCTGGAGCGCTAACTGTTACCCATTTCTTTTCTCGCCATTTGTCCTTTACTCGTCCTTTTCTACGTGCCAATTATTAACGACCTTTGAATCCAAAATATAAGGGTATGCGACTAGATTATGTTTTTGCCCATGTATTTTTGTAAAACTTTTGGAACAACAATATGGCCATCTTTAGTTTGAAAATTTTCCATTATTGAAACCAAAACACGTGATGTGGCAACTAATGTACTGTTTAATGTGTGCAAGTATTGTGTTTCCTCATTTGTCTTTTCTCTAAATCTGATCTTTAGTCTTCTTGCCTGATAATCTAAACAATTTGAACAGGAAACAATTTCCCTGTATGTATTTTGTCCTGCCATCCACGCCTCTATATCATATGTTTTTGCAGAAATTTTTCCCATATCTCCTGATGATAGAAGCATTACTTTGTATGGAATCTCTAAATTTTGGTAGAAATCCTCAGCAATTGATAACATTCTTTCATGCTCTTTCCAAGATTCTTCTGGACGTGCAAAAACAAATTGTTCAATTTTGTCAAATTGATGAACTCTGAAAATTCCTTTTTGGTCCCTACCGTGTGCACCTGCTTCTTTTCTAAAACATGGACTTACACCAGCGTATCTCAACGGAAGATCTTTCCCTTCTATTATTTCATCAGAGTGCATAGCAGCCATTGCATGTTCTGATGTTCCTATCATGTAGAGATCTTCATTCTCAATTTTGTATATTACTTCTTCAAAGTCATCAGCTATTATTGCCCCTTCCATAGATTGGCGATTGATCATATATGGTGGCTGAATTAAAGAGTAGTTTTTTTCTGCAAGAAAATCCAATGCATAATGAATAAGGGATTGATTTAATCGCACAAGATCGTTTTTTAGATAATAAAATCTTGCACCTGCTACTTTGGCGGCTCTTTCAAGATCAACCAAATCCAAGTTTTCAGAAATATCGATGTGATCATTTATCTTAAAATCAAATTCAGGAATTTTACCCCATTTTTTTATTTCCCTGTTAGCAGTTTCATCTTTTCCAACAGGCACTGACTCATGAATCAAATTTGGGATAGTTAGTGCTAACCTTGAATATTTTTTTTCAATTTCTTCTTGTGATGCTTCTAGTTTTGTAAGTTCTTCTGAAATATTTTTCATTTCAGCTAAAATAGATGACGTATCTTCACCGGATTTCTTTTTTTGAGAAATTGTTGATGCTATTTGGTTTTTCTTTTTTCGCAATTCATCCGTTTTTAATATGAATTCTCTTCTTTTTTGATCCGAATCTATCAATTCATCAAAATTAAATTCAACTGATCTTGCTTTGAGCATATCTCTGATGATTTGAGGTTTTTCTTTGACTATTTTTGGATCTAACATTATTCAATCACCTTTAATGCAACCTGAACATGCTCTAAAACTTCATCAATAGTACTAATCAATTTTTTCATGCTTTCCTTACTCTCAAAATTAAAAACAAGTTTGTTATCAATATTTTCAACATAAAGACTCAATCCTTCTGGAAAATTTACATTGTCAGGTTCCAATGCTCTTTTTACAGTCTCTGCCTTTTCTTTTGAAAGATTATTGAGAATTACCTGTACTTGACATGTTAACGACATTTACTTCTAAATAATCTAGAAACCCATCTAATTTGTCTTTAGTTATTTTTGCGCCAGCTGCTGCATTATGGCCTCCACCTACACCATCAAATTTCTCAGCACCCGTTCTCATTAATTCGCTTAAATTAATCTCTGATTTACATCCAAATGATTTTCTTGATGAAAATTTGATGGTGTTTTCTTCTCCACCTGTTCTCAAAATTACAATTTTTCCAGCATTTTTTGGCGAACCTGCAATTAATGATGAAATTGTACCTGTCATCATTTCTGGAACAATTCCCTCTCCATTTACCATGACGCATGTCTTACTTTCTGAAATTCTCCATCTTTCATTTGTTAGAACATTCATGTATTCTCTAATCCTTTTTCTATAGTCTGTAAGTATTGTTTCACCTTCTCTTAGAATCTTGTTTCTATCTCCCATACAAACTGCAATTCCAACTCCTGCCCTGCTTATCCTTCCACACGAATTGAGCATTGTTGAAAATTCTCTACCATCCCGCAAGAAGCTCCTTTTGTCCTCTCTTGGAAATGTATAGGTGTATCCAATTAATTCAGACATTATCTCAGTTGCATTCTTTCCCGAAGTGAATTTTGAAATAGTTTCGATGACTGATCTTTTTTCTTCATCATTTAGCTCTGCTGGTACTCTCCACCTACCTCCATCCTTTAGTTGAATTCCAGAAGAATTCAAAAGTGAAAGACATGCATCTCTATTCCAAGTTAGACCTTCGATAAATGGCTGTGATGTAAATGCAAGAGCATCTGAAAGTGGTCTTGTCTCTCTTCCAACTAGTAGTAAATCCAGATCAATATCCACCAATCCCTCTTCTTTTGCAGTATTTGCAATCTCATAATTTTTTCCAATGAATGATTTTCTTTCACCTTGATCTTGTCTGTCTCCTAAAGCTGAAACAACAGCTATTGCAGACAAGTCAGAATTTTTATCATCTAATGCCATTGCTGCAAGATATGCCATTCCTCCTGCACAAATTTCAGTGCCCCCATCAATACCGTACTTCCAAGCATTGATGACTTTTTGATTATCATGTTCTTTTTCTGATATCTGATGATGATCTAATACAATCCAATTTTCTCCTAATGATTCATCTAAATTATTTGCAAAACCCCCAGCAAGATCTGTAATTACATGAAAATCTCTTGAATCTTTTTTTAGAGAATCAATCACCTTTTTACTAAATTCTTTGGAAGTTCTTACAGTACATCTTGCACCTGCTCTAATGAGGGCTTTTGTGATAATACTGCCTGATGTTAATCCATCACAATCAATATGAGTTGTAACTGAAATTGATTTTTTAGATTTTATACAATCTGAAATCTTATCTTTGAAAAACGAAAGAGACTCATCAAGAGTTTTTGTCATTACTCTAATTGAGCAACTACGGATTTATATTTCCAGTTTTTAGGAATGCGATCTATTCTTTTGTAGTACACTGACAGTCTATGTACTTTGGCCTCAATTAACTCAAGGGATCTAACGTTTCTGTTATCTCCTTTGTTTGTCTTTAGGTGTTTTTGAAGACCAACTGCTTTTTTCACAATGTTGTCTAGATCTTCTGGCATTTCTGCTTGAAGATCATTTTCTTCTAATATCTTTCCAATACTTTTCTTAGTTATTGGTTTAATGAGTGGAATTGAATGTTGATCTCTAAGTTTTAGTCCAATTTGACTTGGTGTTAACCCATCTTTAGAATATTTAACAACCAATTCTTCTATTTCTTTGGTACTAAGAGTAATCCATGATGGAACACGAAGTGTAGCTGGTCTAATGGTATGTGATTTTCCATGTCTATGTGTATGTAATCGTCCCATAATGTGGCTGATTTTGGAACAAAATTAAACGTTACTTATTCCGGATCTCGTACATAACATCTGCATTTTGGGGTTTAGAATAAAAGTTAAATATGTACATTATCATCACAACGAACAGGTAAACCGTATGAATACAAAAATACTTCTAGCAGCATCCTTAATCGCTGTATTTACCATTGGTTATTATGCAGACAACGTAGTTGCATTTGCACAATACATGGGTAATGTTGGTTCCAAAGGAGAAACCGGACAATACACATTAGAAGAGGCACTAGAGATTCAAAAAAGAAGAATTGATGCAGCACAAGCTAACCCCGCATCTGGATCAGGTACACCTTATCTTGATGCAAATGGTGTAGCTGGAGCAGCTGTAATCGCAGGTGCAGTCTTTGGTGGTATCGCAGGAGCTTTCTTCATTAGAGGAAGATCTGGCAAATACGCAGCAATGGGACGAGGATAAACAAACCTTATTTTTCTCTTATTTTATTTGATAGTCTTTAGTGAATACTGATCTCGTACTTTTTAATAATAAAAGAAATGTATATATCGCACAAATAGAGCCAAAATATACAATGACTCCTATAGTAGGAACTTTCCTAAGCATCCTGTCTTCACTTACAGGTCAGTTAGGACCAAACTATGACCCATTATTCTATGATGTAATGATTTACATCTTCGGAACCATAATGTTCTCAATATTCCTTCTTGGAATTATCTCATTCTGGTTACGTGTACACGGATGGGCTTACAAAGACAACCGTGA
>JAIOPB010000005.1 GCA_021414105.1 Nitrosarchaeum sp. | reverse complement strand
CTCCATTTATAGAACTTTCACTTATGGAAAAACTGGTAGGAATTGTAAATTTTGTAGGAGTTTGTGATGCCTGTTTTAATGCACCACTCCATCCAAGAAAATAAGTGGATTTTGAATCTAATGGTGCTTTATGAAATATAGAATTATCAAGTAAGACAGTCTTTTCAGATAAAATTACGTCTTTAATAATTTGCACTTTACCATTATCTATGACATCTGGATTTACTATATTGACATACAATGTTCTTTCCTTAGGTATGACCCAACTATGAAACAGATCTATTGTGTCACCTCTGAGATTTTGAATGACATATCCGCTTTTCATTACCATATTATCATCAGTTACAGGACTCGAATCCAAATTAGAAAATACGGACACTGCTAGTATTGGAACAATAATCAAAATACCTAAAACTGTAAGGCGTCGGTGCTTTCCGGATATCAGAGTATGCTGATATGTTGACTTGTGTGAGTACCTTTGTATCTTTGATTTTTGCAAGGTTTGGTGTTCTATTTGGAATTGTTGTTTTAATCTACGATTCATATCTTTGAGAAGCACTCTCTGTGATTCCAGATCAGATACTTGTTCTGATTTCAATTATTCATAACCTCCGACTGAGTAATTCTATTTATTATCATGAGGATTTCTTCGATTTCAAACGGCTTGTGTATTATCATGTTGGCACCAAGGGACATCAATCTATCATGTGTCCCTTGAGTTAGATCAGCAGTTACCATGATGACTCTGGCGTTTGGATTAAACTGTTTTATTTTCTTCAAACCATAGAATCCGTCATAATCTGGCATCAATACATCCAAAAAGACAATATCTGGTTTGGTCTTTTGGTATAGTTCTACTGCAGATTTACCATCATGACCTATTCCAAGTGTGGCAATTCCATGTACTTGCAAATATTCTGTAAATACCGTGGTTATTCCTTGATCATCATCAATTATTATCGCAGTTATTTGTGAGAAAGATTGGTTATTCATGTCAATATTCCCCCTGCATAGGCTGATTTTTTCCAGCCAAGAATCACTCTAATTTTAGAGTAATTTGCCTCAATGATTCGATTTTTAGCTATTTTAGTGATATTGTGTGCATTTGTAATACTCATACCATATGATACTAGGACATTAGTAATATACAGATAGATTCTAAAATGATCAAATGTATACAATATTTACAATTATAATAATTTGTGTGGTTATTTTTTATCACATACAGGTTAATATAATGATAACATATGAAATCGTACACTATATGTATTGTTAAATAATAACAAACACAATACACGTTATGAAAAAATCTGAGATCATTTCTGTAAGAGTAGATGCAAATATCAAACATAAACTAGAAGCGGAAAGTGAAATGAAAAGCATGACGTTAAATACACTTATTGGACAAATTATTACAAAACATGTTAGCTGGGACAGATTTGCAGAAGATATAGGATTTGTATTTTTGACAAAACCATTTTTGAGAGCAATTCTTTCACATGTACCAGAGAAGGAGATGACAAATATCGCAGTGACCGTTTGTCGAGGTGCAATGAAAGATGCAACAATCTACATGTATGGAGAAATCACAGTGAAAAGTTTTATAAAATCACTTGATTCGTGGTTGGCAGCTTCTCACATTCCATTTAGACACATAGAAGAAGAGAATGTAGACAAGTATGTAATTCAGCATGAACTTGGAGAGGTGTTTTCAAAATATCTTATAACTGTCATAAATGTAGTCTTGAATGAATTTAAATTCTGTGCATCTAGCCAAGATCTTACAGATCAAAGTGTTTCATTTGTAATTAGTAAAATACAATTGTAGATAAAAAACAGGTTTGTAATTATTCCTATGACATATTTTTATAACATGCCAACCTATCAATACAGTTGATTTCATATGATGAAATTTGTGAAATATTGTTAAAAGTTGATCCAAGTATAAGATATGTGGGAATATTAGATGAAGAAAAAATTACATTTAGAAAACGTGTTAACCTGTATTCTCTTCTCAATACTTCTGAAAACATGAAATCTGCCACTCATGCCCTAATGCGTTGGCAATCACGAAGAGTATTTGCAAAAAAGTTTGGGATGCCGCTTTATGCCATGGCTGAATACAAGTTGATTAAAAGAGTGACAATGCAACTGAAGGGAAATGTCATATTATTAGTAAGTATGGATAAAGATGCGCCTCATGATAAAATTATCAGAAAACTGCTAAAAATAAAGGAAAAACTAGTTACAGAAAAATCCTCAGAAAAAAAGTCATTAAAAAAATAATTAGATAGTAAAATAGTACACAAACATTATAGTATTTTTGCTGTCCTAGTAAATATTATGCCTAAAAAACATCATAACAGAGCAAATGTTGAACAGTCTTTTATCAGATGGCGTACACGAGTCCTGATGGAATATTGAATTGCCAAAATCAATTGCAGATGATGCACAAAACCAGATATTAAAATCAGAAATTACAATATACGTAGACAAATTATCAAAAACCCAATTTGAAACCATACTAAGACACGAGTTTGGTCACACATTGGGTCTTGCTCACTCTACAGCTCTGGAAGATCTGATACATCCTACAATAGAGACTAACTATCCATACATTTCTGATTGTGATATTGATGCTGGTATTACTCTATGATGAAGGAAAGAAAAGCTAAGTGACATGTGAAAACTAATTAAACATATTAGCAACAGTACTCTTAAACATTAATTTCAAATGTTCGTAAACCTTAATTGGAAATAGTAGTTAGTAAGTTCATGGAATATGAACAATTATGCAAAAGTATTTTCGAGATTGACAAACAAATTAGATTTGCTGCAGTTTATAACTCAAAGATAGAAAAAGTAGCAGGAGGGATAAGAAAAGGAGTTAAAACTCTCATCCCAGAATCAATAACAGAACTGTCTGTTGAGCAGTCTTTTATCAGATGGCGTACACGAGTTTTGATGGAAGATTGGATTGGATCGCCAAAATATGCGTTAGCAGAATATGAAAAAATAAAGCGATTTACATTTTATTTGGGAAAAGACATGATTCTTTTAGTTTCTGCAGAACTAGAACTAGACAATAATTTAATCATAAACAGAATTCGTCAACTAATTTAAAATACATCTAAATTAGAAAAAACATTATTATTTTACGATATTTCAAGAGTATAAAATATGTGAATGCTTTATATTATAACATCAATGTCATATGCACAACATAAGGAAGATTTCATTTCAATTAATCGCAAATTCCTTGATAGGTCATTTTCCTTATGTTAAGTATTGCTACAAAATTTAGTCAAAGAAAAAACATGGAATATTTGTTCTAAAACATAATAATGAATACCTCAAAGACCATCTAAATTAATACTTGGTAAGATTTCAAAAACATAGTTGAGCTACAAGTTTTTAGAACATGCAACTGATGCATTCATTGAAGTAACTGCAAAAGATCTCAAAGAGGCATTTTTAGTAACAGCCAATGCAGTAATCAATATCACACTAGATCAAGATAAGGTAGAAGAAAAAGAGCAACAGGAAATCATTGCACAAGGAAAAGATCTCAGATATCTTTTGTTTAGCTGGCTAGAGGAAGTAACTTTTGTTCTAATCACAAAAGGCTTTGCAATAAAAAGAATAGAACTAGACATTCAAGAAAACAAAGGCTACAAAATCACTGCAAAAGCATATGGTGAACCGCTTAATTTCTCAAAACATAATTTCAAAGTGGAAATCAAAGCCCCTACATTTTACGAGATGAAAATTGAGCAAAATAATGGAGTGTTTATGAGGTTTTTACTTGATCTCTGAGTTTGGTGAAATTTTATTATCAAATCCATAGAAGAATTTAGTCGCATTTTTTAAAAGTAAATGCATTCCATTTGATATAATGCAAAGATTAGGCGTATTTTTGGTATTTTTGCTAGCTACTATCATTATTGCTCCAGCATACGCCAATGTCACTTCGGTAGCATTAGAGAAGAGTTTCTACACAAAAGATGAGAAAATAACATTTGTCGGACAAAGACAGGCAGGTGACAAATTTGTTTATGTAATTATTCGTGATCCATTTGGAGCATACAAGGGAATGGTATCTGATCCTACATCAGAAAGTGACGGTACATATTCAACAATTTCAAGAGGTGTGACACAATTCTTTGATTCTGAAGGAACATACAATGCAACAGCATTTACAGATTCACAAGGAGAGAAAAATGGAATTACAATCAAACTACAATATGATGGAAGCAAAGTTTCAATTCTACCAGATTTTGTATTAGCACTTAATACAATTTCAGATAAAACAATCGAAGAAAAAAAGACCCTAGTGTTTACTCCAACATTAACTGAATCAGTAACAGGCGTAACATTCAGCCTTGAAAAAAATCCACCGACAGGTGCATCCATCAATAGTGAGACAGGACAATTCACATGGACTCCAAATGAATCTCAAGGTCCAGCTTCATATGTTTTTGATATTGTAGTGAAAAAAGGAGCATCACAAGACAGAGAAGATGTAAAGATCACCGTAACTGAACCAGCTCCCGTAATACAACCAGAACCAACAGTTGAAGAGCCAACGCCGGTAACAGAACCAGAGCCAGAACCTGAACCAACACAAGAATTAGGAATTGCATCCTTTGTTGATCCAACAAAAGATCCACAGTCTTATGTTGACAGATACAACAAAGAACCAACTTACAAAAAATGGTTTGATACAAACTTCCCGGAATATTCCTCAATTTATCAAGCAGTAGGATTGGATGAGCCAAAAGGACTGGCTTCCTTTGTTGATCCAACAAAAGATCCACAGTCTTATGTTGACAGATACAACAAAGAACCAACTTACAAAAAATGGTTTGATACAAACTTCCCGGAATATTCCTCAATTTATGAGGCAGTTGGATTAGAAAAACCAAAAGAGATAGCATCTTTTGTTGATCCAACTTTAGATCCACAGTTTTACATTGACAGATACAATAACGAGCCACAATTCAGGGAGTGGTTTGATGAAAATTATCCAGATATGACAATTTATGATGCAATTGGATTAGAAAAACCAGAAATCAAAGAACAAGAAATTGGACAATGTGGTCCAGGAACAATACTAGTTGATGGAGTATGCACACCTGATGAAAATATACAAGAAGGTGGTGGATGTCTTATTGCTACTGCAGCATATGGTTCTGAATTGGCTCCACAAGTGCAACAACTACGAGAGCTAAGAGACAATTCTCTGCTACAAACAGCCTCAGGTACTTCATTTATCAATACATTCAATGACTTCTATTACTCATTTAGTCCAACAGTAGCAGATTGGGAAAGAGAAAGTCCAGCATTCAAGGAATTTGTGAAAATATCTCTAACTCCTTTGATTAGTTCGCTTTCAATTCTAAACTATGTAGATATGGATTCAGAAGAATCAGTATTAGGATATGGCATATCTTTGATACTGCTAAATGTTGGAATGTATTTTGTAGCACCAGCAATGTTGTTTTTTAGTATTAAAAAGGCAAAAACACGACTAAGTTTTTAATCACATATACATTTACGAGAACGTGGGAAAACTAAGTAGAAATCTTAGAATTTGCGGAGAGTGTGGAGTTGTTTACACTTCTGTGAGCTTGACAAAATATATTGATCAATGTCCATTATGTAATTCAAAAAGATATGAATCACTATCAACTAAATCAGATAGTGACAGTGTAATCTAGAAAAATTATTTAAAACCTAACATAGATTTTTTAATAGAAACAAACTGTTTGTAATTATTGTCTGATGATCCTGAGATTGAGAAAATAAAACAAAGAAGACTAGAAGAGATGATTAGACAGCAAAGCCAGCCTCAGATTCAGCCAGGAATCATTGATCTAAATGATACAAATTTTAATCAAATAATTACTGTCGATACTCCCACACTGGTTGATTTTTGGGCAGATTGGTGCGGTCCATGCAAGATGATGCACCCAGTATTTGAGAGTCTTTCAAAGAAATATCCAAAGATAAAATTTGCGCGAGTTAATGTAGATCAAAACCAAAACATTGCAATGAGATTTGCAGTACAATCAATTCCAATGTTTATCATGTTCAAGTCAGGACAAATAGTTGATAAGATGATGGGCGCAGTGGGTGCACCTGGAATACATATGATTTGCAAAAAATATTCAGACTAGTAAGCGTAAGCAGCGTCTTTGCTTCGCTGAATCTCTATGATTTTATTTAGAGTTTCTTGTTCTTCAGAGCTTAGCTTGTGCAAAAATTTGGCAAGAATTTTTTTTGCCTCATGTGATGGAGGAAAAGTATAGAATACTTCTTCTTCAAAAATATGTCTGCCAATTGTTACGCCTTGAACAGAGCATGCGACTTCTTGTCCTGTTTTAGCAGTTGGTACAGTTTTTTTATCAAGCTGAAGTTGATGTACCAGACCAACTCGTTTTCCATCTTTATTCATAAACGGGACTTTTTGTTTCAGAGTTCCAACATCTATTCTAATTCCAAATACTGCAGGATCGGTATTTCTAAAAACATAGCCTTTGAGAAATGTAAATTTGGAGATCGGTGTTAGTTCTGCAAAGACTGCATCTTCTTCATTGGCAGTGTCTTCGCTTACCCAATTATTGTAATTATCAATCAGACTGTAAATTATTTTGTCTTCAAAAACTTTGATGTGACTGTCTTCTGATTCATCTTTTGCATCAGGTAGTATCTTGACATTAAAGGCCAGTATAACACCCAGATGTCTGTCATTTTCTTTGATTGCTTTTGCCTCCATGATATCTCGGCGATTAACTGGTCCAATGTCTGCCTTTGCTATTGGCACTTGTGAGCGTCGTAGCATCTCAACTATTGCTTCAAGTGAGCCTATGGTATCGCATTTTAAAACAACACCATTTGTTTCTGTATCAATGAATACAGATTTCATTTCTGATTCGATTAGCTTTGTGTATTTTGCTATTTCAGCTTCATTTGATGCAACATAAAGAGTACTGCCAGGTAATACTCCTTCAAGATCAGGCGATGCAATTTTGAGTCCTGCAGCTGCATTAACATTTTGTACGGGTTTGAATTTGTCTCTGGGGTCACGCATTTCATCTAGTGGTTTTGGCAAGAGAATTGCTTTTGGTTTTGTTACAATAACTGAATCTCTTTTTGCAACAACTATTGTGTCACCTTTGTTGATACTGCCATCAATTAGTATGATATTAGCTGTATGCCCCAGTCCAACTTCCTCGTTAACTTCAAGTACTATTCCTCTTGACTCTTTTTCTTTCTGATCTAGTCTTTTTTGCAAGTATTGCTGTGTCAATCCAACTAGTACAGCAAGCAATTCAGGTATTCCAACTCCAGACCTTGCAGATATTGGCACGATTGCAATTTCTGATTTAAAGTCTTTAACTCGGTAAAATGCTTCGGATTGATATCCCAAGATAGATAAAGTTCCTACCACGTCATAGATTTTTTGATCAAGATCAGTTTGAATAAACGCGTCTTGTTCTTTGATTGCTTGTGTGATGAATTTTGTTTCTGATTTTCTCCATCCAGATATTTGATCACATTTGTTTAGCGCAACAACAAATGGAACTTTTCTGTTTTGTAAAATTTTCAAACTTTCATTTGTTTGCGGCTGAAATCCTCGATTAACATCAACTACCAATATGGCAATATCAGCAGCAGAACCGCCTCTTGCTCTAAGATTTGTAAAAACTTCGTGTCCTGGTGTGTCAATTACCAAAATTCCAGGAACTTGGTTTTCTGATTCTTGCAATTTTTTGTATAATGGACCACATGTCTCTTTGATTGTCTCAGTTGGAAGAAAACTTGCACCAATGTGCTGAGTGATGCCTCCGGCTTCCCTGCCTTGAACACCAGTACCCCTAATTCTATCTAAAAGAGATGTCTTGCCAGAGTCTACGTGACCTAAAACTACCACTATAGGTTGACGAATTTGCAATCAAATCACTCAAACGCTACCCTCGATTCGTGATCAAAACTTTCCTGTGAATCAGATGCATGAATGATATTGTCGCTAAATCCCAATCCAAAATCTCCTCTTATTGAACCAGGTGCTGCCTCAAAGGATTTTGTTGCACCAATCATGATTCGTGTAGTTGCAATTGCATTGTTTCCCTCAATTATTGCTGCAACTACTGGACCTGATGTGATAAATGATGTCAACTCACCAAAGAATGGTTTGTCTTTATGGACTCCATAGAAATTTTCCGCTTGCTTTTGTGTAAATGTAAACATTTTCAATTTTAAAAGTTTGAATCCCTTTTTCTCAAATCTTGCAATGACTTCACCAGTAAGTTTTCTAGCTACTGCATCTGGTTTTACAATGAAAAGAGTATGTTCAGCCAATTCTATTTCTTGTGTTGAATTCCACCTTTAACGTATTTCTTGGTCCACTTTAATTTTCTTGGATCACGTTTTAGCTCTAGTGCGTTTTTCTTGCATTTTGCAGAACAAAACCATAAAACAGTTCCGTCATTTTTTGCAAGCATTGTACCAGAACCTTTTGCAACAGGTCTTGCACAAAAACTGCAGGGTTTTACTAAGAGACTCATATTTTTCACCTAATGAATTTTCTTTGCTTCTCTTTCTGTTTCTCGCAGCATTAGAATTTCTCCAATTCTGACAGAGCCTTTTACGTTTCTAGTGAGAATTCTACCTTTGTCTTTACCAGAAAGAACCTTTACTCTAACTTGAATAACTTCGCCGGCAATACCAGTTCTGCCAACAATTTGAATAATTTCAGATTGAGTTACGTCGTCAGTTGTAGTGCTCATTTACTGGTCTTACCACCTTTAATTTTAGCAATTGCTGAGACAACTTGATCGACTATGTGTTGTGCATCACCAGCGTCTAAAATTGCTGCAGCGGCAGAAGTAATGTCAATACCCAAAGATTTTCCTAGTTCTTGCTTGCTTGTAACAAATGCATATGCTGCACCCTGTTCTTCACATAGAATTGGAAGATGAGCTACTACCTCTGGTGGTTCAACATCTTCAGCAATAATGATTAGTTTACTTGTTCCTCTTTCAATGGCCTTTGTAGCTTCGTTGGTTCCTTTCTTGACTTTACCGCTAGTAGATGCGACTCTAACAGCTTCCAAGATTGGATTTACGAGTTCTTCAGGCGTCTCAAATTTTACATAATAAGCTTTACCCATACTATGTCACCCTTTAGGGATCATTCTCCATTCCAATCATGCTAGCGATTGGTTTTAAAAGTGTTATCGGAAATGACAGACTTGACTTTTTGGATGTATTTTGACATTAAATCGTCTAGTTTTTGCTGACTTTCAGCTTCGCCATATATTCTAATGATGGGTTCTGTACCACTTGGTCTGATCATTACCCAATTTTTAGAATTAGTTGTTATTTTGATTCCATCAGTTGTATCAGAATTTGGAAATTCTTGTTTTAGTGATTGGATTAGTTTTTTAGAATCTTCTTGGGAACAAGGGACTTTATCTTTTGTAGTAAAAGAAGGTGGAAGGTCAGAGATTTCTTCTGATAGTTTTTTTCCAGATGTGGCCAATAATTCCAGCATTAAAGCCAGAGTCATACAGCCATCTCTTACCTGATTATGTTTTCCATACATGAACCCACCATTTTCTTCAAAACCAATTAACGCATTTGTGGGTACCATCTTACGGGATACTTCGACGCTTCCTACTTTGGTGCGTATCACTTGAGAATTAAATTCATTTGCAACCAGTTCTATGTTAGAACCAGAATTCAAACAAGTAACAACTAGGGAATTTGGATTTTTTTGTAAAATAAATTTTGCAAGTACCAATGCAGACTTGTCACCGCTAAGTATCTCTCCTTTATCATCGCAGAAAATACTACGATCACCATCACCGTCAAATGCAATTCCAAGATCTGCGTTATTTTGTAAAACTGATTTTGAAAGCTCAGAGAGATTTTGTGGTGTTGGCTCAGAACCTCGTCCTGGAAATAAACCGTCAACTTTTTCATTAATCAAAAATGTTTTGATTCCAAGGGATTTACAAAATACAGGTGCAGTTACTGCCTGTGCACCATTTCCTAAATCTAAAACAACTTTGAGGTTTTTTGATTTTATTTTCTGTGAATTTACTTGAGAGATTATTCCATCAACATAGACATTGATTGCTCTGTCTTCTTTTCCTGTGATTCCCCACTTTGTGGGATTTTTTATCCAAGTTTTATTCAGAAAAATATCTTCGATTATCAATTCATCTTCTCGTGGAATTTCTACACCATCTTTTGCAGCTGGTTTGATTCCATTGTATTGTGATGGATTGTGCGATGCTGTGATCATTATTCCACCAGAGTAGCCAAGTTTTTTTACAGCATATTCAAGACACGGTGTCGGCACTAGTCCTGCAACATTGCAATCTAGTCCAACATAATTTAGTGCAGAACATACGACTTTAGCAATGATTACACTTGATTCTCTTCCGTCATATCCAACTAGTATTGGTCCTTTTGTGAAGTATGTTGCAATTGCTAATGTCATATCATGTACAAATTCTAAGGTAAAGTCTTCAGAAAAGACTCCGCGAATTCCATTAGTTCCAAAAAATTTTGCCACAATGTAGTTCAATAATAGATAAATTTGTGTTTAATGGCAAGTCCGATGCGGGAGTCGCCCAGCCTGGTCAAAGGCGTAGGGCTTAGGACCCTATCTCTTAGGAGTTCGTGGGTTCAAATCCCACCTCCCGCATATTGTAAATTTCTGTCAATGATTAATAATGAGAAAATAGTGATCAAGAAAAGTTATGAAAAAGACAGTAATTGGAATTACAGTAGTTGGTAAAGACAGGGAAGGAATAGTTGCTGCATTTACTAATTTTGTATTTGAAAATGGCGGTAACATCGAAAAAGTAAATCAAAATGTAATCAAGGGTTTGTTTGGCATGTATCTTGAAGCGTCTTTTACTAAATCAGTAGATGTAAAAAAGTTTGATTCTGGAATTCAAATATTATCAAAAAAAGAAAAGATGGATGTAAGTACTCATCATGAAACAAATTCAGAAAAAAATATTGCAATACTAGTTACAAAAGAACCACGCTGTCTTGAAACAATACTTGATGCTGCTAAAAAAAAGTCATTGAAAGGCTGCATCTCTGTAATTATAGCAACTGAAAAAACATTAGAGCCAATGGCAAAGAAAGCAAAAATTCCATTTATTGTAATTGGTGATGCAAATCAAGAAAAAGCTGAAGAAAAAATAATAGAAGTTTGTAAAAAGCGTGAAATTGATTTAATAGTACTTGCAAGATACATGAAGATTCTTAGCCCAAACTTTGTGTGGAGATATCCAAATAGAATAATCAATATTCATCCATCACTATTACCTGCATTTCCAGGTGCTTTAGCATATGCACAAGCTTACGAAAGAGGAACGAAAATAGTTGGGGTAACATCTCATTACGTAACAGAAAATCTGGATCAAGGACCGATAATATTTCAAGATTCTTTTGAAGTTGATCCAAATGATACATTAGAGGAAATCAAATCAAAGGGTCAAAAACTAGAAGCAGACACTTTGCTAAAAGCAACAAAGATGCATCTAGAAAACAAGCTTGAAGTCAGATGGAGAAAGGTTCACATTAAATCCAAGTGAATCAGATGACAGAAATTAAATCTCAATTTGATCCTAATCTAAGAAAAATTATTAAAGGAAAAAAACAAGTTGCAGTAATTCCTGTAGGCTCAATAGAACAGCATGGTCCACACTTACCAATATCAACTGATTCAGATATTGTTACTGAGATTGCAAGACAATTATCAGAAAAGAAAAATTTTCTGCTCTTACCTACAATAACATATGGAGTATCATTTGAGCATGCACCATTTTTTAACTTGAGTATTAGAAAATCAACTCTGAATAATATCATTACTGATTTGTGTACATCGCTTCTTGCAAATAATATCAAAACAGTTTTTATCATTAATGGACACTATGGAAATCTAAAGCCATTGCAAAACATTGATGTAAAATTACGAAAACTATCAAAAAACAAACTAAAAGTCTTTTCACTTTCATACTGGCATTTTATGCAAAGACACTTTGATCATGCAGGATTTGTAGAGACTTCGCTAATGCTTGCAATCTCAAAAAATGTCAAGATGAAATTAGCAAAAAAAGGACTAGTGACTAGTGGAATGAATCAGCAACAAATCAAAAAATTGGGACAAATGGCAGCAAAATCATTTCCTAAAGTTACTAAAAATGGAATTTGGGGTGATCCAAGAAAAGCTACCAAAAGAGATGGACAGATAATTTTAGATGAAATAATGAGAAATATCACAAAAAAGTGTCAAACTTGCCTCACTGGGCATAGTTCAAAGTTACACCAATGAAATTTTAATATAATCCCTCGGTAGCAAAGCCAATAAGTGAAATAATGTCCGTTGATATGGCAGTAAAAGTACTTGATGAGAGTATCAATCAAATCGTATTGATAAAGCTCAAAGGCGGCAAAACAATCAGAGGTAGTTTACTCGGTTTTGACCAGCACATGAACCTGCTACTTGACTCATCAGAGGAAATTCCTATTGATGGCAATTCAAAAAGCCTAGGAACGATCGTCGTTAGAGGAGACAATGTCGTTATGATATCTCCTCCACCAGCAGCAAATTAGGTGATATGAGATGACGAGAGGCACAACTTCAATGGGTGGCTTTACAAAGAAAAAAGTACACATCAGATGTAGAAGATGCGGTAATAACGCATTTCATAGACGTCACCACCAATGTGCAAGTTGCGGTTTTCCAGAGGCTAAACGCAGAAAGTATTCCTGGATTAAATGGTATACATAGATGCAAGAGATTGCAATTATTCTTAGTTCATTAGCAGGTGTTGCTACGGCAGCTGCCGCAAGAAAAATGCCCAGAAATAAAACACAATTACTTAGTCTTGGCGCTAGCTCACATATCAAAAGTAAAATTAATTCTCTAAAAATAGAAAAAGATATTCTTACAAAAACAATTGCTAGACTATACCAAACAGATTCTGATTTCCCAAAGATTCAACGTGATAAATTATTGTTAAAGTATCAACACCAGCTAGGAGTAGTACTAGCAAGATTAGAAAAACTTGAAGAAGCAAGTCATCATCCAGATTTAGGTCCAATTGGAGACGGATTGATCACATTAATGGATCAAAAACTATCAAGACTAGACGATAGACTGTATGAATTATCATCAAAGATTGCAAACGTACCAGTTCCAGAAATAAAAGAAGAGACTAAACCTGAAGTAAAACCAAGTAAAAAAATATTTAATTTTGAAAAACCAAAAGAGACAAAATTAGATCCCATAGTAATTCCACAAGCAAGCTCAAGACAATCATTTGAATTAACCACACTAACAAGATTTTCAGATAAAGAACCCAAGTTCCAAATATTTGAAAAACCAATTGAGCCAAAAGTGGAAATAATAAGAGAAATGATCCAGCCAAAAGAAGAGATCATACGAGAGATAGTTCAGCCAAAAGTTGAAGACAAAATTGAAATTATACAATCAGTTATTGCAAAACCAGAAATCAAGTTAGAAACAAAGCCAGATATCAATAAAGAAGTTGCAAAGATAACTGAGCATAAAGCTCTTCCAGAACCAAAGAAATCAATACTAGATGATGACTTTGATGAAGATACAGACGATCTAGACAAAATCAAAGGAGAGATAATGAAAGTTCTCTCCAAAATTGAGCAAGCAGAGGTAGAGTGATTGTCTTACGATGATGCCATAGAGGCATTGTCAACTGATGCGTTAAAATTTGTAAAAGATGGTTTTGTAGTTGGATTAGGCAGTGGCAGAGCAGCTACTGTTCTTGTAAAATCTCTGTCAACATTGATCAAGATAAAAAAATACAACATCACAGGAGTACCAACTTCATTGCAAATAAAATTAATTGCACAAAAAGGAGGTATTCCTCTAGTAGAAGCTGATCACGTTGATCACATCGATGTTGTCTTTGATGGTGCTGATCAAATTGATTCTCAAAGATTTGTAATTAAAGGAGGAGGTGGAGCATTGCTGCGAGAAAATATTTTGTTTAGTTTGGCTAAAAAAGTAATAGTTATGGCAGATAAAACAAAATTTGTTAAAAACTTTACAAGATCAGTTCCAGTAGAAGTTCATCCACTTGCAAGAAATTCAGTAACAGATGCAATCAAAAAATTAGGAGGTAAAATAGAATTGCGTTCACTTGATAGAGGATATCCATTTTTTACAGAAAATGGAAATATTATTTTGGATTGTAATTTCGGAGTAATCAAAAATCCAAAAGAACTGTCACAAAAAATCAAACAAATCACAGGAGTGATGGAATCAGGTATATTTATCAGAAAACCAGACGTAATTTACAGAGCCAAGACAAATGGTAAATTCGATATAATTTAGAAGACCAATAATGAAAACAGTATTCTCTTTTTCCACATTTAAGATAATTACAATAATGAAGCTCGCAATAGACTTTAAAGATAACAAAAAAATTTAATCATTATTGAAGCACTTTATTGCATTACTAAGTTTTTTAACTTTGTTTGTAATTCTGACTCCAATTCCTATCTTTGCCGAAGAGCAAATGCCTGGATCTATTTTGATGGTAGAGTCAGATCCATATTATTTTTCAGAGGGAGATTTTGGATTAAAATTCCTCAAGTTTTTCCAACGACCACTATCTCCATATCTGATTTCTGGAAAAACAACTGAACAATCCACAATTCAAGAAATTTCTAATGCATACAATGAAGCAAGACAATCTGTTGGACAAAAAGATATCATTGATGACAATAATCGGGCAATGACATATGCTGTAGAGTTTTCCGGTGGTGATTTACAAAAGACATATCGGTTTGATACATTCCAAAAATTCACACACATTACAAAAGATCAAAACAACTCCCCGTATTATTATCAGAATGTACAATATGGACTGGAATTAGAATCGTTACCAAGTGAAGACAAAAAATCATTTTATGATGAGCTAGTAATCCCGTCAATAAACCCAGGAAAAAAACCAGAACCATTTGATGTGAGTGTTTCTGTTTTGAGTGGAGATGGATATACAATTCAAGTATGGAAGTACCAAAAATGTATCATTAATTCCTATACACCTTATCTTGATGAAAATCTATTAAAACTGAAATTTGTAGGAGACTTTGTCTCAGAAATCAAAGACAAGACAGCATTTAGTTGTGATGGATTCGTAGAAGATTTCTCACTAAAGAAACCAAGTAAAAAACCAGAAGCAACTCTTTTCCCAATCATACCTCCAAAAGAGACTCGTGCAGAGAGAATCATAGTACAATTTGCGGGCGGAGAACTACAAAATCAGGCAACATTTTACTCATTTTCCAAGTTTACTCCGCTTGCAAAAAATCCGACATTGCCTATATCGATTCCAGGAAATGTTATAGGAGAAAAACCAAGATTTGCCTTAGAATCACTTCCAACAACTGACAAGGAAAATTACTATACATTTTTGAGCAGATATGTAAATCCAGGTGCTGCTCCCGAACCATTTGATGCAACAATCCATATAGTTACAGGAAATGGAAACATCTTGCAAAGCTGGCAATACAAAGACTGTTCTGCAAATAATTATGTGATATTTTTTACTGACAACTTGATCAAATTCAAGCAATCACTAGATTCAGAAATTCGTGACAAGACATATTTTGAATGTTCTGGATTGTCACTAGATACAAATCCAGATAAGAATAATGGTGATACAAAGCAAGCCATTTCTATATCTGAACAGAGTAGTGCACAAACATTTGTAGTACATTTCCAAGGATCTGATATTTCACCTGAGCGAATAGTTTACTCATTTACAAAATTTTTTCCAATCACTAATGAAGAGATCCAGTTTCTGTTACCCAACTCTCCATTTGGTGAAGAACCAAAATTCTATCTTGAATCACTTCCAAACAAAGACAATGAATGGTATTTCCAATTAATGAGCAAATACATCAATGCAGGAAAAATTCCAGACCCGTTTGATGTAACTGTAGATGTTTTAGTAGGCGATGGAACAAAACTTCAAAGTTTAGAGTACAAAAAATGCCAAGTTCTAGAATACAAGACATATCTTGAAGATTCATTATTTCTCAGAAAGTTCACAAACAAGTTTGAAAAAGAGTTTAGAGACAGAACGATTTTCCAGTGTGTTGGCTATGGACTTGATGCAACATTATACAAACCACAAAACCCACTAGAAAAACCGCTTGATTATTCCGATTTTGTACCGTTAGAGCAAT
>JAIOPB010000006.1 GCA_021414105.1 Nitrosarchaeum sp. | reverse complement strand
ATGCGCCTTTTGCTACCCATGTGTATACTGTCATAATTAGGCCGTAGTACGTTGCTGTTCCTGGAACACCTGTAAATGTCAGGTAATATGTTGCACCTACTGCAAGCATCAACGTTTGCGATATTGAAAATACCGTGAACGAAGTCCAAGCCCAGTCAGTATAGAAAATGTAGTCACCTGCATTAATTGTTAACAGTGTTGAGTTAACTGCAACTACTACTATGAATAAGTAGTGAGTACATCGTCTTAGCCAGACCATTATCAACTAGATAAAACGGTCGGTATATAAAATTTTAGAGTGTGATGGAGATCGTTGTTTTTTTATTAAAATAAAGTAAAAAGAAGATGTCTGAAGGAGTTTCCTTCTAAAATCCGACATATAGTGATATGATTACAGTGCCTACTGCGGTTGCCCCAATAGTTGCAGCAATTATACCGTTGCTGTTTTTCTTAGAGCCTTCTTCCATAACTTTAACACAGAAGAGGTAACCAATCGCTTCAATAATTGTCAGAACAATGAACGCATAATGACCACTGTTTGTTGGATATGCCCAAGGATAATAGAAATATCCTGCTGCAGTACCACCAAAAGTTGCTAACCAAGCTGCAATGTAAGACAGAGTGATCATACCGGTCATATTTTCGACACGTCTACCAATCATTCGTTCTACATCAGAGCTAGATGCGCCACCTGCGCCACTTGAACCAAATCCTTTCGGAAGAGTCATTCTGGATTTATACGATTCAGAATACTTTTAAGTCTTTCTTAAACGGCGGACCTAGTACGATCTTCGATAGTCGAAAATAATAAAAGAGAAAAAATTGTGCTTTTTGCACTTGTGTCTATGGAATTGCTCTGCTGTACAATTTGCCTTCTAAAGCCATCTTGTACATCTCTGCAACGTACGGATTCTCACCTGGAGTTTCTGCACCTAGTTCTACGAGTCTAGCATATACTCTGACTACGTATGCAAGTGCTCCCATGAATGCCACTACGACACCCATGTTAAACATCCAGTGATTTGGTACTGCAAAGATTTCCTCTACAAACCAGAAGTGCCACATCTCATTGACTCCAATTGTAAACATGGTTGCAAGGTAACCAAGAATGGTCATCTTCAATCCAGTGTTAATTGA
>JAIOPB010000010.1 GCA_021414105.1 Nitrosarchaeum sp. | reverse complement strand
TGTATGGTTAGGAGTTATATTAAAAATTAAGGTGATTTGATGACAAAGAACAAAGATAAATTGTCTATAGGTACCGCAAAAAAAGAAATCCCTACTAAAGAAAAGAAATCAACAAAAAAAGAAATCCCTACTAAAGAAAAGAAATCAACAAAAAAAGAGATCCCTACTAAAGAAAAGAAATCAACAAAAAAAGAAATCCCTACTAAAGAAAAGAAATCAACAAAAAAAGTATTGCCTAAAGAAAAAAAACTCACTAAGAAAGAACTAGAAGAAATCAAAAAAGAAGCTGAAAAAACATTAGAAGAAGAGTTAGAAGAACAATTAACAGATGAAGAGATTGAAAATTTTCAAATTGAAAAAGTTGACATGGAAAGACTCACAAATAAAATCTGTGATGTTTTAGCTGAACGTGAATCTGACGGAATGTTTCAAAGTGAATTATGGAAAAAACTTAAACTTACAAGTAGAGATGGTTCTAGACTTGCATTAAAATTAGAAAGGATGGGAACTATTTACAGAGAAAAAATTCTAGATAAAGGTCGTTGGACGTATAAATTAATTCTAAAGAAAACACCCATTAGTACTCTGTCAATTGAGAATGCCCCTTGTCTTGTTTGTCCTGTGGAACAAAAATGTTCTCTAGAAGGAGAAATCAGTCCTCGTAATTGTCAATTTATTGAAGACTGGGTACTTGCTGACATGAAAAAACCTGCGAAAGTCAAATGAAGCTCATAGATGCGCGACGAGATCAATATCGAAAATTAGCTCATGAACAAGGATTTCGAAGTAGGGCTGCATACAAACTCAAACAATTAAATCAATCTTATCGTATTATTGGACCTGGATTTTATGTTCTTGATTTAGGATGTGCGCCCGGTGGTTGGACTCAAATGGCAGTCAAATTGGTCGGTAACAAAGGTAAGGTTATGGGCATTGATACGTCATATGTAGAGGAAATTCCTGGTGCTCATATTATTAGAGAAAATATTGAAAATGAATTTGTAGTTGATGAAATTTTATCTTATTTTGAAAGAAAAGTTAATGCTGTAATATGTGATCTTTCACCACAAGTTACTGGAAACTGGTCTGTTGATCATGCAATACAAGTTTCATTGAATTATGAATGTGCAAAAATAATGGACAAAGTTTTAATGCATAAAGGAAATGCAATTTTCAAAGTTTTTGATGGGGAATACTCCATGGAATTTAAGGACTATATTAAAAAGAAATTCTCAAGAATAAATCTCACAAAACCTGAAGCAAGTAGAAAACAAAGCAGCGAATTATACTATGTCTGTTTAGGATTTACTGGCTGATCTGAGAACACTCTGATTATTTCATTTATGTTGGCATTTGTTCTAAAACCTGTAGGACAAAATGATGTAGGGCTAGCCAAATAGCCGTTTTTTTGTAAATTTTTTATTGCATCTTCTAATTTTGGTGGAGATGATTTCATTTTTGATGCAATTTCATCTAGTGTAAAGTAAATTCCAGACATTTCTGATTCTGCAAGACATTTTTGTAATGTTTTTTCACAAACTTTATCTACTGATAATTCTGGTATTTTTAAAATCATATTTTCTACAAATTCTTTATCAAAAATTCTATCAACCCATAATGGTCCTCCAATACTTATTTTTGATTTACACAGTTCACATTCGTTATTTTGTTCAAATGTTATTTTTCTATGACCACAGTTTTTACAATGTAATATGTATCCTATGTTTTCTTTTTGATCCTGTCGAATAAGAACCCGTACATATGTTCTGTAATAATGCATATTGCTTTCTGCAAATAGTGGAACAATCTCCACCCCTATTCTTCCTGCAACCATTCTGAGACATCCTAAAATTAATCGAATTGCCATCTCATTACCATATTCGACCCTTATTGGAATTCCACCGTACTTTCTCTTGCATGCATTTTGATAAAGTCCATTTAGCACTTGAAGATCGGTTGCTGTTGTAGATAAAATCCCTCCATGCATAGTAGCTCTTATCCCACAATCAAAAAATTGTGATGATGAGCCAAATGGATCTATATCTATAATTGAACCTCTTTCTCCTTTTGTGGAATATTTACTAAGAAATCGACATACTTCCATTTCAGAATACTCTATGTTTTTTAAATTGTTTAGCTGTGCTGAATATTCTGCTAATTTTAATGCCGTTGGATTTAGATCATTAATTACTACCTTGTCTACTTGCAATTCATTTGCAACCCGTAATCCTCTTATGCCAACACCTGATAATCCCTCCAAAAATATTTTTGGCCCTGTAAAATTTTTCATAAAAGATCCATATGCAATTATTGAGTAATCTCTATTCAATCTCGCTTTTGGATTAAAAAATGCTGGTTCTTTTGGTGGAACTTTATCTGTGATTGATTTTTTTGGAACCAATATTTTTGTCTGTCCTTCTATAATTTCCTCAAATGTTTCATCTGGAATTTGCAATTATTATTCTGTATTTGCGTAACCTATAATGGTTTAATACATGTGTTCTAAGATAGAATCCGTGCAAATTTGTGGAGTGGATGATGCTGGACGTGGTTCCATGTTGGGGCCTCTTGTAATTGCTGGAATATCTTTGAACAAAACTAATGTTCGTAAGCTGTCACTGTTGGGTGTAAAAGACTCAAAGCAATTAACTCCAAAGTCACGAGAGGAACTTTATAAAAAAATAATTGTGCTAGTGGATGATTACTATGTTGCAAAAATTTCTCCAAAATCTATTGATGCCAGTGTTAAAAAACATGATCTTAATCATCTAGAGGCTAAATACATGGCCAAAGTTATCGTAAAATTAAATCCTGATACATCATATGTTGATTCATGTGATGTTAATCCACAAAGATTTGGAAAAGAAATTGCAAAATTGTCACATAACAAAAAAATTCGATCATATCATCATGCAGATAGTAGATTTGTTGTAGTTTCGGCTGCATCAATAATTGCCAAAGTTACTAGAGATAGAGCAATAGACAAACTCAGAAAAAACCACGATTTGGGAAGTGGATATCCCTCTGATTCTAAAACCATTAATTTTGTTAAATCCTATTATGACGCCCATCACATCCTTCCCATTTTTGTGCGTAAAAGTTGGAAGCCCACCCAAAAAATATTGAACAAAAAATCAATTTAGAAACTTTGCAATTACTATTGCATGATCTTTATCATATGGATGAAGATCTATTACTTGCAGAATTTCAAAATGTACTTTCATCTTTTCTATTTCTTCTTCTATGATTCTTTTTGGGGATTTTGTAACATCAATACTTCTTGTTTTTATTACTAAAAAGAAATAACCGTCTTTTTTGAGATACATTTTACAGTTTTCTATCGCAATATTTGTTTGATCAGGCTGTGCTATGTCTACATATACTACATCTACTTTGCCAAATACTGAAAAATACTCTTTTGGTTTTCTTGCATCTTGTAAAATTGGCATTATGTTTGATCTATGCGATGCAACTCTATCCAAAAAATCTCTAGCTACTCTACTTGCATGTTCTACTCCAAAAATTACTCCTGTTGGTCCAACAATATCTGAAATATGGCTAACAGTTGTACCAGTTGATACGCCTAGATACAATACAGTTGATTTGTTTTTAAATGGAAATATTTCTAATCCGTTCATTATTGCTGCAGCTAATTTGCTTCTAAATGGATCCCATAATCTGTATTCTACACCTTTTTTTGTGATTAGTTTTTCTTTGTATACTTGATTTCCTACAACCAAATTCTCAGTGGCTAGCTTTTTTTCACCATCTGAATTTATCCAAAAAAATTCATGACTATCTTCTTTCAAACTTCGTTCTCTTTTTATTTTTATTTACTTTGGAATCTGTTCTTTCTCTGTAATTTTTATTCTCTCTTTTAGGTTCTCTATTTTCTCTCCTTTTAGGTACTCCACCTTCTCTTCTAGAATCACTACCCTCTCTTCTTCTGAAATCTCCACCTTCTCTTCTAGAATCACTACCCTCTCTTCTTCTGAAATCTCCACCTTCTCTTCTAGAATCACTACCCTCTCTTCTTCTGAAATCTCCACCTTCTCTTCTAGAATCA
>JAIOPB010000064.1 GCA_021414105.1 Nitrosarchaeum sp. | reverse complement strand
TCCCTGCAATGTTGTGTAGTCTATCTGTTGATGCCGCAAGAATTGGTTCTCCTTGTTTTGTTGTAACTGTTGCAACTACATATCTTCCTGGATACATTAAGGCCGCTTCAATTGTTGGTTTGTCTTCCCACAATGAAAGTTTTGCAATTTTGCCTTCTTCTACATCCATGACATTAATTATCACGCCGCTTGCAAGTGATTTGTTTACAATTAGTCCTGTGTTGCTTAAACTATCTACAAACATTCTATAAATCGGATAGTTAAATGCCCCCGGCTCTGTTTTGTCTGCAGCAAAAACTGTGAATGCCTCATTTGGTCTTTCTTCAAATTCCATCTCTGCAACACCGGGTCCCATTCCTTTTACATTTCCTGAAAAAGAATTTTTTAGAAGATCTTGACCTGCTCCATAAAGCCCTTCTTGTTTTGCAACTTGTGTTCCTGCCATAAATGCATCCCATGCTAATTTGTGAATTTTATCATTGTCCATTCCATGTGTATGTGACATGACAATGTGGACATCATCTCCACAATATCCGATATAATGATCAATCAATAAATTCCCAGAACTTTTGACAGTCTTTCTAACTGCTTCTATCAATGCATCACTAGGTCTAGTATGTCCACCAATTCCACCTACATCTGCTTTAATTACTGAGACTGTAATTTTCATGACTTCTCTGTTTTTCCCTTTGATTTATGTGTAATTTTTCAAATTTTTTTGATCTAAAAATTCTTGAAAAAATTATAGATTTTTTTCAAAAATTCATAACAGTAATAAATCCCCTCGAATACCGATTCGATATGGCAGTTAAACCCCACCTAAACATGATTGTTACAGGTCATATTGATAATGGAAAATCAACAACTATGGGTCATTTCTTAATGGATCTTGGTGTTGTAGATGAGAGAACTATTGCAGCACATGGAGCCGAATCCGAGAAGACCGGAAAAGGTGATACTTTCAAGTACGCGTGGGTTATGGATAATATTAAAGATGAAAGAGAAAGAGGTATTACAATTGATCTTGCTTTCCAAAAGTTTGAAACCCCAAAATACTTCTTTACATTAATTGATGCCCCTGGTCATAGAGACTTCATCAAAAACATGATTACAGGTGCATCTGAAGCAGATGCAGCTATTTTGGTCCTTTCAGCAAAAGAAGGTGAAACTGACACTGCAACTGCTGCAGGTGGTCAAGCAAGAGAGCATGCATTTTTGCTAAAAACACTCGGTGTTGGCCAACTTATTGTTGCAATTAACAAAATGGATGCAGTTGACTATAAAGAAGCAGCATTCAAAGCAGCAAAAGAAAAAGGCGAAAAACTAGTAAGATCTGTAGGTTATAAATTAGAAAATGTACCATTCATTCCAGTTTCTGGATGGAAAGGCGATAACTTGGTTAAAAAATCAGATGCCATGCCATGGTATACTGGAAAGACACTAATCCAAGCATTTGATGACTTTACAGTCCCTGAAAAACCAATTGGTAAACCATTACGTGTTCCGATTCAAGATGTTTACACCATTACTGGTGTAGGTACTGTACCTGTAGGTAGAGTTGAGACAGGAGTCATGAAAGCAGGACAAAAAATTATTGTAATGCCTTCTGGTGCACTAGGTGAAATCAAATCAATTGAAACTCACCACACAGAAATGCCAACTGCAGAAGCCGGTGACAACATTGGATTCAACCTTAGAGGTATTGAAAAGAAAGATATCAAAAGAGGCGATGTACTTGGAACTCCAGACGCACCACCAAAGGTTGCAAAAGAATTCAAGGCACAAATCATAGTCATTCATCATCCAACAGCTATCGCACCTGGTTATACTCCAGTAATGCACTGTCATACTGCCCAAGTTGCAGCAACTGTAACTGAATTTCTCCAAAAGATCAATCCAGCTACTGGTGCAGTTGAAGAAGAAAATCCAAAGTTCCTCAAAGTTGGTGATGCAGCAATTGTCAAAATCCGACCTGTAAGACCAACTTGTGTAGAAACTTTCCAAGAATTTCCTGAAATGGGTAGATTTGCACTCAGAGACATGGGTGCAACTATTGCAGCAGGAATCATTAAGGAAATTACTGAAGAGTTCAAACCATAGGTTGAGTTGGCATGACTCAAACTGCTCGTGTCAAACTAACTAGCACCAGTCTTCCTAAACTTGATGGTGTATGTGGTGAGATTATGGGTATTGGTAAAAAAACTGGCGTTAAAGTTAAGGGACCAACTCCACTTCCTGTTAAGAAACTACATGTTGCAACAAGAAAATCACCATGTGGCAACGGAACTGAAACATATGAAAAATGGGAGATGAAGATGCATCGAAGAATCATTAACATTAGTGCCGACGACAAAGCAATCAGGCAATTAATGAGACTAAAGATTCCTGATGATGTTTACATTGAATTATCTCTAACATAATCTGGTATCCTTAAATTATAGAAATTTTGATGATAAATATGGCTGAAGAAAACCTTGAAAGTGTTCAAGAAACTACTGAAACATTTGATGTAATTTACTCTTGTTTGAGATGCGGAACCAATGTTTCAAACACCGAATTATCCAGACTACCTGAAATCAAATGTATCTGTGGATTCAGAGTATTTACAAAGACAAGACCTCCTGTAGTTAAAACAGTCAAGGCAATCTAGTTACCTGTCTTTTTTGTAGCTGTGTTCTCTTTGCAAATGTGTTCTCATATCTTCCATATTTGAAAAATACTTTTTACACTCTTTACAATCATACTGCAAATCTTTCCCATGTACAATTTGCTTGTGATTCATCAGTTCTTCTTGATGTGAAAATTTACTATTACAACTATCACACGTAAATTTCTTAAAAAATCCCATCTTTACCCCAACTCTGCTTTCTTTTCATCCCAACATTTTCTGCAGAGTTGACCTTCTATCTTCCATTTGCTTTTTGGATTGTGTCGGATAAATCCCATCTCTGTTCCACATAATGCACAAAATTTTTTCTTTACTTCAAAAGACTCTTCTTTTTTATCAAAACATTCTTTGCACAACAAGCCTTCCATATCCCATTGCCATCTTGGCTCCCACAACTCTGAGATAATCTTTATTGTCCCACATGACACACATGCTTGTCTTACTTTTCCCTCATAGTATTCCTTTGATTTGTCAAAATGACAATCTCCACAAAGGATGCCTTTGATATTCCACTCTTTTTTGGGTTTGTGCTTATGTGTAAGTTCTTTGTTACAAATAGTGCAATATGTTGGCTTTTTGCTAAATAACCCCATATGCTATGTTATAATTGAAATAATTTAAGTTAATACAAATAAAATAAAAACAAAAAATAACAAAAAGCGTTTAACTATTTAGTAATTTTTCAAGGGCTTGGCTTGCATTTAGCATACCGTTTCTCTTGGCAAATTCTTCGATCATTTTGTATTGCTTTTCTGTAAAACAAACTGGCATTGAGCGATTTTCCATACTGATATCATATTTTATTATCTAATATTCTTTGTGTTAGGAAAGATATTAGATGGCAAATTATCATCTATAATATTGACAAAGAGAATCCAGATCCTAGTAGTAGGGCATAATGATAGTGGTTGTACTCCGACCCATGAAAAAATTGCATATGAGATAGGTTATGAAGTGGCAAAGTCAAATTGTGTTCTTATTACTGGTGGCTTGGGTGGTGTAATGAAAGCCGCATCTCATGGAGCACATGACGCTGATGGATTGACTGTAGGAATTATTCCTCAGGATGATGCATCATTTGCCAATGAATTTTGTGATGTTGTAATTCCAAGTGGAATGGGGTTAACAAGGGATTTTCTGACTGCCCTGTCTGCTGATGGTATCATCATAGTTGGTGGTGGCTCTGGAACTTTATCTGAAATATGTGCTGCATATATGCACAAAAAACCAATAGTTGCAATCAGAAATACTGGTGGAACAGCTGATAGATTCATCGACGGATATGTGGATCATAGAAAAAATGTCAAAATTATTGGAGTTGATTCTCCAAAAGATGCTGTAAAGAAAATTCTTGAATTAATCACTGCATAGAAACTAGCAATGAATCTGGTTCGTAAAAATTACCATATTTTGACGCCAGTTGTTTTAACTCATTTACAATATTTTTAATTCCTATTTCTTTTGCTGTATCAAATAGCGGTTTTTTTAATCCAAGACCTAATTGTGCAGCCTTTTCAATTTCTTCAATATCACTGGCTTTATTTGTAACAAGCCAAGCTGCATTGTTTAAGATATTTGCAACAAGTTGAATTGGATTGCATTTCTCTGCCAACTCTTCTGATAATGGAACGCGTTCATATTTTTCATCTGAATATTTGTAAAATCCCTCACCTGATTTTTGCCCAAGTTTTTTTGCATCAAACATTTTTTCAATTGTTGGATGTGGTAAAATTACCTTTTTATCACGTAAATGCATCTCTATTGTTGCCTTGTGTATTACATCCATTCCTGTAAAATCAGCTAGCTCAAAAATTCCCATTGGGAATCCAAGTTTGAATTTCACTGCGGAATCAATTTCAGTCATTGTCGCACCTGTTCTGTCCATCATATAACATGCTTCGTGGACCATTGGAATGAATAATCTGTTAATGATGAATCCTGGAACATCTCTTCTGCATAGAACTGATTCTTTTTTTACTGATTTTACATATTCTTGAGTTAAATCAACTATCTCTTGTGATGTTTTCTCTCCCGGAATCACTTCTACTAGTTTCATTAGTTGTGGCGGATTGAAAAAATGAATACCGATAAATTTTTCTGGGCGTGATGTTGTATTTGCAATCTCTGTAATTGGTAGTGTGCTTGTATTTGATGCAAAAATAACGTCTTTACCTGCAACCGCATCTAATTCAGCATAAACTTTTTTCTTTAACTCCATAATTTCTGGAACCACCTCTATTACAAGTTGTGCGTTTTTTACAGCCTCTGCAAGATTGACTATTGGTGTGATTCTTGAATAAATTGAATCTGCTTCTTGCTGTGGGATTTTTCCTTTAGTTACTAATTTATCTAAACTCCATTTTATTTTCTCCATTGCTTTATCCAAAAACCCCTGTTCAATATCTCTGAGAACTACATTGTATCCTGCAGTAGCTGAAACTTGCGCAATTCCATGCCCCATTATGCCAGATCCTAGCACTGTGATGTTTTTTAGATTCATCAGATTTTCAAAAACCTCGTATCCTTTATAATGTATTTCAAAAATTTACTAAATTATGGGTTTATTCAAACGAAAAGACAAAGACAATGAAACCAAATGTAGTGTATGTGGTTTGGAATTACATGACTCAGAACGTCTCAAAAGACACACAAAAAAGGCACACGGAAATATCCCTGAAAAGAAACTTGATCCAAATTCCGGCTCAGGTGGTACGTGGTAACTGGAATTAACTTTCAGAAAATAAAATACACTAATTGAACCATAGCAGTTAATATTTTGATTATATGTTGAAATTATATGGATTGCATCTTTTGCAAAATAGTTTCTGGCCAAATTCCAGCTAGACTCATCAAAGAAACCGTACATTCTATGGCATTTTTAGATGCATTTCCATTGGCTAAAGGCCATACTCTAGTAATTCCAAAAAACCACCATGTAAAAATTCAAGACATGACTAATGAAGAGAATTCTGACTTGTTTTCACTAGTACACAAAGTTCTTCCAAAAGTAGACAAACTAACCGGTGCAACACTTGTTGCAATTCATAATGGAAAAGAGGCAGGACAAGAAATTCCACATGTTCATGTGCATCTAGTTCCTCGTACTGTAGGTGATTCTGCAGGTGCAATTCACAGTATGTTTAATCCTGTAAAGTTTTCTGATTCCGAGATTGAAGAAATTTATAATAAATTAAAATAATTTTCAATAAGGAAATAATCTCTCTTTTGTATCTATATTTTCTACAATTATTGCTCTAGTGGGGCAAGTTTCAGCCGCATTCATTATTTTGTTTATTCCTGCACCTTTTGGATTTATGACCGATGATTTTGGATTTGATTTTGAATTTTTATTTATTAAAAAAACATCTGGCGCAATTATTTCACAACTACAGCATCCTATGCACAAACTTTTATCTACATCTACAAATAGATTGGGTTGCTTTTCAGGCTCTTTTGCTTTTTCATATTCACCATGTCTTCCATCTGAACGTACACGTGCATTGTATTCTTCCCAGAATTTTTTTTCATATTC
>JAIOPB010000063.1 GCA_021414105.1 Nitrosarchaeum sp. | reverse complement strand
CGTTGTGTTAACATGATAGAATCTGAAAATACTCTTGACGACATATTACAATCAATGAAACATGGAAAAATTGAAATCTTACAAACAGGATATGCATTACAAAATGAAACACTTGATCATCTGAAATACAAAATTCATAATTCAAAAGATTATCTAATTGACTATATCTCAGAGCATTATCCTAACGCAAAATGGCTTTTGACTTTTTTGCTAAGAGTTTATGATGTAAATCAAAACAGTCACGTTTGGTCGCTATTTTATAAAATAGCAGTTTTTTTGATGAAGAGGATTTCTCAAAAAATTAATTTCCAAAACTATGATCCTGGATTTATGAACGATCGAAATCTTGGCACCATGTTCAAAATGGCATTATAGTCAAACATAGGACAAGCTAAAATCGATTTCAATATATTTTCTTGAAATAGATTATATTTTATTACTGAATAGGCGATTCTAATAATTTGTAACTAGAGTCATTTAACACGCATTGTGAATGAATTTGTTCTATGGTGATATTTCCACATTTGTGACAAAAAAACTCATTTGCTTTATTGCAAATATTGCATTTTTTATTTGCTTCTAGCATTCCTCCACACTTTCTACACGAATCATTTCTCATTGTTTTTGTTGTTTCTTTTTGATACATTATACTTGGTAAGCTAATTAGCTTACCTGTCCTTTGAGCAATTACCATGCTCTATCATCTTTTACAATATAGTATAATCATGAAAACACAAACCATTCAGAAAATCAACACTTGGAATACCATGGTTCACGCTCCATTCAAAAAAGTCGTAACCTTTGACCTCATTTGTATGGGACTTGGAATCATGATGGGTATTGGAATCGGTGCTTACTTGGTTGCAGGAGCATAAACTCCTCAACTTACTTTTTTTATGCTAAAAAAACATTCAAAATACAAAAATTCAATTTCACTTAAAATTATGGAGTAAAAAGCGACCCCAATAATTTTTAACCAATCAAAGAAATGAATAATTCATGACTGATCTTATTGATGATACCGCAAATTATGTGCTGGATCTTGCCAGTCCTCAAAGACTACATATTTTATTCAAGCTATTAAGCAAAGATTCCACTCCTACTGAAATTGCGAAGGAATTAGAGTCAACAAAACAAGAAGTTCATAGAAATTTTATCCGACTAGAAGAAAGCGGTCTTATTGAGAAAAAGAATAATGGTAAGTATAGTACTACCACATTTGGCGAGGCTGTATGTACACAAGTTCCGACAATTGTATTTTTCTCCCAAAATAGAAAATATTTTGAAGAACATACTTTTGCAGACATTCCATATAAATTCAAAAGTAGATGTGGCCAACTTGCAACCAGTCAACACATCAAAGGTGTTTCTAAAGTATTAGAGCATTGGAAAACAATCTACAAAAATTCTGATGAGTACATCTATGAGATATTATCCGAAGTACCGCTTGACTTGATAGAGCCACTAGTTAAACAAATTAAAAAAGGAACAAAATTCCAGTATATTTTTTCTGAATCAACTGTAGTTCCTAAAGGAAGAAAAACATTATTGAAAAAACTAGGATTTGATAATCTTATTGAAAAAGGACTGATAGAAAGAAAAATGGCAAAAAATGTGCAGACCATGATAATTCTTAATGAGAAAGAGGCATGTGTTTCGTTTCCCAAAAACGACGGAGAATCTGATCTTACTGAGATATTTTATAGTGATGACGCAATGTTTCATGAATGGTGTTTAGACTATTTCCGATTTTGTTGGTATGGCTCGGATATATTTGAGGAAAGTAAACTCAAAGAATAGATTTCCAATCAAAAATGGTCTGAAAAGTTAATCCAAGCTAATTTTGTTAATATGGCGTTTTTACTTTTAAAATAGATTTTAATATGACAAAACGAGCATCATGAATTAGATATCATTATGTCTGAATCAAATGAGAAAAAATTAGATGCCACTGGATTGTTTTGCCCAGAGCCTGTATTTAGGACCAAAATTGAGATTGAAAAAATGCAGGTAGGACAAGTACTAACTGTCTCTGCTGATGATCCTGCAGCTGAAGATGATATTTCCAGATGGGTGACAAGAAATGGTCATGTACTATTGGATATGAAAAAAGATGGTAACACAATCACTTTTCAAATTAAAAAGGTGAAATAAAACAAAATTATGACATCTGTTACTAGTTCTGATATTTTAAACCGAGTTGGCAATACACCACTTGTAAAATTGGATTCTCTTTCAAATCAAAAAGTTACATATTTTGCAAAACTTGAAGGTCACAACCCATTTGGTTCTGTAAAAGATAGAGCTGCATACTGGATGATTAAAGATGGTGAAAAAAAAGGTAAACTTACAAAAGGAAAAAGCATCATTATTGAACCTACATCTGGAAACACTGGAATTGCATTAACTGGTATTGCAAATTTACTTGGTTACAAAGTTGAGATCGTAATTCCTGAAAAAGCCAGTAATGAAACCAAGGATATTATTCGAAATCTAGGAGCCAAAGTTTTTGAAACCAGCGATGATCTCTGCCCAAAGGTTGGAGCTGGAACTGATCAAAGCATAGCCTTGGCAACATCCATAGCAGCATCAAGACCTGACATGTATTATTCTCCAAATCAATATGCAAACGAAGCAAATTTCATGGGTCATTACGTTGGAACCGGTCCTGAAATTTGGAAACAAACTGATGGTAAAGTCACTCATTTCTTTACAGGCGTTGGAACTGGTGGTACAATTACCGGAATTGGGGCCTATCTTAAAGAAAAAAATCCCGATGTCAAAATTATTGGATGCCAACCTCAGCAAAATCACCTTATTCAAGGATGGCGAAATTTTGAAGAATCTGCAAAACCTGATTTGTTTTTAAAACGAGAAAATGTAGTTGATGATTGGGTGTCTGTTAGTAATGATGAGGCATTTTCTGTTGTAAAAGAAGTCCTTAGAAAAGACAAATTATTAGTCAGTCCTTCTTCAGCAGCTGTTTATGCATGCATGAAAAAATATCCTATTACTAGCGATGCATGCGTAGTTGGAATCTTTGCTGACGATGGAAGAAAATTCAAGAGCGTTTATGCTAAACAAAATATTATGACTGAAAAAGAATTTGAAGATGCTCTCCAAGAAGCAAAATACATGTCAGAATTGGCATATTGATTTTCAAATATCTCTGAATTTGTACTATTTTTGTTCTAAAATATTTTTTAGATGAATTTCATAAAACTCTCGAAAAAATTTGTTCATATCCATTTCATGATGTAGACATGCATTGCTTGATTCTAATAATTTTTCTCTGAGTTCTTTACTCCATTTACTTTGTTGTTTGTCTTTTGATTTGATAATTGATGGATTTTGTTTCACTTCTTCCATGTTTGTTGATAGTTTTAGTCCAAGCTGGCGTAGTTTGCTTATACTGAGTAAAAATAGCCCTGATTGTTCCTTGTCTACTAAATTCATCAATGCATGTGCTTGAGTATAGTATTCTGTTCCTTTTTCATTATATTTCTTAAACTCATTGATACGTTTTTGCCAATATTGCTCTGTAGTGTTTTCTGTTACTTTGTAATTAAATTGAATTTCAGCTAGTTCTTTTCCTAACTTGGCTAAATTATCACTATGTTCCTTGGCTGATTTTTTTAATTTTTCAAGATCTTCAGTCATGATATTACTAAATTTTTCTGCAATAAAGAGTTTGGAATCTAATTTTGAGCATGATTTTTCCATGAATCATTTGATATTTTTGAATAATCCATTATGCATTTTTCACAAAACGAATCCCATTCTCCAATTTCTAAAACTCGAAAAAATTCCCTTGTCCACTCGTATGATGGTTCTTTTCTATATTGAAATTGCTGAATTGTGTAAATGTCTTTTTCATTAAATTTATTCAAACATTTTTTACATTGAGCATTTTTCATTAGATATTTTATGAATTGGATTGATTATTTAGGAATTCTCTGTGAGATACTTGTCTACATCTATTGCAGCCATGCATCCAAATCCTGCTGCAGTGATTGCCTGTCTATAACTTCGATCATGTACATCTCCTGCTGCAAAAACTCCCTCAACATTTGTATGTGTTTTATTTTTTAAAATAATATACCCTTCATTATCCAAATCAATCTGTTTCTTGAAAAGTTTGGTATTTGGTTCATGACCAATTGCAACAAAAAGACCTGCAACATCTAGTGTTTTTTCTTCACCTGTTTTGATATTTTTTAGTACTGCCTGGCGCATTTTTTGATCTCCTTTGATGTCTGTTACTTCATAGTTCCAATGAAATTTTATTTTATTATTTTTCATTGCTCTTTCTTGCATTATTTTACTAGCCCGCAATGATTCTCGTCTATGTACTAGGTGTACAGTTGTTGCAAATTTAGTGAGAAATGTTGCTTCTTCTACTGCTGAATCCCCTCCACCTACTACTATCAATTCTTGATTTCTAAAAAATGGACCATCACATGTTGCACAATATGATACTCCTTTTCCTGCAAATGTTTGTTCTCCGGGTAATCCTATTTTTCTAGGGTTTGCTCCTGTTGCAATAATTACTGCTCTTCCCTCATATTCTTCTGAGGCTGTTAGGACCTTGAATGGCTTGTGTTTGAAATCCACATCTACTACTTCATCGTCTATGATTGTAGTTCCCATTCTCTGTGTTTGTTTTCTCATCTCTATCATTAAATCTGGACCCATTATCCCTTTTTCAAATCCTGGATAATTCTCAACTTCTGTTGTGTTGACTAATTGCCCGCCTGGCAATATGCCTGATAAAATAAGTGTGTCATATCCTGCCCTTGAGCAATAAATTCCCGCAGTATATCCTGAAGGACCTGCTCCGATAATTACTATGTCAAATTTTGTTTTCTTTTTATCTGGCATCTTTGGTGAGTCATCTTTGTTTTCAAGTATTGTTGCACCAGAATCTGCAGCCATCATAATATGACATCTTTGAATTTCATTAATTTAAGTTATTGATTCTATGATTGGTCGTTAATAATCATAATACTTGTTTTTGTTCTGTTAGATTGTTCTTTTGTATGTTCCATGAAAATCCTCTTCATAGCCAAATTCTTTTAAATTTCAAAGCAAATCACGGTAAAAATTTAATGTACTTGTCTGAAAATTTAGTGTATGGCTCCTAGGAATTTTTTCATATTCAAGGCGGATGGAAGCAAGGTCAAATTTAACGCAAATAAAATTTTGAGTACTTGTATGCGAGCAGGAGCAAGTAGAAATGTTGCACAAAGAATTTTGAAAAAAGTTCGTTCAGATGTTTATCGTGATATGGGAACCAGTGATATTTACAAATTGGTTTTACAAGCTATTTCAGAAGAAAAAGATGCAATGGGATTACATCAAAGATATCAGCTAAAGGAAGCAATTATGCGACTTGGTCCGTCTGGATTTGCTTTTGAAAATTATGTGGCCGATTTATTGAAGTATTATGATTTACAAGTTTCTGGAATTAGAGTCAATGTTAAAGGAAAATGTGCTTTACATGAAATTGATCTGATTGGCATATCTAATTCTCGACAATTTATGATCGAATGCAAGCATAATTCTCACCGTGGTACCTTTGTTGGACTTAAAGTAGCCCTTTACACTCATGCACGATTTTTAGACACATCTCCTAGATTTTCTGGTGAACTTATTTTTTGTAATACTAAAATCTCTGAAAATGCAAAAAAATATGCAAACTGCATTGGTCAGCAAGTTTTTTCTTGGAGATATCCTTCAGAAAAAAGTCTCGAAAGGGTTATTGAGCAAAATAAACTATACCCTATAACTATTTTGAATCTGTCTTCAAAAGAATTGGACATTTTCTCTAATATTGGTATGATGATTGCAAAAGATCTCCTTGAATATGACGAAATTAAATTATCTAAAAAAACTGGAATTCATGCAAAAAGAATACGTAATTTACAAGTGTTGATCAAAAAAATCTTACAGTGATTATTTGTGTAATCACAACAATATTGGTAATTGAAATGTTGACATTCTCTTATTTCATAATCCTTTTAGAATCTCAATGTTTTTAACCATCCATAATCCGGATTATACTTGTGGCTAGTGATTCTTTCTGTCATTGCGGCTCTTGCGGTCATGAGACCGTAAATGAATGTTATACCAAACAATGTTCTTGCTGTTTAAGTGATCATCAGGGATCTTTTGGAAAAAATAGATAAATTTTCATTTTAACTAGTTAGTCTTTTTAACAATTGTTGGTGTGTTTCACATAATTTTCCATTTTCTAGCTGTGAATACAACAGGTCTTTTTGCCAATGTGCATTAAAAAGTCTGCATTCTGTTTTTTCACAAAACGCTTCACCTGTTTCAAAATAAAATATTGCTTGTAATAGATAACCTTCTATGATTTTTGATAGTCTAGTATCGTTGTATTCTAGATACGTTCCTTTGTATTTTTGC
>JAIOPB010000062.1 GCA_021414105.1 Nitrosarchaeum sp. | reverse complement strand
GTTCTTCTAACTCTTCTTCTAATGTTTTTTCAGCTTCTTTTTTGATTTCTTCTAGTTCTTTCTTAGTGAGTTTTTTTTCTTTAGGCAATACTTTTTTTGGTGATTTCTTTTCTTTAGTAGGGACTTCTTTTTTTGGTGATTTCTTAGTAGGGACTTCTTTTTTTGCGGTACCTATAGACAGTTTATCTTTGTTCTTTGTCATCAAATCACCTTAATTTTTAATATAACTCCTAACCATACATGATTTCATTCCTATTTAATAGTAAATTTTCCACTAGCTGTTATACTACTCTTTTGATTCTGATCGTTTATTTTCACGACTAACTCATATTGACCAGGTATATCTATTATTTCAGAAAACTCATCATCTATAGGTAAAAGGACGTTATTTCCATCAAAACATTGTTTAAAAAACCCACTTTGTGTAATTACAGTGTTTTTTCCAGAATAAATTGTGACATAAAGATCACCACAATCAAAAAAAGGGTCATCTATGTTTACTTGTATTTTAATTGGAGTAGAAGCAGAATATTGTTTTTCCAACCCGATTATCTGAATGGATTTATCATGAGTCAAGGTATTTGTTGAACCGACATGCCACATGTTCAGCTCTCGGTCAGATGATTGAAGAATATCTGCCATAACTACAGAACCAAAAGCAATCGAAAGTACAATAGGCAAAATAAATACAACGTATGCCAATCTAGTTGCCATTTCGTTTTTTCACCTGTAATTCCCTTATATCTATTTAGCAAAATTTCAATACTTATGATGAATTTGACGAATGAGTTAAATCGGAGCCGATTAAATATTGCTAGATGCGACTTAGAAAATTTAGAGTGAGAGCATATCGTTGCATTCATGATTCCGGTGAAATTACAGTAGGAGATTTAGCAGCTTTTGTCGGAAGAAATGAAAGTGGAAAAACAACAATTTTACAAGCACTAACTTTATTGAACAGAGATGAAAAAGTTTCAGAATTAGATCTTTGTGATGAATTATCAGAAGAACTCAAAGGAGAAATCAAACTAGCTGAAGGAGAATTTGAATTGAATTCAGATGAAATCAAATTACTTAAACAATCATTTCCAGGTTTACCTGAAATGAGGAAAATAAAATTATTTAGAACGAATAAAAAACCAAAAGTGCAATATGAATTTGAAGATATTCAAATTAGCGAAGAGCGAAATAGAGAACTAAACTCTTGGGAGAATTTTTCAAATCAAATATTGAGTTTTTTAGACACCATACCAAATCATCTTAGAATTCAAATAGATACAAAATTGTTTGAAGGTCCTCCTCCAAAAAATCAGGAAGTATTTGATAGCAGGATGGCAGAATTTAGTAATCAATTTCATGTAATAGCCGTACAAGAACCAAAAGTTATCGAAGAATGGGAAAAAATCTATGAGAGTCCTGAAAATCAGTTCTCTAAACTTCTTAGTGGAGAGAGTGAAAAATCAGCTTTGGAGAATTTCATTGCAGCGGAATTACACCCTCGTTTTGTATATTTTTCAGATTACAAAAAAATCTACGGCAACATCAATCTAAATGAATATCTTAGAGAGGAAAAAGGAGAACAAATGAGCTCTATAGAATTTGTTGAAGAATTCGACAAGGCTGAAACGGTAAGAAATCTTTTCTATTTAGCAGAATTAGACATTAAAGCATTAGATGATGTTAAAGGAACTCCATCAAAATGCATCAAACTACTCAATACTGCAAGTAACAGACTAACTAAGAAATTAAATCCTGCATGGAAAGGGGATCCAATTCATGTTGATTTGAGATATAATCCAGGAAACATCATGAGTGTTGTAATTTCTGATGTACATCGTGATGGAACAGTAACCAATACAGGCTTGCTAAATAGAAGAGCTGAGGGTTTCAAATGGACGTTTTCTTTTATTGTAAACTTTGCAGCAGAAACACAAAGAGCCGAATTAAAAGAAGCAATATTACTTCTGGATGAACCTGCAAGAAATCTTCACCCTACACAGCAAAGAGGAATTTCAGATTTATTGAAGAGTTTGGCAGGTTCAAATCAGGTTTTGTATGCTACTCATTCACCATTCATGATTTTTGATTATACACCTGGAAACCTACTAGTAGTAGAATTAGATAAGAGAAAACATCTCAGTAAAATTTTTTATGATTACTGGAATGCAGATGATAAAACATTAACACCAATACTATACGGTTTATCAAGAGGATTAGTTGAGTCGATTGTAGATAGAGAAATTGGAACTAACTCTAGACCAGTGATTATTGTAGAAACAATGTCAGATGCAATGTATCTAAATGCTTTTGATAAATTTTTACAGGATCCAAATATTTCAATGAATCCACTAAATGTTGTAGCTGCATACAATAAAAATTCCGTATTACCTCTAGCAATTTTTTACAGAAATCATGGATATAAGACATTTATTTTATTAGATAATTCAGATGAATCTAAACAAATTTCAGCTCAGTTAGTATCAAATGAATTCTCACCAATTCAGACAATATTTTTTGAGAGAGATGGAAAAAATTTAGAATCAATTGAAGACTATATGGTTCTAGAAGATTACCTCCATGCAGTTAATCAAACATATGAGATTAGATTAAGAAAAGAAGGTTATTCAAATCTTACATCTAGAGAGATCACTTTAAAGGAAAAGAAAGGAGTTTTAGATAATTTGAGAAAAATTTGGGAAGAACATAGAGATTATGATTGGGGTCAATTTGATAATGAAGAAATTACTAGGTATATTTGTGAAAAAATCACCTTAGAAGAGACAGATTTCTTATCAGACAAAACCAAAGACCAATTTAGATCATTATATAGATTAATTGCTGAAAGAATACGACAATATCAAAACGTAATGACAAAGTCAGATTTGGCTAAATTTCAAAGGGCCAGAGTGTAAGATTAAAGAAGTTTGCTAATGAAAAATACCCTAATAACAAATACAAAAGCAGTAAAATAGCCTTTAAGGTTTAATTTAGAGATGAAGCAACTTGAACACATGAACAAGTCCTCTACTAGAGGAGTTTTCCTGTCCTTAGTCTTGTTATGTTTAACAGTAGCAATAATTATTCCAATCAATGCATATGCAGCAGAAACAATTGAGGCAAAAAGTTTCTCATTTGAAGAAACTACCATTATTGAATTTACAAACAGTGGAAAAGAAGATGTAAATTCATTTAGAATTTGGCTAGGCAGTGATATTAATTTTAAATCATTTAAAACAGAAAGTAGTTGGACTGGCGAGAAAACACCTCAAGGAGTAATAGTGTTCACATCTTCAGAATCTGTCAAACCAGGAGAATCTATAAAAATTGGAGTCAAGACAGATAAAACAAATCCAGGAATAAATTGGAAAGCACTTGATAAAAACGAAAAACAAATAGAAACTGGAACAACTAGCCCAAAAGAATTACCAAAGCCAATAATTAATGAAAAACTAACAGAAGAAAATTCAGGTGATGGAATTTTATCTGATTCAGCATTTAGAATAATTCCAGACAAACCCAGTGCAGGATCAACAATTAGAATTACCGGAGATAATTTTGGAGCGTTACAACAATTTGATTTTTATATAAACACAGACAAAATTGGTAGTTTTGAAACAGATGAAAGTGGTAGTTTTATCAGTACTGTGACAATTCCAAAAGATCAAAGTGCTGAAAGAGTAGATTTTTCTGTTAGAGACAAAACAGGAAATGAAAAGAAAATAAGTCTAAGAATAGGAGAAGCAGAAACAAGAATACCAGCTACTGAAAATATAAAACTTACAATCAAAGGAGTTCCAGATATAATGCATAGGGGAGACTTTTTAGAAGTTTCAGGTACAGCTCAACCTAACAGTGGCATTACGGCATCAATCAAAGATGCAGATGGAAAAATTATCAACACACGAACTGCAAAAGTAGATTCTAAAGGAGATTGGAAAATAGAAGAACCAATCATAGTACCTGTAGATGCACCATTTGGAAGATATAATGCTGTGATTTCTGATGGTAAAGATGAAATTTCAGCGTCTTGGATTTTAGAATCATCCAAAGTTATTATCTTAACACCAACTGCTTTGAAATTTAATCCCGGGGAGACAATAAAATTTAATGGGACTGCATTACCAAACAAAGTATTAGAGATAGTTCTAGAAGATCCACTAGGAGCTGAAAAATTTTCAGACATAATTCAAGTTAATGAATCAGGAGTTGTTGAATTTGAATATCCAACAATAGCAAATGTAGACAAAGAGGGTACGTGGACATTAATAGCTACACAAGAGGGAGGTAAAGAATTTATTTTTGCGGGATTAGGAGAGATTCCTTCAATACCAATAAACATGGAATTTGATAAATTAAATTACAAATCTACGGAAACTGCAATTATATCATTAACTGGAAAACCATCAGACAAACTAAGTATGTTAATTGTTGATCCATCAGATAAACCAAAAGTGTTTTCAGATGGTAACAATGTAATTCCAATCACACTACAACAAGATGGAAGAAAAACATACAGTTTAGATCTAAGCGGGTATTCATCTGGTGTATACACTGCGGTTGTCAATAAAGGATCTTCCAAAAGTTCTGAAACATTTACAGTTGGATTACAAACAGGTTCTGGTGAAATTGGAATAAGCAGCACAAAATTAGAATATAGACCGGGAGAATCAATTTTAATTTTAGGGGAAGCAAACCCAAATGCACTTCTCACAGTCACATTAACTGATCCTGATGGAAATGTATGGAAAACAAAGGAAACATTTTCAGATAAAAATGGAAAAATTGCAGATGGAGGATTAAGAATACCTTCTAAAGCAAAACCAGGCATATGGACAATTAATGCAAAAAGTGGTTCAAATTTTGATGAGATTGAGATCGAAGTAATAACATCCATAGAAGAAGGGCTGGTGGTTACTGTGAATCAGGGCATAGAAATTCCAGGATTTGGAAAAAGCATCAGCATTAAAGTGATAAATGCTATTCAGACAGTACAAATTGAAATCATATCATCAAATGGCGATGTAATAGAAACATTATCGTTTCCTGCTTCTGGTAAAGGAGAAATCAAACAACCATGGTTTATTCCAAAAGGTACATCCCCTGGAACATATACTATCAAAGTAAAAGATGCACAAAATACTGCTGAAACAACTTTTGATATAAAATAACTTCAAACAATTTTATTCCACCTATTTTAAATTCAAAATATGAATCTTAAAGAGAAGATATCAGAATTTCCAAATTTCCCTAAAAAAGGAATATTATTTCGAGATTTCAGCCCTATATTGAAAGATCCATCCGCATTGTCATTTATTGCAGATGAATTTACAAAATATTTTCATCCAAAAGATGTGGATTTATTTGCAGGCATAGAATCTAGAGGATTTTTACTGGCTTGTATACTAGCTACTAGATACAATAAAGGAATGATCATGATTAGAAAATCTGGAAAACTACCAGGTAAGACTACTAAACTATCATATAAAATTGAGTATGGTCAAGATACAATTGAGATTCAAAAAGATATAATCAGCAAAGGGCAGAAAATTCTAATTTGTGATGACTTACTTGCAACAGGAGGAACAGCAAAAGCATCTGCAAAATTAATAGAAAAAGCAGGTGGAAAAATTACAGGATTTGCATTCATAATAGAATTAACCGAACTAAATGGAATGAAGGGAATCAACCAATACAACTGTAAATCATTGGTCAAATACTAATGGAAAAAGATATAGAAATTGGAATTTTTGGCGGAACCGGTATTTATGATTCAGGAATACTTGAAAATGCCAAAGAAATTACAATAGATACACCGTTTGGAAAACCATCAGATTCAATCACTGTTGGAATTTTCAAAGGAAGAAAAATTGCATTTTTACCAAGACATGGTAAAAAACATACAATTCCACCGCACTTGATAAATTACAAAGCCAATATTTGGGCATTCAAAGAATTAGGCATCACAAGAATAATTGCACCATCTGCGGTTGGAAGTTTGAAAGAAGAGATAGAACCTGGACATTTTGCATTACCAACGCAGTTTTTAGATTTTACCAAATCAAGAAATGGTTCATTTTCAGATAATGGTAGAGTCATCCATATTTCCGTAGCAGACCCATTTTGTCCTGAATTGCAATCATCAATTCTAAAAGTTGCAAAGGAACAAAATCTCCACATTCATAAAGATTGTACATATGTTTGCATTGAAGGTCCAAGGTTTTCTACCAAAGCGGAATCAAAATTTTACAAAACCACAGGAGCAAGTATTATTGGAATGACGCTAGTTCCAGAATGTCAACTTGCAAGAGAAGCTCAAATGTGTTATGCGTCAATTTCAACAGTAACAGATTACGATGTATGGGCAGAAAAACCAGTTACGGCCAAAGAAGTTTTGGAAACATTATCAAAAAATGTAGAAAGAACTAAGAAAATTCTTACAGATTTAATTAATCAAATTCCAAAAACAAGAAGTTGCTCGTGTGCAAAGGCTTTAGAAGAAGCTGAATTCTAATCATCAACAAAAGATTCTCTTTTCAATCCTTCGGGCAAAGTAAGATCACCTTGAAGAAGATTAGATTGTAATGAAGTTATCACTTCATCAACATTATAGCCTAGTTTCTCTAGCTCTTTTTCTGTAATTTTAGAAATTTTTGCACCGATATTTTGACCACCAATTCGTCCAAATGCAATTGCATTAAATCTAAAAGAGTGAGCATCAATGGTAAAAGTACCAGTAATTTTTGCTGCCATCTGGCTTCCATGAACATTATTAATGTGAACTTTGAGATTCATTTAAGTTAAATTTCTACAGCCTTGTTAACATTATCATCTATCAAAAAGCTCCAATGCTGATCATCTTCAACTTTGAAATTTTTTACTTTAAGAGAAACAATTTGTTCATCTAAACACTCATGTTTAATTTCAGAATTTTCTTTCAGTCTAACTAATTTCCATTTGTATTTTCCTTGTTGTAACTTACACACAGTGACACCCCATTTTGCATCTGGATCAATTTTTGGCATTCCTACCAAATCTGCCAACTCTTCTATTCCTAGTTGTTTTTCCTCACAAAATCGTTTTTTACAGGCACCACATCGCCAGATATCAACTGAACCTATAGTTCTCTCATCTATGTTGATGTTGACTACACCAAAATACACAGGTTGATGTTTGCATGATTCGGTGTCAGTATTCAATGTTGTTCACCAAACATTAGGATTATTTAGTTCTTGCATCATCATATGATTTTTCAAGAATTACCCCTATATTGTCAATAATTTTATTTCGTTTAAATTCAATATTTTCTCGCTCACAGAATTTTCTATACATGTTTACAGCGGTAAATCTAGGATGCATTGCCTCAAACTCAGTTGCAGAAATATCTATGAAAGCGCCTAATGTCATAAGTGCCTTGGCAGTATTCAAAGCATCATCAGTTGAAATCTTTAGTTTTTCTGCAATTGTAAGAGGAGACATTTTCCCATGACATGTAATTAAAAGAAAGACCTTTGCTTGTAGTGGTTCTAATTTTATTTCTGAAATTAGATCTTTTTCAACTCTTGAAATATCCATCATTTTTAAAATAAAATCTAGTCAAATAAAGGATTATGAATCTCTTTTCACCAAGAATTTTTTTGATATTTTCAGTGAAAACCCCATTGCAATAAAGTGAACTACAGCACCGATGATTGCAGCCTGTATCAAATTGTCAAGAATCATCCAAATGACCATAAAAGACACAATAGATGGAATAGTTACAATTACTGCAATAATTGAGCCTTTCAAAACAATATCTCTCATCGTCAATTTACCAGTTTTATTATCACTAGTCATTTAGATGAATTTCAAAAAAATGGTAATAAAAACCAAAGATACTTTATATTTGGTCAAAGTCAAATTGAACTACTTGGCAAGTTATAAGGGAACATATTCAAATGAACAGTCATTAAACTTTGTAATTCCAATTATGGTAATTTTATTTCTTGGGATTATTTACATAATGACTCAAAGATCAGGTTCAGGATTTGTTAGTTTTATTCTAATTGGAGCTGCTGCAATTACAATGTTTTATTGGGTTCATGTTCTAAAGAAAATGACTAAAGAACAAAAACCAGTATACAATGCAAGAGAACAGGAGACAAAAAATTGGGTTTATGATCTCATCAAAGGGGAAGGAGATTTTGTCTTTGTAGCTGAAGTTCCAGGGCCAGAAGATAAGATAGCAGTCAGATTAATTGACGGTATTTTGTATATTCGTGGTTCTGTGGGTTTTTCAAAAGAAGTCCAAATAGAAGGTTCAAATGAAATGAAAATTATTGATTTTAAATATAGAAACGGTGTGCTTACACTAAGAATAAAATAATTATAGACTTTTTGCAAGTTCTAATTTTTGTGGAAGATATTTATCAGTAATATTTGTCAACCCATATTTTGAAAATGCTTCTAATTCAGCTTTTCTTTTTATTTTAAGAAATACATCTAATTCTTTTTTCCATATACCTTCTTGATATCTTGGATCACTTTGTAGATCGTAACATCGTTTAATGTCAGATTCAGTCATAGGAATTGTTGGAAGCTTAAATTTTTCAATGTCAGTAGCCCATACACCTACCCATTTTGCGTCAGGAACTGTAAGTTCTCTTAGATGTGCAGCATTTGCAGACCCAGATTTTATTACCATTGCAATATGTTCTCCATACACATCACCGTCTGTGAGAACAATTACAGGTAATCCCATTTCATCATGTAATCTTTTTAAAAGAGTTCTAGTGGAACGAGGAGCTTGTCCTCCAGTATTAATGATAATAGATTTAAATTTTTTATCAACTTGTTCTTCTACAAATCTTGTGAATAGACCGCCTTTCTCAATAGCTATGACAATTTCAGCACTTGTGTCTACTAATTCTGCAGTAGTCAAGCTAGGACCTATTGCATACCCATCAGGATGATTAGAAAGATTCATTTTTTTACCTTCATAGCCAGGAATTGTATACTCTATGTTCAAATCTCCAAAAATTGAACTTCTTTCTTCTGGGAATATATGAAAATCTTCACGGGGTTTTGATAATACTGCTTCTAAATCAACAATGATATTATCAGACTCAGATTGGTCTTCAAATTCAATTGCGAATGCTTGGGACGAATAATAGACATCTCTTAATGTAGATGATTTTTTTTCTTGGGTTAGTCTATTGGCAAAAAACGCTAACCACATTAATTGTGTAAATGATCTTAATTGAGAAGAATTTCTTGAACTTCTAAGTGCAGCGGAGTTTCCTAAAATATATTGTCGAAGTTTTTTGTCATAGACGATGTTACTAACAGATCTGCTAGGAATTGAAAATTTTGGGAATTGTCCATTATCTAAATCGCCGTAAACTTTAGCACCGTGATCTTTTAGTGCATCTATTATATTCTGCTGTTTTTCAATTGCTTTTTGCTTACGAACTTTAGCTTTGTTTGTCGTCAACTATTATCTCCTCTTCTAACAATTTCTTATAATTTGGTTCTTTAGTCTTTCCAGCAAGTTCTGTACAAAACTGTGCAATTAATGGAAGATATTTTGCATATAGATTTGCTCTCTTTTTTGCCATTTCAGCTTGACCTCGCTTAGACATATACGCTGCAAGTTTTCTAGACAAAAACTGGAGTCCTAATCTTAATTCACGTTCTATTTCTTGTCTATCTGCCACATTTTCTTTTCCAACTGTCTTGTAAGGTATTCGAGTAGAGCAGATATGCGTGACTATAACAAATGGTGGATCACCTTTGACTTTATACCTACTCCAATCAGTATCATGTACTACTTTTAGAACTACATCACTCCCCTCATCATAAAGTAATGGAATTCTATTGGCATATCGATAAACATGTGGACCGCCTGGACGTATTTCACCACCATATGCAATACCCATCTCTACAATAAATGGAAACCCGGAATAAGCAGAAGCTGGGCGTTGAATTACCTCACAGAAATCAGGTTTAAAGAATTTTTTTATTCCTTTTTCAAGTGGTTCTTCCCCCAATGGTGCCAGACAACTTGGATCTGGTGAAAGAAAATCTTCAAATTTTTGTAGCGAATCACTTAGTTTTACTAATTCCTCATTAGTCATAGATCCCATTCGTTTTTCTGGTTTGAAACCTGCAAATTCTGCAAATTTAACGGCAGTTGACGGCCCTATTCTTTGGAATCTTTTTGTCAAAAATGTAGTTAGTGTTTCTCCTTGGACAGTACCAGTCAATTGTTTATAGTATTGACTTTCAGGATCCATATCTACAGATTTGGATTGTGAGTCACCAAAATCCCAATAATACAATTTTTTATTTGGTACATCAATATCATCAATTCTGATTTTATTTAGTTTGTCAAAATCCATTTTAAGAAAAGACATCAAAGCGATTACAACTCTTACAGGTTTGGAAAGGGTCTTCCAACGTTTTTTTGCTTTATCCATTATTCCAGTGAATGCAAGATTATTTTTTGCCAATCCTAAATCTTTTCTAACTTTTTCAACCATAGCATCATCAATGTTGGGAATTTCAAATTGAGATTCAACCATCATTCGTCTAATTGTTTCAACATCAATACCATGTGCATGAGGTCTAATTATTGTGGGTGCAGGTGGCATTTCATTTACAATTTTAGAATAATGGAATTTTTCTCCCTTAGGATCATCAAAAGTTATTGTTGCATATGGAGTAATCAAGGATGTTTCATAAACATAATCTTTAATTTTTGAACCTGCCTTTGCATAATCACCATCTAGACAAATACTGACGGAGAGACCTCGTTTTGTTACTTCTTTGGTAGTGTGTTTTAGAATCACAGGTTTGTTTTTTTGAATATCCAATAACAATTCAAATTCGTCTTGAATTTTTCCATCAGTTGAGCTTTTGACTAAAACAGGTTTGTTTGTTGTAATTTGACCATATAAAATTGCCATGGTTGCCCCAAGACCAAACATACCTCGTGCCTGTTTTAATCCAAATTTAGAGCCATAAAGTACAGTTCCAAATGCCAACGGAACATGTTTGGACTCTATTCCAGGTCCATTATCTTTGACTGTTAGAATGTATGGCTTTGGATCTGGTTTTTCTGGATCAACTGCCTTTATTGACATATGAACATCTGGAAGGATTCCTTTCTGATCACATGCATCTAAAGCGTTTTCTACAAATTCTCTTACTGCTGTATATAGCGATCTAGTAGGATTGCTAAAACCAGCTAGATCCCTATTTCTATAAAAAAACTCACTTGGTGAGATTTGATTGAATTTTTCTTTAATAGAAGACATCTTGGTTTTCCCATAATTGCATTTTTTCTTGTTTATTTTTTCTGTTTGCTGCTTCTAATTTGTTGTAAACTGCACCATGTATGCTACCATTTGATATTGATGATATTGCGTCTACAACCAATCTTAGTTTACTAGTATCACCAATTATTGAAACAGTCTTTCCATAAACGGAGATATGTGTTCCGGTGAGATTTTCCATATTTTTTCTTACCTTACCACCTTCTCCTATAATTCTCCCTTTTATCCTTTCAATATTTGCATTTGACTTTCCTGCAAACTCTCTCAAATCTATCACATGTAATGCATTTTCACCCTTTAGTAAACTCATTGCATTTTCAGGAGAAAATCCTCTACCTATTGCGGTAACAATTTCCATAGCTTTGAAAGGTTGAATATTTTCAACATCACCATTAGATTTAATAAAAACTTCACCAGTTTCACCATCGATATCTAAAGTAACATAACAAAGTTGTTCAATCTTGGATTTTACATTTCCAGACTTGCCAATTAGTACAGCTATTCGTTCATTTGGAATTCGAAGTATTTTTTCAAAGCTCATCTTACAATATCCTCAAATATTTTAGTTGGATCTTCAACAGAAATTCCCCTTTTAGAAAAGAATCGAGTTATATTATTAATGTCTCTTTTAAGAAATTCACGAGCATTAGGGTGTCTCAAATCAACTGCAGAACCAAGATCAAAAAGAACCAATCCCTTAGGAGTTTTAAAAATATTATATTCAGAATAGTCCCCATGAACCAGTTTAGCTTTTTGATAGAGCCGTGTAATTATTGAGATTGCTTGAACATAATCATTTTCATCAACTTCAGATTCAAGCAAAATCTTTGCAGGTGAGCCATTTTCACCAATAAAGTCCAGAACAAGTACATTATTTGTTAGATAAAGAGGTCTTGGGACTGGAATTCCACACTTGTAGCACTGTGATAAATTTCTATATTCCTTTTTTGCCCATAGATAAATAAGATTTTTTGTTCCCTTTTTCAATTTTGAAAATCGTGGATCTCCCAATATGTATTGCTCTCGTTTTTTAAAATTTGATGTACTTATCAGATAAATTTTTAATGCTACGTCAATATTTTTTTCATCAACAGCCCAGAAAAGAACAGATTCTTTTCCTGCACTTACAGGACCATTAACATATGCAATGATATGATCTGTGATCATCTTATAAAGTGTCATTACAGTAGGTTTGTCTAAAACTTCGTTGATCACCTTACCTTTTTTGAATCCATCTTCCAGACCTCCTCTTTTAGATTTAGAGATTAATTTATTGTCGACTTTTGATTCTAACTTTCTACTTAAATCATCATACAACAAATCATCTGACATTATATCATCTGACAATGAATATTATTGAAGATACTAGATAAAAGAGATTTCCTTTATTGTGTTTGTATTTAGAAAGTGTTATTTTCATGTAAAAAATATAATTACTTCTTGTTTTGTAATTTAAATGCATTACATTTTAAAAACAATCAAAAAAGGCACTCCAGAAATTTTTTTTACTCCATTTTCAGAACCGATTCCAAGTTCTAATGAAAGAGATATTGTATTTTTTCCAACCATATTAATTATCGATGAATTTTTAAGTAATTTTTTAGCTTCATCTTTTTCAATTATTTGATCACCATAATAGCTCTTACTTATTGTCACAGTTAATTCATTTTGAGATATATTTTTTCCAAGAAGATCTGCGTCACAGATATTCAGCATTAAATTTTTTTGGTATTCAGTAATTTTAACTGAGAATTGCATTATGCATATTTACCTTTTAGAGTAGATTTGGCACCACATGCTTCACAAATCAAAAAAGAGATTCGGTTTTCTTTTAAAATCTTTGTATCAGGACTTTTACAAGTATGACACTCCACATAATCTTTAACATAAATTTGGAAAAGACGAGTAAAATCATCAGGTGCTCTTCTTCCAACAAACATTGCCTTATCACCTAAGCGCTCAGCTGGAACTGCAAATTCTTTAGAAAGGTATTGCAGAACTTTATCAGGATCTCGACGAAGAACTTTTGGAAATTCTGAGAAATTACGCAGAAAAGTTTTTTGGCCTTCCCACATCACATCAACCACCGGGAGTTCAAATCTAGCAGTAGATGCTTTTTTAGTATCACCTAACTTATCCTGAATTCTCTTAAGTAGGTGTTCATAATCGGATTTGGTCACTGAAAAATTGTGTATACTGTACCCTATATTGGTTTTTGAAAAAGAGAAATCGTGTGGATTTTGTTGACCTACATCTTTCCTATTCGGAAGACATTAGTTCCACATTTAGGACATGTGCCTTTTACAGCAGGACGTCCGTTCTTTAGTTTAGTTTCTTTGGGATCTTTGACTTCCCTTTTAGCTCTGCATTTTACGCAATATGCTTCTACCATTCTAGAAAATGTCGTACTTGGTGGTATTTAGGAAGAGCCTGTGAAAATTATTTAACTATAGACTAGATGTGTGTAAATTTTTTAATGTATCAAAAATGAAGTATTATAAAAATTTTCAACGAATATTGTGATTTTTTTAATATTTCTAATAAGAATTGTATTTGTATTGATTTTTTTTAACATTTATTCAATAAGAGACTATATTTTGAAAGGTTTACCAGTTATAAACACCCTAATTCTAGGATAACAAAATGGCATCTAAAAAGGGGATTATAATTACAGTGATTATTTTAGTGGCAATTACAGCTGCCAGTTTTCTCTTTTGGGTCATACCTCAAGAGAATCCATCTACTTTGGTTGTATCAGATTATGAGAATTATCTTGATGGGGTAAAGAAGATTCATGAAGTTTTACAAGAATCTATTGAAACAGAATTTCAGAATCTTTTGAATGAAAAAACATCTCCCGATGAATATATTGCAATAACAGAAGTAACATCATCACAAGTTACTGCTCAAATTAGTGAATTTATAACATCTAAACCGCCAGAGGAATGGCAGGATAGTTACATTAGTTACATGGAGGCTTTAAAAAAATTCAATGCATATGTTGTAGAAACCAAAGTTGCAGCAAATATGTTAAAAGAGGGTCAGATCGATACTGAAATTATGCAAAAAATAGAATCATTAAGAGCAGAGTCACAAGAATTAATCAATAAATCAAATGAGTTAAGACCCTAGTTAGGCTCAAAACCTAATCATAATATTTTTAAAAGTTGGAAATCATTAAAAAGCAATTCAACAGTTAGAAAAAAGAATGTCTCAGAGATCTGACAAGGTAGAAAAAGATGTCAATGCATCCACATCTAACAAATTACTAGTAATTTGTGTTGACAGAGATAATGACATAGGTGAAAAAGCAGGTATCATCACGCCAGTTATTGGAAGAGATTCATGTATTGATGCAGCACAGAGATTAGCATTAGAGGACCCAGAAGATGCAGATTCTAATTCAATGTTTTCTGCAATTAAAACATATGAAGATCTGATAAGTAAGGGTTATCAAGTTGAAGTAGTGATTGTGGCTGGAATTAAAGAAAGAGGAGTACAAGCAGATGAAAAAATTTTAATGGAAATAAAAAAAATTTTAGAGGTGTTTTCTGCAAATGGCGCAGTAATTGTATCAGACGGAGAAGATGATGAAAGTGTAATTCCAGTTATTCAAAATGTATTACCAGTTGTTTCTGTGCAAAGAGTGGTAATGAAAGTAAGTAGAAGTGTTGAATATTCTTACGCAGTTTTTGGAAAATATCTAAAAATGTTAGCATATGATTCAAAATATTCTAAATTTTTCTTGGGAGTTCCAGGAATACTTTTGTTGATTGGTGGAATCGCAACAATTTTTGGATATACTGCAGAAATATTTGCAGTACTGGTAAGCATTTTAGGTGCAGCGTTTTTAATTAGAGCTTTTGATATAGATAGAGCATGGGCTAATTTGACAAAACCAACACCGATGGGATTTATCAGGATATTTACAATGGTTGCAGGTATTTTGTTAATTTTATCATCAGTTCCAGCTGGAATTAATTCAGTTGATCAGAAATTGGTGGAAAAAGATTCAGATCTATTTACAATATTCACAGATAAAATAATAATTGGTCAATTTGTTACAGGAGCATTACCAATTTTATGGATGGGTTTGGGTGCAATTTTTGCAGGAATACTGCTTAGCAATTGGATAGGTGGTGTCCCAAGACAAATTAGCGATGTTTTAAGAATCGTAGTTCTTGGTGCGTTATATCCTATAACATCTCAATTTATTATTATTATTATGAATGATGATGTTGATTCAACTACGTTAGTACCACCTTTGTTAGCAGGTCTTGCTGCTACCTTAATTTCGGCCACTATTCTCTTTAAAAAATATAGAAAACAGAAACGTCAAGAGATGGTTTCAGACTAAAATAAGCAAAAAATTCCTTTGCAATAACTTTATTCCTGAAAAACACTGATATCATCTAGCATGTACCAATTATCAGTGGTGATTAGATATTAACAAAATAAAAGATACAGTATTTCAATTATCTGGATTATACAGGATTTATTCAAAAAGACTTGAAAGTGAAATACGCGGTGGGGATATTCCAAATCATCTTGCCTTGATTTTAGATGGAAACAGAAGATGGGCAAAAAGACACCTCACCATTCCAAAAACAGGGCACTGGAAGGGTGCAGATGCAGTAGAAAATCTTCTTGATTGGTGTGAAGAATTTGACATTAAAATAATTACCTTGTATGCACTTTCAGCAGAGAATCTAGATAGAGACGATGAGGAATTAGGACATCTTTATGAACTGATTCGTATTAGATTAGAAAAACTGTACAATGATCCCAGAATTCATAAAAATAAAATGAGAGTTAAAGGAATTGGCAGAATAGAACTACTACCGGATTCAATCAAAGAAGTTCTAAAACGATTAGATGACGCAACAAAAAATTACGATAATCATTTTCTCAATATTGCATTAGCATATGGAGGACAAAATGAATTAGTAGATGCTGTGAAAAAAATAGCTGAAAAGATTAAAGACGGATCTCTTAATGTTAGTGATATAAGTAAAAAAGAAATTGAATCAAACTTATACACATCCCATTTACCACAGTCATCGCCAGATATGATTTTAAGAACATCCGGTGAAAAAAGATTAAGCGGATTTCTCATGTGGCAAAGTGCATATAGTGAATTGATCTTTATGGATATATTTTGGCCAGAATTCAGAAAAATTGATTTGATGAGGGCTATTAGAACATTCCAAGAAAGAAAAAGAAGATTAGGAAAATAATTAGGACAGATATAAAAATGATAGAAGAAATATCTGCAGGCATAGTGTTGTTTAGAAAAGAGAATTCAAAAGTTTTATTTTTATTATTACATTATCCATCGGGGCATTGGGATTTTGTTAAAGGTAAAATGGAAGAAGGTGAAACAACTCATCAAACAGCTATAAGAGAAACACGAGAAGAGACAGGAATTACAGACGTTGTGTTTTTAGATGATTTTGAGGAATGGATAGAATACAATTTTCAATTTCAGGGAGAACTAGTTCATAAGAAAGTTGTTTTTTTCTTAGCAGAGACAAAAACTAAAGAGGTTTCAATTTCACACGAACATCTGGATTATACTTGGATGGATTATCAAACAGCTATGGAGAAAACAACATTCGATAATGCAAGATCAATTTTATCTAAATCAAAATCATTACTTACCAAAACTTTGTAGTTGTAATTCTTTTAAAACAGTCACAGGATTTTTAGCATTAAGTATTGTTCTGCCTATAATTAGATAATCAGTGCCAACGGAGATGGCCTCTTTAACACTTCCACCTTGTGTACCAATGCCGGGTGAAAATATATCTAATTTTGTACCTGCTTTTTTATTACAATATCTAATAATTTCTGGAAACGTTGCACCAACTACAATTCCATCAACTTTAGAGGTAATAGCCCAATCCAAGAACAATTGATAGAGTTGTTGTTTTTTACCCATCTTAATTTCCATATCATATGATAATTTGGCTTCAGGTGCGCTCATATGACACAATGTGATAACACCTTTGTTTTTCTTGTGAGATAATTTCACTAATTGTTTTAGGCTATCTAATCCCATAATCGGATTAGCGATTACTGCGTCAAAACCTAAATTCCAGAGATGTTCTGTAGTAACTTTGTTTGTACTTCCAATATCATTTAATTTAATGTCAGCAATTGTTTGTAATCCATAATTATGAGCAGTTTGATTGATTTTAGAAATTTCTTTGAAACTCAGAGGTAACAATAAATGAAAATTTAGTTTAATTCCACATAGATATGGATGCAATTTTTTGATGTTCTGTATGGTTTTTGTCTCTAAATTATTCACAGATAAGTCATAGTCATTAGCAAGAATAATTTTACCATTCTTTTTTGAGATCTGAGAAATTCTAGTTTTGAAGGTGGCCATAATCAACTAAGGGATGTGTTTCTTTTAGTTTTATAATTTTAACATATGAATAACCATGTTCTGAGGGATTTTCTACAAACGAAGGTTCAGCATCATTATTAGTTGTAAATTTTAAGAATGGTTTTTCAGGATCAGCATCAAGGACTACATGACAAAAATAAGAAGTTCCTTCTTCATTAAAATTCATAAAAACTCCAACAAGCCATTTATCAATATGTGGAAATAGAAATAACGGAAACGGTGCGTCTTCAAAACCCCAAGTAAGTTTTGCAAGACTAGACAGATCTTCCAGCTCAATAGGCAAATATCTGTCAGCAGTTCCATTTCCAGGTTTCAAGGCATCGGGGAGAGATTTTATTCTTACAATAGGTGAATATAGCTTACTTGCATCAGAGGTAGAATTTACAATATCAGATTCTTCTTTTCCACCTTTTAATCCATAACAAATGTAATGACCGTTGTGTTCAAATGGAGTATAATACACAATTGGTTTTTCTTTCAATACATCCATTTGAACTGATAAAACTTTCTGACCATTATGTTCATGAAGAAATGATACACGTGGTGCACGTTCAAGAGCACACACTAATCTAGAAAATTCCAGTGTGGAAGAGACTTGAATGTAACGAGGTAATTTATCCACGGTTATTTTTTGTACAGTACTAAATTAAACTTACCCAAAATTTTCCAGGCTATTTTCTTCTGTCAATGATTTCATTTACAGCAGGTCCTGTTCCAATTATTGTTATAGGCGTGTTTAATTTATCTTCAATATTATTTATGAATGATTGTGCGTCTTTAGAAAGTTCTTCAAAAGATGTTTTACCTGCACAATCTGGAAATATCACATCTAATTTTGTTATAGAAATTTGAGTTGCACTGTTGAGCATGATTGCACGCCTAGCTAAATCAAAATCAAAATCAGCTGCACGTCTTTGTCTACCAGTTACAGTTCCAAATTCAGACCAACCCTTGCTTTCAGCTTCTGCAAGCGTGAGTTCTTTTGCTAATGGTCCAGTTCCAACGCGTGTAACGTATGATTTGAAAACAACAATTACTTCATCTATTTTTTTTGGTCCGAGCCCAACATCAGCACAAATTCCAGAAGCAGTAACATCCTTTGAAGTTACAAAAGGATACGTCCCATGCCATAAAGATAAAAATGTACCCTGAGTTCCTTCAACTAATACATTTTGATTTAGAGAAAGTGCGGAGTTTATTTCAGCAGGAACATCTACAATCAGTGAAGATAAAGAGTCAATGTCTTTTGCCAATTTTAAAATTCTCATTGCCCTATCTGCATTTGCAGGACCAGTACCAGAACCAGTACTGCCAATTTTTTCTTTTAGTTCACCCTTAGAGTCGCGTGTGATATGACTTTCTTCAATAATTCCACAATGTTTGTCAATAAATGAACGTCCAGACGTATCAAAATCTTGTATTTCTTTTAATAAAACAGCAGGATTAATGACAACTCCAGGACCAATCATCACTTTTGCATTTTTATTCAAAAATCCGCTTGGGAGCATTCTGACTTTGTATGTTTTATCACCATCTCTAATTGTATGACCGGCATTTGGACCAGCACCGCCACGAACAATAATTTTTGGGTTATCTTTCATTGCCAAATATGAGATGATCTTTCCTTTACCTTCATCTCCAAAAAATCCACCAACAACAACAGTTGAAGTCATATTCTCGAACTTGAATTCCGTTTATTTAAGCTGAAGTGTTGTCAGATGATTTAATATTCAATTAGAAATAGAATTGATCGTTGACAGAACCAAATTATGCAGGAAATATCATAGTAATCTTGGCAAATCTTCCAGATTTTCTTAGAATACCTGTTTTGAAAAAAAGAATGATGGAATTTTTCTCAATGACAGAAGTAGAGAGAAAAGAAATCATCAATAATGCTCTGGAAGCTGGACCTACAATTCCTTTTCCAAATTTTGCAAAACTTTTCAAAACATGGTTAGAGATCTTAACTACACTGTCAGAAGAACAGCGAAATGGGTTATTCTCTGGCTACATCAATGAGATTTCTGAATCTCCACAAAAATTAATTGCGTTTAATTTAGATGGAATATTAGAGATTTTCTTAACATTGGATGAAGGAAAAAAAGACATTCTTTCACAAACAATCAAGAAAATAATTATTGATCTTGATGAAGAACAAAAAAGAAAATTAATGATAATCATACCAGATAACGCAAAAAAATGCTTGAAGTTCTAGGCGTCTGGAAGTTTATCGGGTTTTCTATTGTCTTCATTAGTATAGTCTATTATTTCTCCTTCAGGAGAAAGTACGCCTGCAAAGATTTTTTCATGTTTTTTTAGTAGTTTTCGATGATCTGCCATAGACATATCAAGTCTCATTTCATTCATTACCATTACACGGTATTCTTTCCATTCAGCCCAACACTTGTTACAAATTGGATATTTTTCAGCAACCATGTCAAGTTCCTCATTATCAAGGATAGGGTTTTTACATTTTGTACAAGTTCGACTCATAGAGGGTAGCAAGAAAGAACTCCTTTTATCTTTTATTGAATGTAAAGCAATAATAGATAACAAATGCAAAATTAATTGTGAAGATAAAATGTCCGAAATGTAAGAAAACAGCAGAATTATCAATGGACTTTTCTTTTGTAAAATGTGGAAACTGTGATTTAGATATGAGTTATGGAGAATATGTTAAATTTGTTGCACATAATGAAACAACATACTCAGACATTCTTGGAGATTATGCTGGTAGTACTGAAGGTCAGTCTGCAGGGTCATTAGATGAATGGGATTAACAACATTGTGAAATCATTCAGCAGATTAAAATAATTAGATTGAGGAATTGTTAAACATCATTGGAATTTCTATTAGAAAATATACTAAATTTGGTTGGGTTTTTGGTAGGACTTGCAATAGGAATAATGTCAATAAGGGGATTTAGAAATACAGGTAGTCCCACATTATTTAGATTAACAGTTGCATTTTTTTCAATCAGTATTGGGTTTTTTGTAATATGGGCAGGATATATGATGGAAGATTTTGTAATAAAATCAGGCAACATAGAAAGATGGATTCAGACATTAGGAATTGTCATTCAAACAATAGGATATTTCTTCATAGCATTTTCACATAGCATCAAATCGTTTTTTCCAAAATCAAGGTATTTCAGAACGATTGGAATTTTTCCATTGTTCTTAGTGTCTTCGGTACAAATAGAACACATCTTTAGATCGGTTTCATTTATTCTATTGGCTTATGGAGCAATTGAAACAATATTATCATATTTTGAAAACAAAAACAAAGGAGCTATATCTGTAGCAGTTGGATTGGCATTATTAGCACTTGGAGAATTTTTAGGATGGTATTCATTTGTGTTTCCAGAATCTATATTATATTCAGTTTCTATGGCTATCAAAATTGGAGGTTTGATTGCATTGTTTATTCCAGTAAGCAAAATTCCTTTAACTAAGATAAAATTGGATGATGATTTAGAGTAATTTAGTTACTAGGCTCAAATTAATTACAAAATCTAAATTTGTCAAATTCTTTTATCTTTTTAGTATATTGCAAAATATCAACTCACTCTCATAGAAATTGTGAAATTAACGTATACAGTGAACAGACATGGTTGAATATAGAACACATATGAAAATTATTGGAGACATATTGTCTACTACGCGTGATGACCTCCAAGATGAAGAAGGTGCCACAGTAACTTATCTGATTAGAAAAGCTAACATTTCACATTCTAGAATTTCTAGAATCTTGAAGACTCTAGTATCTCAAGGATTATTAGAACAAGTAGATGCACAAGGTTCAAACAAATATAGAATTAGTCAATCAGGACGAGAGTTTCTTCAAGCATATTACACATTCACAACATTTGCAGATAATTTTGGCCTAACAATCTAGTTTTCTGCTTCTTCAAATTCATCTAAATCATCATCAAAATCATCTTGAAAATCTGTATCTTCATACTCAGATGATGGTGTAGACATGTTCTATGATTAGAAATTTTTGTTCGTTAAAAAACTTATTCAAATGTAAATGAATAATTAAAGAAAAGAATACGAACAAGGTAATTGAAATTAAAGTGTAATAAAGAAAATATTGCAAAAGCAAGTGAAATAATCAAAAATGGTGGTATTGTTGTTTTTCCAACAGATACTGTATATGGAATTGGTTGTGATCCATATAATAAAGAAGCAATTAAAAGAATTTACAAAATTAAATCAAGAGAAATTTCAAAATCGCTTCCAATTTTAGCTTTTTCAAAAGAGGTTGCAGCAAAAATTGTAGAATTCGACAAAGGTTCAGAAAAGATTGCACATAAAATTTGGCCAGGACCTCTGACTTTAATTTTAAAAGTAACAGATGAAAAACTTAAAGCAGCACTAAATGGTGTTGATAAAATTGCAATTAGAGTTCCAAAACATCAATGTACATTAGAACTTTTAAAAGAATGCGATTTTGTTATTGGAACAAGCGCAAATATTTCTGGAACCGGTCCATTTAGAAACCCACAAGAGTGTTATCAAAACATCCACGATTTTGATCTTTTTTTGGATGGGGGAATAATAACAAGTGAGGGAGAATCAACAATAATTGAATTTGAAGAAGGAAAATTGAAAATTCACAGAGAAGGAGTTTTAACACGAAATGAGATCTTGAAAATACTTTGAATCTAATAATTACATGTGCCAGACATTTAGAATCGGAAACTAGACAAGAATTAATAGATATTTTAGAAAAAATAGGAGATTCAGAACCTAAAATAACTATCACAAATATGTCGGGAATTTTGACTGCTGAAACAAAATTAGAATCAATTGAGGTTGTAAAAAAAATCAAAGAAATGTTACTAGATGAACCATGGTGTATTAGATATTGTCTCAGAATAATCCCCATTCAAAAAATTATAGAAACCAAGATTGAAAGTATTGAAGATGGAATTTCAGATTTAATTGAATTAATTTCTAATGGAGAATCATATAGAATATCAATTGAGAAAAGAAATTCTAACATTTCAAGTCAAGAATTAATTTCTAGAATAGCAAAAAAAATTAAAAATAAAGTATCATTAGAATTCCCTGATAAAATTATATTAATTGAAGTGTTGGGAAATCAAACAGGAATTGCAATTGTCAAAAAAGAAGATGTTTTGAGCGTAGAAAAAACTAAGAGAAGCATATCAGAGTAAAATAGCAGCTTTTTCTATTAGTATATCTTCAAGAGGATTTTTTGACAAAACTACATCAAGTTGTTTATTTGTTATTTGGAAATATTTTTTTATAAATGAAGTATTATCTTTCGAGAATATTTTAACAGACATAAAACTCAGTTCTTTATAAAGTGCATCTAATGTTTTTTTATTACCAAGAGCAATCAAAATAAAATTTTGTTGTGATTTGATTCCAGCTGAATTAATTGCAGAAGAAATCTGTGAAGAAATAGCAAAGCGCATTAAAATATCCATTTCAAATTTATTTGAAAGTAAAATATTATTTTTATCAGAAGAAACAGATAAGGAAATAATTTTTTTTAGATGATAATTATTTAGAATAAAATTACTAGATATGGCCTGAAGTTTAATTCCAGGAAATTGCTTTCGGAGGGTATCAAGATAAGCAATATCAATTTGTTTTTGACCTTGAATTTCAATCACCTGGACTAATTTGTTTGAAACATTGAAAATCAGTCTTTTAGGTGAACCTCCATGAATAACAGGAATTATACTTACTACATCATCATTTTTTATTTTAGTCATTTTTCCTTCCAGAGCAGAAGAATCAACACCATTAATCGCTATCAATATATTTTCAACATCTAAGTTAGGAGTGTTAGTAGGTTTTAGTTCCAATAGTAAATCAATAAGATCTTTAATGTAGATATCAGATTTATCAATTTTTAATATATCAGTAAAAAATGACTTTTTTGCTCCTCCTACAAGTTTAATCATTATCATATATGGATCATCAAGAATGTTAACAATTAATTTTTTGGCTTATTATGTGGTTTATTCTTCTGCGTCTGCATTTGTTTCTGAGTTAGATGTTATTGCAATAATTTCCTCTTCAATGGCATCATCTTCAGAAATTTTCTCTTCCAAAGTATAATTTTCAATTTTAGAAGATTCTATTTGAGATTGTTTTGCTTTTTCTTCACGGTTTTCTTTTTTAATAAATTTAGTAATGTAACCTGCAATTTCATTTTTTAGTCCTTTTGAACGAATTATAGCTATTTGATCTAATGCTTTCTTATTATCAGCAAAATCTTCCCCGAATTTTGGCTTGTGTCCACCTAATACTTCATAAGAAAGACGCTTAATTCTATCCATTCCTCATGTAATGAACTAGGGTTTTTTATACCTATATTTGGAGAAATGATTTTGAATTTTCTTCCAATAATGAAGCCATTTCATCATATGACTTACCTAGTATTTTTGAGGCACAAAACACAACGCTTGGAATAAAACTAATTTGTCCAGATTTCATTTCAAAGCATTTTGAGAATTTTACAGGACCATCTGTTTCAACAAGAATTTTTGTCTCAGATGTTTTAGATAACAGCATTTGTTTGTCATTTGCATAAATTAAAACGGGACCATAGGAAACAAAAAAATCCATATCCATTGCTTTTTGAAGTTGTTTTTTGCTTCCATCAAACCAGTGTAGTAACGCATGCTTAATGTCATAAGAGGGAATTATAGAAAATATCTCATCAAGACTTTTCCGGGAATGAATTGAAATAGGTTTTTGGAATTTTTCTGCAAAAGAGAGAAGAGATTCAAAAAGATAGATTTGTCTTTTGTTATCTTCGTTAGATTTTACATACGTAGGATCTAGTCCGATCTCTCCAATACCAGAAATATGTTGTTGATTTTCACTAATTAGATTTATCATCAGTTCTAGATCATCGTTTGCACGTTCAGGATGAATTCCAATAAAAGGTAAGATAAGTTTGCTCTTTCTTCCAAGCTCCAAAGTTCTTTTAGAGGTCATATTATCCATTGAGACACAACAAGCTTTGATTTTCATATTTTCCATTCCTTTGATTGTATGATCCAAATCATATTCATAATCTGGATCAGATAAATGAATATGAGAATCATATAACCAAGTCATTGCTTTAACTTTCAAAATAGTCTGTATAAATCGATTTCTTAGTGATATTTTTTTACTCACAATCTTTTATCGGAAAAAAGAAAAGATAAAACAATGAAATCATCAGAACTTGGCATTTCAGCAATGTACAGAATTTTAAAAAAAGCAGGCGCTGAGAGAGTTAGTGATGAATCAGCAGAAGAACTAAGAGGGATAATTGAAGAGTTGGCTAACAAAATTGCAAAAAGTGCAGTGGATATGGCCTTACATGCAGGAAGAAAAACGATAAAAGCAGAAGACATCAAACTTGCTTCAAAACCATTTATTTAATTTTAATCTAAAGAGTTTAATTATTCATTTCATATTTTTCAAAACGGTGCGGTGGCAGAACGGTTATGCGTGAGCCTGCAAAGCTTATACAAAGGGGTTCGACTCCCTTCCTCACCTTTTAACATTTTAAGACAATTCAACAATTACTTGTCCTTTCATCCAAGGATGTAATGTACAAAAATAATCATAGGTTCCAATATTTTCAAAAATAAATGTAAATGATTCCTCAGGATCCAAATAGTCGCTATCAAAAATTTCATTTGGCTCATCATAATAACCAGAGGTCACACTATGAAATGCAACATCTTCATTTACCCAAGTAACTGAATTACCTTGTTTTATTACAATTTTTGATGGAGTGTAACAAGAATCAGTTTTTTCACATCCTGGGCGTGAAACTTTTGTTGACATAATAACATCTCCTTTGAGAATTGTTTTTTGGTCATCAACATCTTGAATAATAGTATTTTGAGATAAGATCACAATTCCTAATAATATTCCTATGATTATTACAATGATTGAGATTATTACTATTCTTTTTTTCCCCAAATTACATCACATATAGAACTGAGTTATTATGTAATTACCAAATTCTCTAAATATATAACATATTAGAAAAATCAATTTGGCTCAAAATGGTAGTGGATTATTAGAGTACATTCCAGGCTCACACACTCTATTAACTCAAAAAAATTCTAGTATACCTTTAGAAGGGTTTTCAGAAAATGTCAGAGGAAGCATACAAGAATATGCTGAAAATTCAAAAAGTGAGGTAGAAAAAGGCAATAATTTTCTTCAATGGGTTCTCACGCGAGTTTTTGAGGCTACAGAAGATGATGCGGCAGATGCAATTGTTGATGGTGCAAATGATCTTGGTATTGATGCATACCTTCCAGTAGATTTTTCAGATAATACTATTCGTCTATTTCAATCAAAATATGGAACATCTCATTCATTTGAAGCGATTGCCAAATTCAAAGAAGATGCAAAGCGTTTGCTTGGAAAAGACGTAACAAAGATGAGGCCTGAATTAGCACATCTTGTTACAAAAATCAAGGAAAAGAATCTAAAAATGAAATGCTGTTATGTGACAGATCAAAAAGTGGAGTATCAAGATGATCTAATAGAAGTCATAGACATTGAAAAGATCATCCAAAAATTATGGGAGCGAATAAAAAAACCTGCTGCTGGAAAAAGATCATCAATAAAATTAGAGAGAATGCTTAGGCATGACAATACAATTTTGGGTATTTTGAAATTAAGAGAACTAACCGAATTTGTCAACAAGAATAGAGATTATGTTTTTGAATCAAATATCAGACAATGGATGCAATTTAAAACAACGGTAAACAAAGGATTACGAGAAACGCTTCAGAGTAATCCAGGAAAATTTTTCTATTATAATAATGGAATTACAATTGTAGTTAGTGATTTTGAAGAATTAGGAGATAACATGATTGAACTCTATGCACCACAAATTGTAAACGGTGCACAGACATCTAATTCAATCCTTGATCATTCAAAACGAACTAAAAACATGGATGGTTCTATGACAGTAACCATAATCAAAGCAGATGACGAACAAGAACAAAATAACATTACAAAATACAGAAACTCACAAAATTCAGTTAGAGGAAAAGATCTTGTTTCATTAATGGATTTTCATAAATCCATTAAATCACAACTAAAAAATTGTGGCTATTTTTATGAGATTCAAGCAGGATCGTTTGACACAAAATCAAAATCAAAACAATCAGAATACGAAGGAGATTCTATATACAATGAGTATCTTCCAGATAATCACAAAAAAGTAATTGTAGCAAAAGATGCTATTCAGGCACTTGTAGCTGGAATTGAACAAAGACCTACAGAAGCATATAGTTCTCCAGCTCAATTTCTTCCGAGAGGAAGTAAGTACGATGACATATTCAACGACAATCTAAAAGATGATTACAGAATTTTACTTTATCCGTATCTTGTTAAAGAGTATGCAAAAAAGACATTGAAATATGGAAAACAGGGGGGACATAAAACAAAAAGATATGCAACCTTGTTTTATGTTGGAGTTTACTTTAGAATTTTACATAAAGAAATCATAGAAACCAAAGGAGATTTTAAAAATGATGTAAGAAAAATGGAGCCGATATTTCGTAGTTTTAAACTAAATGCTAGAATTTTAAAAATTGCAGATGTTATAGTGACTAAATTTTTAGAAGATACTATAGTAGGGGATGAAATAGAATTGGCAAATACAAAGCATAATTTCTTCTCACAACATGTATGGAATGATTCAATGCTTAGAGTCATAGATAAAAAAATAAGACAAGAAGAAGAAGAGATTTCAGCCTTGAAAAAACTTGCAAACAACTTGTTTTAGATTTTAAAATAGGTAGAAGCCTAACCAAGTAAAAATTTGCAGGAGGTTTACATTGGTCAGACTGCTACCTAGAATTCATATAAACTCGTATTATTTAACATGATTTTTCAAAATGTTCCTTGATCCAGAATCTTTTTTATATAGATCAAAGAGAGCAGAATTACTTTGGGATCTAAAGAAAAATGTACAATTTGTAGTAACAAAATATCTTTACACTTCAATCCCATGGAAGAGTGGGGAATTAATGGTCCACTTTGTGGAAAATGTTATTCAAAAAAAATAGATAAACACTATCCAGGAGATCATGTCAGAGTAAACAAAGAAGAATAGAATTAGTTAGATTTCGAATATTTGTTAACATAAAGACAATTCCATGCAAGTGCATCTTCTTTTACATTTTTTTCTTCAAGAAATGCAATGTCGGTGATTGTTTTTTTTCTTTTTAGTAAAGTCACCTGAAAACTAGAAAATTTTTTGCAATTACATTCTTTGTATAAACATACATCATCATCACCTTCATCATGATCCTCTGCTGCATGTCCACAATCACATAATGCATCATTTTTTACATCCTTGCGTGATTTTTTTGTATAAACACCTAATCGCAGATATGCTTCACCACCATGTCCTTTCTTGAATCGCTCATAATTTTCTGACTTTTGTAAAATCTTAAAAAAAGAGAAATTAGATTCGGGGCGCTGAGAATCAGAACCTATTATGAACCAATAATTATCATCGATCTCAACAAATCTGATCTTTATTGACGGATCTGACCACCAATGTATTGTATCATGCCAAATAGTCGAAGCCTCTTTTCTATCAGCAAATAGAGGCACAACATTCATTCTAAGATCATAGTAGCGATATGCTACGCCCATAAAATTATCAAACCATGGAATAGATTTGGATGTCAATATAACAAAAATCAGATTAGAGCGTATTTATCTGATCTGAATTGGTGGTAATACCCTTATATCTCGGTTTTATACTTGCTACCATATGGTTTCCTATAGAACAAGTATGCAAATTGTTGCAGATCTTTTGACTGCCACTGAACAGTCAGGTCAACAGGGTATCAAAACAACATCATTACTAACAAAGGCAAATCTATCACATTCCAGATTATCAAGATTTTTGGAAAATTTAACAGGTTCTGGATTAATCAATAAGATAGAATTTGATAATAAAAATACATTCGTAATAACTGAAAAAGGAAGACAGTATTTGGAATCTTACGCAAAATTTGCAGGTATTGCAGAATCCTTTGGATTAGAACTTTAAGATTTATTTTTTAGATCTTCTTTTTATGTTATCTTTTTGTTTTTGCTTTCTTTCCTTATATGAGCTATAAAGAATAATTACAGATATGCCTGCAATAGAGGCATAAAATAATAGAATAAACGGTTGTTCTCGAATTTCACCCGTAGCAGGTGATATGAATGCTATTGGTATTGTAACAATGAGAAAAATCATGACAACTAGAAGATATTTATCCATAATTGGTAGTATTTACAAAACCATATATCTTTTTGATTTAACTGTGGGATAATAGAAAAAATATGATTAAGATTCTTGAATTGATCGGATTTGCATTGATCGGTGGTACAGTTTATTCTTATTTAGGAATGATAGGAAATGAATTACGTTGGCCGGTATTTTTTGGTTGTGCAGCTGGAACACTGGCAATTATAATTTATCGTAAAAAGATAAGACAAAAAGAAAGCAATAGAATTTGAGACATATTCAAATTTAAAATTTTAGATAATGTTGATCAAATATGGATCAATCGACAGATCTATAAAGGAGAATTCAAGGTAATTACTAGAAGAACATGGTAACAGAAACGAAACAATGGTGGGAAGGTTTAGGAAAAGAATTAGAGACAGATATTGAAACCTTTGATGATTAAAAATATTTAAAAAAACTAGATGGTTTTAAAAATTATTACAAGATAAGCCTCGGGTGGGCTCCGACCCCACGACCTAACGCTTACGAGGCGTTCGCTCTACCAGGCTGAGCTACCAAGGCACTTTTCGGTTATGCCATCAGAGTTAATAAAAAGCCTTTCCGAGTTGGATCAAATGAAGAAAACAATTTCTGGAATTAGAGGCATATTTGGGGATGATTTTAATCTAAAAGATACATTGCAGTTTTGTAATAATTTTTCATCTTTAATTGAATCAAAGAAATGTGTTATAGGTAAAGACACAAGACCGTCAGGAACAATGATCAAAGAAACTGCATCTGCAACATTAATGAAAAATGGAATAAATATATACAATTTAGAGACAGTACCAACTCCAGTAGTTTTTCGTGAATCAAGGAAATATGGAGCAGGATTAGTAATCACTTCATCGCATAACCCATTAGAATGGAATGGAATAAAATTTATCATAAATGGAAGAGGAATTAATGAAAAAGAATTACCATACATCATTGAAAACCAAGAAATTTTAAAATCAAAAATAGGAATTGAAGAACAAATTACTTCATCATATTTAGAAGATGCAAAAAAAGTCATAGGAAATATAGAAAATCAACCAGAAATTGTTATTGATATAGGAGGAGGCGCTGCAAGGGAATTTGCTCCAAATTTGTTAAGACAGTTAGGATGTAAAGTAAAAGTGATTAATGAAAATATAAGTAATTGCACTAGAGGTCCTGATCCAACTACAGATAGTTTGTCAGATCTAATTGCTGCAACATCTGAAAAAGGTATTGGATTTGCTTTTGATTTAGATGGAGATCGTTTAGTAGTTGTAAGAAAAGGGAAAAAACAAACGCCAGATGTAACATTAGGTTTGGGTGTTGCAAAAGCTTTGGAGTTAGGATATAAACAATTTGTACTAAGTATTGACACAAGTATTTCAGTTGAAAAATTTATCAAAGAAAAAGGGGGAAGTATTCAGAGATCAAAAGTTGGAGAAGCAAATGTGATAGATTTAATGTTAAAAACAAACGCTCAAGCAGGTGGTGAAGGAAGCAGTGGTGGTTTTATTTTACCAGAATTTAATTATTGTAGGGAAGGAATTCTGACGAGTGGTCTTATAGCTTCAATGTTGGGAAATTCAAAGTTTAATGAGATATTAGATTTTATGGAAAGTTATGATCAACAAAGAGAGAAAATTAAAGTAGATTCTGTGTTTCATGATAAAGTCATAGAAGAAGTCTCAAGTAGATTTGCAAAAGAGTATTCTGAAATTATCACTCAAGATGGGATTAAGGGAATAATAGATGACGATAGTTGGGTTTTGATTAGAAAATCAAATACAGAAGACATCATAAGAGTTTCAGCAGAATCAAACAATGTAGATAAATGTAAGAAAATTGTGAAAAACACATTAGAATTAGTGAAACAATGTTATGACCATATTAGATGAAACAACAATAATCAAAATTTTTCAAAAAAAATTAAGAAATAAAAAATTCATTTCAGAAGATGTAGAAGTTTTCAAAATCGGCAAAACAAAAATCGTATCAAAAGTGGATACATTTGTTCAGAGTACAGATATGCCTTCAAAAATGAGAATGTATGATGCTGCAAGGAAAAGTATCATAGCATGCATTAGTGATTTTGCTGCAAAAGGAGTCAAGCCTCAATACGGAATTATTTCACTAAATTTGCCAAAGAGGATCTCACGTGCAAAAATCAATGAGATGGCAAAAGGATTTAGACATGCATCCAATGAATTTGACATTAGAATTTTAGGGGGGGATACAAACGAAGGAAAAGAAATTGTAATCAACGTGTCCATATTTGGAACAACCGATAAGATAGTCAAAAGAAAAGGAGCAAAAATAGGAGATATAATATTTGTAACAGGTCCGTTTGGCTATACGGCATCAGGTCTTAAGATATTACTTGGAAAAAAGAAAGGCAAGGAACATTTTGTTAAAAAGGCAATCAGATCAGTTGTCAACCCAAGCCCAAAATTAGATTTTGGAGTAAAAAATAGAAAGTATTTCACATCATCAATGGATTCTAGTGATGGTCTGTCCACCACATTAAATGAAATGGCAAATCAGAGTAAATGTAAAATTATAATAAATAACATTCCAACTGGAAAAGATCTATTAGAATTTGCTAAATCATACAACATAGATTCAGATAATTTAGTATTTCATGGTGGTGAAGAATATGAGTTTGTGTTTACCACTTTAAAAAAACATAAATCAGTAATCAAAAAAAATGCATCAATATTAAAAACACCGATAATTGAAATTGGCTATGTGACTAAAGGTAAAGGAGTATTTCTTGAAAAACAAGAAAAGTTTATTCCTTTGAAAGATTTAGGTTGGCATCACTTTAGAAAATAAATCATTCACCAGAGTAAAAATCACGTTCTACTTTTTGGATTATATTAAAAATTGATTCAGCAGGCAAACCAGAAACACAGTCCTTAATCCACATTTCATCAAGATACATCAATCTGTTCATATCGGCTGTAGGGAGTTGATCTGGTTGAGAATCAGGATATAAGACATGTATTTGGAATCCCTCTTTAGCAATTTTTTCACATTTTTCTTCTAATGCAACTATCGGAGAAATGTTGTCAGGTGTTAAAAATTCGAAAACCAAGGAACCTAATAATGCAGAGACAATTGCAATACCTACCGCAAGCCAGAGGATTGACATCATACAAGAGCAAATAAAACATAGTATTTGAGCAATAATGGAGATAGCAACATGCCCAAAATAAGGTAGATTCAAAAAATCAATGTTTTTTAAACCCTTTAAGATGTTTGTAGACATTGTCAGAAATCGAAGCTGAGATTGAAATAGAATCCACAGTTGAAGAGAAAGAACATGAAGAGGTTCAAACAAAATCTAGACCAGAGACAAAGACAGAAGGTCCAGAAAAATGGGGAATTGCTCATATTTACAGTAGTTATAACAATACAATTATTCACATGACTGACCTAACCGGTGGAGAAACTGTTTCCATTAGCTCAGGTGGAGTTCATGTCAATGCAGATAGATACGAATCCTCACCTTTTGCTGCAATGAAAGCTGCAAATGCAGTTGTAGAAGTTGCGCATACAAAAGGATTTACAGGATTTCATATCAGAGTACGAGCTGTTGGAGGAGTAGGCTCTAGAGTACCAGGTCCAGGTGCACAAGCTGCAATCAGAGCTTTGGCAAGGGGTGGATTTAAAATTGGAAGAATAGATGATGTAACACCAATTCCTCATGACACCACCAGAAAGAAGGGTGGAAAAAGAGGAAGAAGAGTCTAGTCCAGCATTTTAATTCGAATACTACAACCTTTGGCTTGAAAATAATCAGTCATGAATTTAGTAAATTTTTGAGATTGGTTGTTCAATCTGTATTTGTTTAACATATCTGCAAATTTTTCTTCAATTCCATTTTGCAAATTAGGTTTAAAAGATAATTTGAAAAAAGTCCATCCAAATTTCGAAGACGGTTCACTAAGAGCATAACCATTAGAACTACCAACCAGAGTTTCCATGTGAGATAGTGTTTTTTTTATAAGCAGTAAATCATCGCTATAATTTTTTGTGCTTATTTCAAAAACAGTATCCGTTATTCTTCACCATCATCTGATGAATGACTACTTAATTTATCAGACAGAGACACAAACTTTCCATCTTGTTCAATATTGATCTTAGTTTCCATTCTTATGTTAAGACCTATTGATCGGAATAACATCAACAATTTTCCACCATCAATAATTTCAGTAATTTCTCCAGAGGTTATTAATTCAGACAATTTTTCTACAATCATTTTTGTATCAGTTGGAAATTGTAATTCTGCATTGTTTAAAACTTCTAGACCTCTAAATCCAAGATGTTCGATGAGGATATCTCTAGGATGTTTTGTTTCTTTTGGTTGTAAATTGCTAGTAGATTTTTCTATTTCTTGTCTAGTAGAAATATTTTGTTGCATCTCTGCAAGTCTTTTTGCCTTTAATCTTTCAAGTTCAGAGTCTTCGTCACTCAACCTTTTATCACACCTATAGGCACCAATTTTGCTACTTTAGTGGCTATTCCTAGATTATGAGAAACATTGACTACTGCATCAACGTCCTTGTATGCTTGAGGAGTTTCTTCCACAACTCCATCACGTGTTAATGCCTTGATAAATATGCCCTTATCACTAAGGGATTTTCTAACATTGTCTTCTGTGAAATCTCTTCTTGCTTTTGATCTAGACATTGTTCTACCGGCACCATGAGCAGTAGAACCAAAGCTCAAATTCATAGAATTTGGTTGTCCAAGTAATATCCAGCTAGCAGTTCCCATTGAACCTGGAATCAAAACAGGCTGTCCAAGATCTCTGTATTTTAATGGAACTTCATCTCGATTTGCAGGAAATGCACGCGTTGCGCCTTTTCTATGAACTACGACTTTTCTTTCCTTTCCGTCAACCTTGTGTTTTTCAACTTTAGCAATATTATGAGCAACATCATAAACTAAACTCATATCAAGATCAGATTCTGTTTGATTGAAAACTCGTTCAAAAGATTTTCTTGTCCAATGAGTAATCATTTGTCTATTACTCCATGCAAAATTTAATGCTGCAAACATGGCTTTTCTATATGATTCACCCTCCTCAGATGTATTTGGAACACATGCAAGTTCTCTGTCTGCTAAATGAATGTCATATTTTTCCATAGATTGTTCTGATATTCTCAAATAATCACTGCAGACTTGATGACCAAAACCACGAGAACCACAATGAATTAAAATTGTGATAGTTCCTTCTTTGATATTCATTCTTTTTGCTGCTTCTTCATCATGAATTTCAGATACTTTTTGCACTTCAAGAAAATGATTTCCTGAACCCAGACTTCCTAGTTGAGGGGCACCTCTTTGTCTTGCTTTGTCTGAAACTTTATTTGGATCGGCATTTTTTATTTGCCCATTTTCCTCACAAACATCTGCATCGTATGATGAACCATACCCATTATCAATTGCCCAGGCTACACCTCGTACAAGAACTTCATCAAGTTGAGAGTGACTTAGCTTGACTGCTCCTTTGGAGCCAACACCAGATGGAATTGAACTAAAAAGATCAGTTACGAGTTCTTGTAGTTTTGCACGAACATCTTTTTCAGTTAAATTTGAACGAAGTAGTCTAACGCCACAATTGATATCATATCCTACACCACCAGGGCTAATCATGCCTTCTTCAGCATCCATAGCTGCCACACCACCCACAGGAAATCCATATCCTTCATGACCGTCAGGTAAGACTACACTATGACCCACAATTCCAGGTATAGTTGCAACATTTTTTGCCTGCATAATAGTTCTATCCGATAACATTTTTTGTAGTAATTCTGCATCCGCATAGATCTTTACTGGAACTTTCATTCCAAGATTTGAGTCTGCCTCAATAAGATACTCATTTTCTCCAATTTTTTTAGGAGTTACAGTAGACATAAGGAATGGTAAAATTTTACCTCAAGCCAATTTAAATCATAAGTAGATTTATTTTTGATGTTTTAAGAGAGTAATCATTGGCAATTTTACCGATAGATAGCGGACGTTACGGTACTAAAGAAATGTTGGATATTTTTAGTGAGCAAAAAAAAGTAAATTATCAATTAGAAATTGAAGGAATAGCTGCAATATCACAAAGTGAGATTGGGATTATTCCAAAAACAGCTGGTAAAATAATTCACAATGCTGCAATGTCAGGAAAAATTACTGTAAAAAGAATCAAAGAATTAGAAGCAAAAAGTGATCACGATACAGCTGCACTAGTTGAGTCATTAAGTGAAAAATGTACAAAAAATGTAAGACCATGGATTCATTATGGATTAACAAGTAATGATTTAGTAGATACTAGCAATTCTATGCAGATGAGAGATGCGTTACGAATTATTGAATCTAAAGTTGCAAAAACGGCATTACTGTTAGCAAAAAGAGCAGTTCAACATAGTAAAATTCCAGCAGTAGGTAGAACTCATGGTCAACATGCTAGCATAATATCATTCGGATTAAAATTTGCAAATTGGGCAGCAGAGATGGCAAAACACGTAGAAAGAATTGAAGAAATTAAGAAAAGAATTTTGATTTGCAAAACACTTGGAGTTGTTGGAACAGGATCATTGATGGGTATAAAATCACTTGAAGTTCAAAAACGAGTTGCAAAACGACTAAACCTTTTCCCAGCAGACGTAACTACACAGATAGTTCCCAGAGAAAGATATGCAGAATACGTATTTGAATTAGCATTGATAGGTGCAACTTTGGAAAAAATTGCAGTAGAAATTAGAAATTTACAAAGAACTGAAATCGGTGAAGTTGCTGAACAATTCAAGAAAGGTCAAATGGGAAGCAGTGCAGTTCCAGTAAAGAGAAATCCCACTAAAAGCGAAAGAGTTTCATCGTTATCTAAAATATTACGTAGTCAAATATCAATAACTTTTGAAAACATTCCATTATGGCATGAACGAGATCTTTCAAATTCAGCAAATGAGAGATTTGTACTTCCTACAGCAGCCATTCTAGTAGATGAAATGTTAGAAACTATGATTAAAGTAATTTCAAGTCTAATGGTAAATGAGAAAAGAATTGTAGATAATTTGTATATTACAAAGGGACAAATATTTGCAGAATTTGTTTTAGAGGCATTAATTAAAAAAGGAGTCCCGAGATTTATTGCGTATAGAGACGTGCAAAGAGTTGCCTTTGAGGCAAAAGATAAAGAAGTTCAATATATCGATGCAATTAAAAATGATAAAGCATTTTCAACAAAACTTACAAAAAAAGAAATTGATTCAATATTTTCTCCAGAAAAACATCTTGGGGCATCTCCATTAATTATAAGCAATGTTAACAAATTAGTTCAAGAAACGGTCAAAAAATTTATTTAGATTTCAACAGTGCTTTGTGGATTTTTGAACCGTATTGTAGAGCTTTTTTTCTTTTTGTATATGAAATTTCAGGAACCCCTACATCACTTGCTAATTTTCGTATAATGTGTTTCCTCAACAGATCTTCAGAATCATGAATTTTTTCAAATATAGGAATAGTTTTAGCAAATTCTATAAAATTAGAAGACAGTAAAGGTTGAACAATTCTAACACCAAATTCAGATGCGATTTGATTGACTGCTTTCATCATTTTAATTTCATTATCTAGTTTTGAATTCATAACTTCAAGAATCTTTGATTCTCCTTCAGAGATAGCTGTTCTATATGCATTGTATCCACAGAATAGTTCATCGATTCCATTTGCAGTTACAACAATATCAATTCCCAAACTTTTTGCTAGTTTTGATACATAGTAAAATGCAATACAATTTTCATTCCAAGAGAGATTGTCTGTTTTTATTGTTTGTTTGATTTTGATGGCTATGTCTTGAAAAGTATGAGAATCAATTTCTAAAACATGATGAACCAATTTCAACTGTTGATTAACTTCTTTTGCAAATAATACATCATGAGATTCTGGAAAACCAATGGTAAGCAAAGTTACATCATATCCTAGATCTGAACAGATTTTAGAGATTAGTGTACTGTCAACACCTCCAGAAAATGCAATACCTATTTTCTTTTCCATTATGTTTTCTTTAATAGAATTTTTAATTTTATCAAGTAATTCTTTTTTCATTTTTTTCACTAATTATCAGGTCATTTGTAATACACAACAACCATGATTAATCTCATCATCTAACTATTAATTTAGTATTGTAAATATAAAATCATGATAAGATTATCATCAGAATCCATAGACCATGAATTAAAAAACCTGAAGGGATGGACGATTGTAAATAATAAAATACATAAAGAATTTCAATTTGATGACTTTAATCAGGCATTTGGATTTATGACAAGGGCTGCAATGCATATAGAAAAAATGAATCATCATCCTGAATGGTTTAATGTCTACAATAAGATAATAGTAGATTTAACAACTCATGATGCGGGAGGAATCACCCAAAATGATATCAATCTGGCTAAAATTCTAAATTCACTAGAATAATTTCAAATTACTGAATAAAATAATTTTTTAGTTTTATGTGTTACAGAATTTATATACAGAGCTAAGCCAGTTGACTTCACATGGCTTCAAGTCCCACAATTCTAGATTCAGATTTTAGATATATTGACAAAAAAGGTAATCTAATGAGAACACGAACTGAATTGACAATAGCACAAATGCTCTCATTTCTTGATGAAGATTATGAGTATGATTATAAATTATCATTAAAAAATGGAAGTTTTGTAACAGTTGATTTTAAGACAAAGAAAGGTTTGATTGAAGTAATCGATAATGAAGAAGATATAAAAAAATATAATGAAATCAAAGAAAATCTACCAGAAGAAAAAGTGATGGCCATAGGACATCCGAAATACACTGCACAAATTAAAGAATTACAAGATATAGTATTCTATGATAAAACACCTCAGACAGGATCAATATTTCTAGAAGACCCATCATTTTCATTTGATTATGCACATATTCTTCCTTTAGTAGAGAAATGTTCCATTCTACATGGACATACATCTTCAGTAATGGTTGAATTAGTTGGACAAATGAAAGATAATCTACTGGTAGATTTTGGAATAGCAAAAAAAATCATAAAAGAAGTTGTTACAGTATTTGATCATAAATTTTTCATTAACAGAAAATATCTAAAAAAAGAAGATGAGTCTCACTATCAGATTCAATTTGATGGACCAAAAGGGATGTTTGATATTCAAGTTCCAAAAAATACAGCATATCTCTTAGAAGGAGAAGCTACTGTTGAAAATCTTTCAAGTGAAATTATCAAACTACTTGCTCCAAAATTACCTCAAAATGTAGAAGCTGTTGGAGTTTACATTTACGAAGGATATAACAAAGGTTCGCACATTATTTCAAATATTTCAAGATAATTAAGAAATGGAACCAAAAATTGAGGAAAAAGCTTGGAACCCAGAGTTAGAAAAAGAAATTCTCAAACAGTGGGCAAATGAAAAAATTTATGAATTTATACCAAGAGAAGATAATTTTACAATAGATACGCCCCCACCATATCCATCAGGTAGACCATGGCACATAGGCGCAGCAGCACACTATTCTCAAATTGATATGATAGCACGTACTGCAAGGATGGCTGGAAAGAATGTGTATTTTCCAATAGGGATTGATAGAAATGGACTTCCTGTGGAGATTTACACGGAGAAAAAACACAACATCAGAATGCGTGAAACTGAAAGAGGTGAATTTCTAAAATTATGCAGAGCTGCATTAGATGATTTAGAAGATGAAATGATATTAATCATGAAAAATTTAGGAATCAGTGGAGATTTCTCCAATTATTATAGAACAGATTCTGAAGAATACAGAACATTAACACAATCTACATTTATTGAACTGTGGAAAAAAGGGCAAGTGTATCTTGCAAATAGACCAAATAATTATGATTGGGTTTCAGGTACAACTATTGCAGATGCCGAAATTACATATGAAGATTTACCAACTAAACTAGTTTATATGAAATTTCAGATTAAAGATACTGAGAAAGAGATAATCATTGCAAGTACAAGACCAGAACTTCTTTGTGCATGTAAAACCATAATTGTAAATCCAGAAGATGAGAGATATGCAAAATATATTGGGGAAAAAGTGATTGTACCAATTACTAATGCAGAGGTTGAACTAAAAACACATCATTCAGCTCATCAAGAATTTGGTTCTGGTGCAGTTATGGTATGTAGTTACGGTGATCAAAACGATGTAGCATTATTTAGAGAACTAGAACTGGAAGAAATTGTTGCAATCGGATTAGATGGAAAAATGACAGAAGCTGCAGGGAACTATGTTGGGTTGAAACCAAAACAAGCACGTGTAAAAATTATTGAGGACTTAGAAAATAAAGGGCTGGTAGAAAAAATTGAAGATATAATTCATAGAACTCCGGTATCTGAACGAAGTAAAAATCCAATTGAAATAATTCCAATGGAAGAATATTATCTAAAACAAAAAGAATCAATTGAAAAAATGAAAAAACTAGGACAGGAAATTACATTTTATCCTGCCATGCATAAGCAGATCCTGATGAATTGGTTAGAATCCATCAATATTGATTGGCCAATATCAAGAAGAAGATACTATGGTACTGAAATTCCTATTTGGTATTGCAAAAATTGTTCTGAACCTCACGTGCCTGAGCCTGGAAAATACTATAGACCATGGATGGAAAAATGCCCTATCAATCAATGTTCTAAGTGTAAAACTACTGAATTTGTAGGTGAAGAGAGAACGTTTGATACATGGATGGATTCTAGTGTTTCACCTCTTTTTGTTAGTAAATTTAACAAAGATCAAGAATTTTTCAATAAAGTGTATCCTACTACAATTCGTCCTCAAGCAAAAGATATTGTGAGAACTTGGTTATACTATACACTTCTAAGATGCGAACAACTTACTGGAAAGAAACCATGGTCAGAAGCATGGATTATGGGATATGGTCTTGATGAAAAAGGACTGAAAATGAGTAAGAGTAAAGGAAATGCAATTGATCCTTTACCAGTAATTGAACAATTTGGTGCAGATACTTTTAGATTTTGGAGTGCGAGTGAGATTAATCATGGATATGATTTTAGATGTAATGAACAAAAAATTGAATCAACAAAAAAATTTCTCAGTAAACTATGGAATGTTTCTAGATTTTTATCTAGTTTCCCCGTAATTGAATCAGGAACTCCAACAACCACGGATAAATGGATATTATCTGAATTAGATAATTTAATCAAAGAATGTAAAAAAGGATATGATGAATATAATTTCTTTATTCCTGCAATTGCAATTAGAGAATTTACTTGGAATCTTTTTGCTGCACATTATATTGAAATGGTTAAAGCAAGAGCGTATGGAATTGGTTTTTCAGATGAAGAAAGAGATGGTGCAATATACACATTACATAAAACATTATCAACCATTTTAAAATTATTAGCACCAATTACACCATTTATCACTGAATATCTTTGGAAAACTTTGTATTCAACAGAGAGTATTCATAAACAACATCAAGTAGAAACAGAATCAGAATACAATCAAAATAAAATTACAAAAGAAATAACAGAATTTAATTCTAAAGTATGGAATGAAAAAAAGACAAAAAATCTTTCATTAAAGGATTCAATCACAATAACAATTCCAGAAAGTCTAGAATCTTTCAAAAAGGACTTGAAATCTATGCATAATTTAGCTGATAATTGAGCCTAAATCACACGTGAATAATCCCATTTGTAATGAGATATTGAATTCCAGATACAAATTCGGTGTCTTCGATTAACCCATCTGCCCACCACCCAGCATTATTTTTAATCCAAGACGGAATATCTTGGTGTGTAGATTGTCCTGATTGAGTTTGAGGAATAGTCATTATTCCCTCTTTGATCAGATATTGAATTCCAGATACAAATTCGGTGTCTTCTATAAGATCAGTGGACCACCATCCAGCATTATTTTTTACCCAATCTGGAATTTTTATTTCAGTATTTGAGATGAAGGGATTTAGTGCATGTGTTCCAATAATTTCAATTATAGAATCACCATTAAAAAATGGAATCATTAAAGTTCTAGAATTTGAATCAGATTCAGATTCAACATAATCAGTTTCAAATCCATCTACTAAAACAAAAAACATGTCATCAGATAATTCAAATTTTGCATCTAAAAGATCTCTAGGAATCGTAATTTCTATAGTTCCATCGTCTTGAGTAGTCATAGTAATAATTAATTCAAAAAAATCAGGGTCTAGAAAAATAGATTCAATTTTAGCATCATTAGTGTCATATTTGACATCGTGTGAATCCATAGAAACAACACCTGTATCGGCAAGTGAATATTGAATAGATGAAGAAATTAAGATAAGAGAAAAGATGAAACTTATCATTAAAAAAAAGGTGGCATTTTTCATCATTTAATCCCCAGTTGAAATTTCATCTTCAAGCATAGTGGAGTTATTTTCAGTGGTTTTTTCTGAAGTTAAAACTATTTTACTTAGAGTTGCAGTTCCATTAAGAAACCATAAATCAGAAATTTTACTTTGTGGACCAAGAATTGAAACTTGTGATTGTTCAATTTTGTTAATAGGAATATTAGCATTTAGAAAAATCTTCAGTGTGGTATGAACTTCTTCTAGCACATCATTTTCTAAAAATGCTACAATTACAAGAGAATCTTTGGCACCTGATTCTCCTGAAGATACGGTTCTGGCTTTCCCAAATCCACAGTTATAGGTAATTTCGTCAACAGCAATTTGACATTCATCTACTTCTAATTTGAGATTAGACTTATTTTTATCATATGTAGTAAAATTCATTTTTCCAGTTAGGGTGGATATTTGTGATTTATCATTTATCATAGAAGCATTTACAAAATCAAAAACTAATTCATATGTTTCAACATAAGTAAAAGTGGTAGTTTTTTCTCCCATGTATGTTCCATTATTGATTTTATCAAGAATATTTTTGGTTCTTGAGTCTAATTTATCGGATTTTGTCATGAGTTTTTTTTGAATTTCTGCGGATTTTTTAATTAATTTTTCTTCAAGTAGTTTAGATTTTTGAGAAAATTTCTCTTGTTCATCAGTTATATTTTTTTCAATTTTCTTTTGAGATTTTTCTTTAATTTCTTTTAACTTTTCTTCGTATTCTTTTAATTTTTTTAATTGTTTTGCTTCAAGGTTTTGCCTATTAATCTCAAGTTCAGCTTTTTTCTGTTCTAGTTCCTTTTGTTTCTCTTCTGATTTTGCTTCTCGGTCAGCTTTTTTCTGTTCTAGTTCCTTTTGTTTTTTATAAGCTTCTGAATCATCACTGCTAACATAGAGATTTTGAGCAAAAGCATCATCAATAAGAAATAATCCAAAAGTACCACCAATCAAAATAGTCATCAAGATGCTAACTAAGACAAAATTTGTTTTCATTTTAAAAAATCGTCCAAAGTGGAGTTAAAAAGAATTGCTGATAACTTGTATTCATATTTGACTAGTTTTTTGATTTTTTAATCAAATTTACAAAATATTTGTGTAAAGAAACATCTTTTGTTAATTCAGGATGAAATGCAACACCTATAATATTGCCTTTTTTTACAGCAACTATTTTTTCATTAAATTTTGCTAAAACTTCTACTCCAGAACCAACATCAGAAACAGATGGGGCTCTAATAAAAACACCATTAAATTTTGGAATATTAATAGAATTCATAGAAATATCTGCTTCAAATGATTCTTTTTGTCTTCCAAAAGAATTTCTTTCTAGTTTAATGTCAAGTAAATCTAAAAGAGGCTGGTCTGTTTTTCCAACAACACGATCGTTGGCTGTCTTTGAGAGCATAATCATGCCAGCACATATTCCTAAGACAGGTATTCCACGTTCAATTTTTTCTTTTATTATCTTAAGAGAGCTGTTTACAAGAGAAAGTTGACCAATTGTAGTGCTTTCACCACCGGGAATGATTAGACCGTCAAGTTTGGAAATAGCTTCAGCAGTTTTAACACCGACAACTGTTCCTTCTACGCCTAATTCTTCTAAGGCAGTCTTAGTAGATGTGATATTTTCATGTACATCTCCCTGAATTGCTAAAACCCCAATAGTAAGACTCATGCTGAACTGCCACGCTCTTGCATTCTTAATTCTAGAGTCTTAACATCTAATCCCAACATGGATTGTCTTTCATCAATCATTTTTTGTGCTTCTTTTACTTTTTCTGATTCATTCCAGAAAGTAGTTGCCAATACAATAGCTCTTGCTCTTTCTTTGGCATCGTTTGCATTAAAGATTCCAGATCCTACAAATATTCCATCACATCCAAGAGACATCAGATATGCAGCATCGGCAGGAGTTGCAATTCCTCCTGCTGCAAAATTAACAACAGGTAATCTTCCAAGTTTTGCAGTTTCTTCAACTAGATCATAAGATACTTTGAATTCTCTTGCCATTCTAACTAGATCCTGATTATCACCAGAATCATAAATTGCCTTTATTGATCTTAATTCATCATTTACTTTTTTGATATGAGTTACTGCCTCTGCAACATTTCCTGTACCAGGTTCTCCTTTAGTTCTGATCATTGCAGCTCCTTCTTCAATTCTTCGTAATGCTTCAGATAATGATCTTGCTCCATTAACAAAAGGAGTTGTAAAATCCCACTTCCAAATGTGATGGTTTTCATCAGCTGGTGTCAAAACTTCTGATTCATCTATCATATCCACATTAGTTTCTTCAAGAACTTTTGCTTCATAGACATGACCAATTCTACATTTTGCCATTACTGGAATTGTTACCGAATCCATAATATCTTCAATAATTCTAATACTTGCAGTTCGTGCAACTCCACCTGCTTTTCTTACATCGGAGGGTAGTTTATCTAAAACCATAACGGATACAGCGCCTGCTTCTTCTGCAATTTGAGCTTGTTCTACTGTAGTAACATCCATCACTACACCATTTTTTAGCATATGAGCAAAACCACGTTTTAAAGTAGATGTTCCACGTAAAATATTACCAGAATCAGATTTGTCTTTAATTATTCCTTTTGCATCAATTCTTTCGCCCGAGAGTGGAAGCATGTTTAGAGTTTTATCAGAGCCTATTTGTATCTATTCACTAATTTGTTCTGCGATTTTATCAAGTTGAGATTCAACCATAGAAATTATTGGAGGTATGAATTTATCAGTTGCATTTTGTTCTGGCCAGCTAATTTGATTAACTCTTCCATTCAGAGTAATTTTGATATTTGATTTTTGAAAATCAGTTACATTATCACGTATAGGAAATGATTCAGAAGGAATTGAGATAAATCCAGTTTCTTTAATCAGGGCTTTTAACTTACGAAGTGTTTGATCATCCAGATTTGATTTAATATCTGGTTTTGGATAACCATCTTCAGTTACGGTATATTTTATTTCTCCATTATTGTGTATTAATAGGATTTCAGTTTTTTGTGCTCCAATTCTTTCTGTTACACCAAAAGATATTTTTTTCAATTGGTGTTTTGTATATTCAATTTCAACTATATCATTTGGATTAGCTGCAGAATATGGAATATCTGATTTTGTGATTAATGGAATAGCAATTAAAATTGCAATGATAGCAGGAATTGCTGCTATTACTAAAATAATTGGTTTTACCATGATTTACCTTAACGGTTGTAGATCAAGGTTAATTGCAAATAAATCTTGGTTAAAATAACTTAAAATTCTAGTCCGATTCATTCTTGTTCGTGGGGTCGTAGCCTAGCCTGGTAGGGCGACAGTGTATACGATAGATCACCGCTAAGGGCTCCAAAGGTAAACTAAGCTAAACTGACTCACGGATGATGTAAGTTTGGAGCTGTAGTGACCCGTAGGTCGCCGGTTCGATTCCGGTCGGCCCCACGTTAGAATATTATTTATTTCTCAAAATATTTAGTGCAGAACCAGCTTTGAACCACTCTATTTGAGATTTATTATAAGAGTGATTAAGAGAAATTTCATCCTTTGTTCCATCTTTATGTTTAATGATACATCTAACTGGTTTTTGTGGTTCTAGATTATTCAAACCAATAAGACTAACTCTGTCATCTTCTTGGATCTTATTGTAATCATCGGGATTGCTAAAAGTCAATGCTAGGATTCCTTGTTTTTTCAAGTTTGTTTCATGTATTCTGGCAAGGCTTTTTGTGATAACAGCCGCACATCCCAAATATCTAGGAGTCATTGCAGCATGTTCTCTACTGCTTCCCTCGCCATAATTATTATCACCTATGATTACCCATCTCATTCCTTTTTCTTTATACTGTCTTGCAATTTTTGAAAAAGATTCAAGTTGACCGTTTAAGAGATTCTTTCCTTTACCAATTTCATCATTAAATGCATTAACAGCACCCAAGAGCATATTATCACTGAGGTTATCAATATGGCCTCTAAGAGATAACCAAGCACCTGCAGGAGAGATATGATCTGTAGTGCATTTTCCTTTTGCTTTAACCATTATTGGAATATCTTCAAAGTCTTTTCCATTCCATATAGAAAATGGTTCTAAACGTTGTAGTCTTTTACTATTAGGATCAATTATCACTTCTATATTACTTGAATTTTCAGGTGGAGAAACAAAAATTCCTTTAGGTATCATGAATCCATTTTTTGGGACTTCGGGTGCAGGTTTTGGAGGTTCAAGTTTGAATTTTGTTCCATCTGATGCGGTCAACTCATCTTTTAGAGGATTAAATGAAAGTCTACCTCCCAAAGCAAGTGCAATGATCATTTCAGGACTACCAATAAAATTCAGAGTATTTCTGTGACCATCATTACGACCTGGAAAATTTCGATTAAAACTAGTTACAATTGTATTTTTTTCATCATTTTCTAATTCAGGTCTGCTCCACTGACCAATACATGGACCACATGCATTTGCTAATACAGTAGCTCCAATCTCTTTTAGGGAATGCATTTGTCCATCTCTTTCAATAGTACTTCTGATCTGTTCTGAACCAGGTGTAATTAGTAAAGGAATTTTTGATTTAATACCTTTTGATTTTGCTTGTTCAGCTAAACTTGCTGCTCTTGACATATCTTCATAAGATGAATTTGTACAACTTCCAATCAATGCAACAGATATTGAATCAATGTATTGATTTGATTTTACATCATCAGCTAAATTAGATATTGGTCTTGCAAGATCAGGTGTATGAGGACCAACGATATGAGGTTCTAATGTTGAAAGATTAATTTCAATAATTTTATCAAAGAATTTTTCCGGATTGGATTCTACTTCAGGATCTGCCACAAGTAATTCTTTGTTATTATTTGCAAGTTCAGCAATTTTTTCTCTGTTTGTAGATTTTAGATAAGTTTCCATTCTTTGATCATATGGAAATATAGAACATGTTGCGCCTACTTCTGCACCCATGTTAGTAATAGTAGCTTTCCCAGTACAGCTAATAGTATTTGTTCCAGGTCCAAAGTATTCAATAATAGAATTTGTTCCTCCTGAAACGGTCAGTTCTTCAGCTACTTTGAGTATGATATCTTTTGGTGCAGTCCATCCGTTTAGTTCTCCGGTTAATTTTACACCAATTCTTTTTGGATAAAGTAATTCCCAAGGCATTCCAGCCATCGTTTCTGCTGCGTCTAATCCACCTACTCCAACGGCAATCATTCCTAAACCACCTGCATTGGGAGTGTGAGAATCAGTGCCAATCATCAGTCCTCCTGGAAATGCATAATTTTCAAGAACAACTTGATGTATGATTCCCGCACCAGGTTTCCAAAAACCACATCCATATTTACCAGCAGCAGACTGCAAAAACTTGAAAACCTCACTATTCTCATCAAGGGCAACCTTCATGTCGGCATCACCTTCTACTTGTGCTCGTATCAGATGATCACAATGAACAGTTGTTGGTAGAGCTGTCTGTTTAAGTTCCGCTTGCATAAATTGTAACATCACCATTTGTCCAGTTACATCCTGTAATGCTACTCTATCAGGAATAAGAAAGACATAGTTTTTACCGCCATCAAGATTTTTGTCACCTATTTGATCAAAATGTCCAGCAAGGATTTTTTCAGTGAGTGTTAATGGTCTTCCAATTACTTTTCGATATTTTTGAATATTTTCTTGTAATTTTTTGTAAACATGGGTTACTAATTCTGGAGTAGTACCTATTTCCACATCATTCGGTTGATTTAACCGGAATTTAATATTTGCAATTCAAAAATTGCAATAAACATTATGATAGGCGTGTTAATTTCTGAACAATTATAAACTAAAAGCAGCTTTATAATTGATTGTTGGGGAGTTACAAATATTCTAAATTGAGGTGTTTAGATGGTCAATAAGGGTTTTCCAAAATTTGGAATGTCACAAGCAGGTGCATATGTTGCTGCTCTAAAAAATTATAACTTACCAGATTTCATTTTAGTATTAATTTCAAAAGAATGTAAATCAGAACTTCTAGAAAGAGGAAGAATAGACGATAGATTACAGAGTATGAATGATGAGGCTTTAGAACTTTTACATAAAGTATTTGTTGGATGTGAAGAAGATAGTGCAGGTAAATATGCACAGTATAGATTCTATGCATATGTTTCTAGCATGTATCATAAATGTGAGGTTTTAGTAAATGAAGCAATTCCAGGAGCCAGTGGAACAAATCATAAAATTCCTGTCGCTGTTAAAAACAATGGAATGTACATTGCAGTTGCACATAACAAAGCAACTGGAAACCCTGTAAACAAAAAAGAAACCATACGATTCTATGAGATGGTTGATGACATTAAGAAAGGAGATCATGGAACTATGTTAAGTGATGCAATTTATGGTTCTTCAGTGGGATTTAGGGGCGATGCTTTAGTTGAGCTTGAAAACTTGAGCAAATCTAGAACACATGATACTGAAAATAAGCTTGATTTCAAGACTGCAAATTTTGAAAATAATATTTATTCAGTAACAAAGTGTTAATTTCAATCTACAGAAAATTTATTTTAAGTTAGATGTGTTGATTGTAAGAAACATTGGTTTTCCTTCTGTTTTTTCAAAGTTTGTTCCATATTGTTCAAAATGTAATTGATCGTAGAAATGTTTGGTCCAAATCTCATGAACATCTTCAATGAATTTTTTGTGTCCTGATGCTCGTAAAAGCTCATGTGTTAATACATGAGAAACAGTGGTGCAGTTTTTTTCTGCAAGAAACAATGTGTCAGAAGGATCTTTTGGAGGTTGCCACCAAACCATACCAAAGTTTTCAGCATGATATCCTTCACATGTGCAGTCAGTCCAAAGAGGTTTAAAATGACAAAGATAGAAATGATAAATTTGTGTTCCTCTTTGCTCGTGATCTTTAAGGAGTGTTTGTGTATCTAATTTTTGAAATAGACTTCTTGGTTTTGTAATTAATTCATCACATTGAATTTCAAAGTCTTTACCAAATTTTTCTTTGATCCAAACTTTATAAAAATTTGCCATTTGTTTTACATAATCAAATTCTAGTTTACGTTTTTCACGATCCTCTTCTTTTACAACAAAAATAAAATGTAAAATCATGATAAGAAAAAAGAGTATTTATGATTGGCCTTCTATACCCATGAGGGTTAGTGTAGATCGAATCTTCTCAATTTTTCTGATTTTCCAAGTAATTGTTTCTCTAAGTTTTTCAACAGTATCAGACTCAATCTTGGCCAAGATATCATATGCTCCGAAAGTACCATGAACTTCCTTCACACCATCTAGACCCTTGAGTTGCTGTATGATAGCTTCTTCGGAACCTAGTTCACAGTTTATTAAAACATAAGCTGTTGCCATGTATTCATTAAATGAATCGACTATATCAATAAACCGATTACGCCGAATTTAGTTTTGAGAAATATCAATAATAGTATCCCAAATATGCTTTGGAACAGGCATTACAGATAATCTAGAAATACGAATAAGTTCCCAATTTTGAAATTTTTTCTGTTTTTTTATCTCATCTAAAGTTACTGGTCGTTTTAATGATTTTTTATATCTGACATCAACTACAATGAATCGTTTATTGTCTTCTTTTGGATTAGGATATGGTTTTGAAACTATTTCCATAATACCAACTGCTTGTCTCTCATCACCAGTATGATAAAATAAAACAAGATCGCCATCTTTCATTTCTCGCATATGTTTTAGTGCGAGATTGTTATGAACTCCATCCCAAATTGTTTTTTTATCTTTTTTTAGAGTTTCAAAATTGTATCCTCTAGGTCCGTCGGGTTCTTGTTTGGCTAACCAATAGTTCACCATTTTCATAGATCATATCATTGTGGGATGTTTTATGTTTTTGAAAATTTGTAAATGTTCCCCGGTTCTGACTCGCGCAAGATCATTGGTAATTTTAGCCTAAACCTCCTTGGGTTTTCTAACCGGGGTTGCCCATCTTGTAGCACACCTGGGTGAATTAGAAATCATTGGTATCAATACGATCAGCGTCATCCTAATCCGTCTGTGTGCCTGCTCTTGGGCGTTTAAGTATAGATTTAGCTATGCTAAAAACCATTGATCTACAACGTCTCAAAGAATCAAAGTCATTAAGCACAAATTCTAAAGAAGGGAACACATTGGACATAATTAAAAAAGAGAACTGGCAAATATAGAAAAAAGACAGTCAGAGATGCTCAATACAAAATTATCAAAAAAACTCAGTCAAATATTAATCCGGAAAGAGAAATCTCAAATCCCACTACAGGAACACGTATCTTGTAGTTTTCAATTGTTTTTGAATTAATTTCTCCTATAATTCCAATTGTCTTACCATGAACTGAAATCGAAGCTGTTCTTCCTTCCTCAAAAATTGGATGCGAAAAGGTTTTTGTTTCAATGTCTAGATCAAATCCAGTTTTTAACGCGGATTGTAAAATAGACTTAATTTCAGTAAAAGTTGAATCCTGATGTGCACTGATTCCTGCAAAACTAGTTGTTTCATCAACTGGATTTCCTTGAGAAAAAATAGTTCCCGTCTCAAATAATTTCTGAGGATAAGATGTATGAATATTTCTGGAGAGATTTTCCAATAGCCCTGGAAGAATAGAATCTCGTAAAATTGTATGTTCTTGACTTTTTGAGTCCAATACTGAGATCATGTTAATTGGTTCTCTGTTTGTCATCTCATAGAGAACTCTTTTACTTGTCAAGCTTGAATTCAGTGCTTCAGTATATCCAAGTCCAATCATTATCAGACTAAGTGATTTTAGTTTTATTGATATTGGATTTGTTTGCCCTAAAGTTTGAGACGGAGATAAAATAGGCTCTAAATTTTGTATTCCATAGCCCAGGGTAACTTCTTCAACTAAATCCATTTGACCAAATATATCAAAACGGTATGAAGGAATACTGCAAACAATATTTTTTCCTTTTAAAGTAGCATCCAATCTTGACTTTTTAAGAGAAGAAATTATTTGAGAATTAGTAAGATTCAATCCAAGCATTTGATTAATTAGAACTGAATTAATCAGTATTTTCTTTGGTTCTAATTTTGGTGAAGTGTTTTTAGCACCAGAAATTTTTGTGGATACTAGAGTAAACCCAGCAGTCTGAAGTATGGTTGCAACAACAGAAAGCATGTCTTCTGCATCATCTTTGTTAATCCCAGTAACTTCAACAAAGAGGTTTCTTGTTTTTGTTGTAACAGTAGTTACTGCTGCATTAATTATTGGTGGAAAAGACACAGTTTGTTTTTTTGAATCTAAAATAAGCGGAACTTGAGGAGAATTTCCAAGAATTGCTCCATAATCTTGGCCCACATCAGTATTATCAAGAATTTCAGATATTGTGAGTTCCTTATCAGAATTTAATGGTGCAAATCTGTGATCTCTTTTAGTAGTGGTGTATCTCAATGGGAAAGAGATTTTATCTAAATCATGAATTCCAATAGAAGATTTTTTTCTCTTTCTTCCAATTCCAAAATGAAGGTCTTCTTGCATTGCCATCAGTTGTTTGATTATAGTATCATCAATTCTGCCATTTTTTGCAATAATTCCAGTTACAAATGGTCTGATTTTACTTACAGATGGTTCTACATGAATTACATAATCATTTGATTTTTTGATGTTTAATTTTATGGCTCCAGTTTTAATTCCAAACAAACCCTGTAAACCAAGTGCAATTCCTAAATCAGTAGAATAATCAGGTCTATTGGGGCTATACTCCACTCTAACTAGATCTTTGTCTTCAGATTCAATATCCAACCCAAGAAAAGGAAGTGAATCAGAAATTTGTTTTTTTGAAACTTTTCCAAGTAATTTTTGAAGTCTAGAATAAGATAATTCAACTACTGGCATTTTGTTGCACTCCTCAACCAGCTCAAATTATTGTTGTAAAATTCTCTAACATCATCTAATCCATACTTTAGCATTGCAATTCTTTCAATACCTCCACCCCAAGCTAGAACAGGTTTAGTTATTCCAAGTGGTTTTGTTACTTCGGGTCTAAAAATTCCCATACCAAATAGCTCTACCCACTTTTCTAATCTATCATTATACACCATTGTTTGCAGAGATGGTTCTGTATAGGGGAAAAATGTTGGCCAAAATTTTATTTTTGTGATGCCAATTCGCCTATAAAATTCTCGTTGTATTCCCATTAAATCACGTAGAGTTGCATTTTTTCCAACTACAACACCTTCAATCTGATTAAATTCCACAAGATGTTTGTAACTTACTTTTTCATTTCTAAATACACGTCCAAGTGAGAATACTCTAGCCTCATCAGGTTTATTTTCTGCAAGATGTTTGATGGTCACACATGTTGTATGTGTTCGAAGAACCATTTTTCTTGCTTCGTTAATGTCCCAATAATATCGCCAACTTTTTTTGTGAGATTCAGAAATTTTTCTAATTTGTTCCGAAGTTCCAATTTTTTTTGCAGATAATCCGTCAAGATAAAATGTGTCTTGTAACTCTCTTGCAGGATGATCCTGTGGAGTAAACAATGCATCAAAATTCCAAAAGCTAGGTTGAGCCATGCTGCCAATAATTTCTGTAAAACCTAATGTAACAAAGATTTCACGGATTTCATCAATTGTATTTTTTAGAGGATGAGTTCTTGCAACAAATACATCTGGTACTTTGGATTCAACATTAATTGCACTTGATGAATCAGTAGTTATTTCAATTGATTTGGCATTTTCTGTTAGTGATACTTCTTTTGTTTTAAGTATATCCTCAATTATAAAATCAGGTCTTTTCAAAATACCAGATAAATCATCTATGTCAATTTCACTTTTAGATATTTTATTTTCTCCAATTTGTTTTAGAGTCTTTTCTCCTGGAAGTTCAGAAGGATAATTTTTTAGAAAGATTTTATCTTCAGATGTATCTACCCAATTATTTTTTCTTGCCAAGCCCATAGCAGGACCAAAAATAGAACCAAGTTCTTTTTGTAGATCTTGTAATTTTTTTGATTCATTTTTTAGTAAATCAAGTAATCTCCTTTCAGGTAATCCTTTGTGAAATGATTCCAATCCATTTTTCCCAAGGGATATGTTAATGGTTTGAGATTCATTCACAATAGCTAATTCTTTTAGTTTAAGCCACTCTATTCCTCTTCGAATTTGATCAGGTGATAAATTAGTAGATTTTTCAAGGTTTTCAGGAGTTTGTTTTGGATTATTTTTTAATGAGGTGATGATTTTTTTTTCAATTTCATGAAAGACTTGTGACATCAGCAGAAAGACTGAAAAAGACTTTTTAAACCTTAACCTAAGTCAAAATGAATGTCAGCTGACGACTTTATTGTGACTCCATGGCATGTTGAAGGGGATATAGATTATGATAAATTAATCAAAAAATTTGGAACCGAAAAAATCTCATCTGAAATGCTAAAGAGAATCAAAAAAATCACAGGTGAAGACCATTTTATGTTAAGAAGAGGTATTTTCTTTTCGCACAGAGAACTGAATAGAATCTTAGATGATTATGAAAAAGGTAAAAAATTTTTCCTGTATACAGGTAGAGGACCGTCAGGTCATACACATATTGGCCATTTAGTTCCATGGATATTTTCAAAATGGCTTCAAGACAAATTTGGTGTAAATATGTACTTTCAACTTACAGACGATGAAAAATTCTATTCAAAACAGGATCTTACTTTAGAAGATACAAGTAAATTTGCATATGAAAATGCACTTGATTTTATTGCGTTGGGTTTTAAACCAAATAATACAAAGATAATAATCAATACAAAAAATATTCAGACACTGTATCCAATTGCGGCACAAGTAGCAAAAAAGATTAATTTTTCAAACACAAAGGCAGTATTTGGATTTACAAATGAAACAAATATTGGCATGATATTTTACACATCATTACAATCTGCACAATGTTTTATTGAAGATAAACCAGTTTTGATTCCTTTAGGAGTTGATCAAGATCCTCATTTTAGATTAACTAGAGATGTTGCTCCAAAAATTGGAAAACCAAAACCAGCCTTAATTCATAACATTATGATTCCAGGATTATCTGGACCTGGAGGAAAAATGTCAGCTTCAGATGAGAATGGGACTATTTACACAACGGATTCTCCAAATACAGTTAAGAAAAAAATTAACAAACATGCATTTTCTGGCGGTCAATCAGATATTGAACAACATAGAAAACTTGGTGGCAATCCAGATATCGATGTGTCTTATCAATATCTTAGAATATTTTTTGAGCCAGATGATAATAAATTGAAATCAATTCATGATGATTATAAATCAGGAAAGATGTTGACTGGTGAATTAAAAGCAATTTTGATTGAAAAAATAAATGAATTTCTTGCAGTTCATCAGGTAAAAAGAGAAAAAGCAAAAGATCAGATAGAACAATTTCTTTTTGAGAATAAATGAAAGTAAGAGTTAGTTGTGATGATAAATATGAGGCTCAAAAGCTATCTAGTTTGCTTTTTATCAAAGATGCAAACGAGACTTTCATTACGGCAATTTTAAACATAGTTGGTAATGAATTAGTTGTTGCATTAAAAGACAAATCAGCTCATAGTATTATTCTAAAAGACGAAATACAGGTAGAGGTATTGGCAGATTTTATTCAATCAGTAATAGATAAAGAACACAAAATAGTGTCCACTGTAATTTTTGGACAAGATGTAGAAATTGTAAAGGTATGAAATTAACCTGAAAATATTGTATAAATTGCAACAATTCCAACCATTACAATAAGACTAATCCCTAATGCTTTAGAGTCATTATCCATAGTTTTAAAACGGAATTATTATAATTAAAGTGTTAATAAATTCTCAAAAATGATTTTGACTAGATCATCTAGGAAAGTATCTGCTTTTTTTATTCAGGGTTTTTGCTTTTTTGGGTTCAGTTTTGGCTTGTGGTTGTCTAATCTCATTACAGTTTAAACAAAGAACTCTCAAATCTTTCTTGGCCAATTCTGGTTCAGAGATATATTTACCCCATGAAGACGCAAATCCTCCTCTGCGTATACTGTCAAATGCGTCTTCATCATTAATATGATTAAAGCCTAAAGCTCTTTCGTCTTTAAATCCACAACTAGAACATGTTTTACCTCCTAGAATTTCAAATAATTTTTCTTTTAGAGAAGAATAGAACTTTTCAGAACCATTAGAATAGAAACTCTCTGTCTTTTTTAGGAATTTTTCACTTTTAAATTTACTTGTTCTAAAATCATCTTGACTAGATCTTGAACTTCTTTCATCTCTGGAATATCTATCTCGTGATGGTCTTTCATCTCTGGAATATCTGTCACCAGATTCTTGGGGTTTATGTTTTTGAAAACAATCGCTGCAATAGACAGGTCGGTTAAATTTTGGTTCAAATGGTATTTGACATTCATCTCCACAATCGCCACATGTCACAGTATGCATTTCGGGTTTTCTTTCATCTCTGGAGTTTCTGTAAGATCGGAAAGGTTCATCATCTCTAGAATTTCTGCTTGAAGTTTGCTTAGATTTTGAATATCTATCAAATTTTTTGTCAGAATATTTTGCTTTGTATAGATCCATTTTTCTTATACAGATTCAACACTATTGGTTATAGATAGTTAGAGCTTGAATTTGTGCCTAAATTAAAAATTTGTAAATCAGACTAGAGATTTATCCATTTCAGTTCCCATTATTTCCTGAACTTTAAGAAAATAGAGTTTTGTAGAATATGGCATGTCGTCTAAATTATTATCAACTACCATCATAAAGTAACGAACAGCTCGTTTTGATATGTCAAGATTGAATTTCATAGTAAGGATAGGATCTTGTTTAACTTTGATCTTGTCTTGTAGCCATGGCGGAGCCATGTCAATTGTTTCTTTGATAATTTTATCATACCAATAAGAAAGATTTTCAGGGTGTAAGCCCTCTTGTAGGTTTGAAACATCCGTATCGAGTTTTTTCATCATATTGTTTATGATTGCCATAAGGCTGAATCAAAAAATATTGTTTTATTACGATTACTCAAACATAGACAATCTTCTAGTCAATTGATGATAAGTTACCTTCTACGTCTATTTCTGAATTTTTTATTCTAGTAGTAGAAATTCTAGTACCGTCTTGTGCTAGAGTCATTGGAACTATCACTATTTTGACTGGAGATAGATTTTTTTCTGCACGAAGTTGATTTAAAATTTCTCCTTTATTACCAGTCTCATCACTTACAATCAGAGCCTGTACATTTTCTTCTAAAACAGCAGGACCAAAATCGTTGTCCAGTTTACTAATTTGAAAGGCTCGGTTTGGGAAATTTGTTTTAATCGTACTCATTAATGTTGCAAATCTTTTTTCATAGCTATTCAGAGTTTTTTTTCCTCTTTTTTCTGCTAATTCATCACTTGTTAATCCAATGATTACTTTTGATGAAAGTGAAAATGCTTTTGAAAGTAATGTAAGATGACCCTTGTGAATAATATCAAAAGTTCCCCCCATTGCAACAAGAACAAATTCAGACATTACTATCAGATAGAAAGATGTGAAGATAAATCTACTATTTTACTACTACTAGCACTACAGGTCCTTGATTAGCTATTGGAATATTGTTTCTATCCCAAACAAACGTTTCAATAAAAAACAAGCCATCGTTTTCAGGAATCCAGTCTATGGATTGAGATTGACTACCAGCCCCAATATAACGTCCATCATATTTTCCTATAAATTCTACAAATGGAGTTTTACCAGATTGTTTAACTTGAACATAGTAACTATATGGTGTTTCATTAGATTTTTGATCTGCTGAAAATTGAATCCAAGCCTTGCTCTGTATTTTCACTGTTGAACCTACATTAATTTCTGAAAGTGGTTTTCCTTGAGAATCAAGTACAGATACATCAGAGATAGTAACCAATCTTGTCGTTATGTCTGATTTAGGAATTTTTACATCAACAGAATCAGAATAAAATACATCGGATTCAGAAAATAAAAGAAAACCTACAGGAAACCCAACAAAACTTGTTTGAATTTTTTCATTGAAATTAAAATTTATCATTTCATTTGATTTGACAGCGCCAATTGGTATGGTAGATACTCCTACTATTCTAGGAGGATCAAAATTATCGTAGAAAGCAAGATAGACATTAGTATTATTTATTGGAGCGGCACCATTTTTTAAGACTCCTGAAAAGTGAAGAGTGTCATCTAAGACAATATCACTTAATTCCACAGTTAATTGCTTTGATTTTGAAGGAGATGAATTGAATCCATCAAGAGAAACAGACACTTGAGTTATGTCAGCATTTGAAGAATTTGTTCTGATCATATAAGGAGATTTTCCAAGAGGAGGAATAACTTCCAAGATAGTTCCACCTTCAATAATTTCTAGAGGTTCAGTACTAACATCATCATAAAAATTTACATGTACACGTACATCTGTAATTGAAGTAAGAGTACTAGTATTTTCAACTGCACCTACAACCACAGTGTATCCTTCATCATCTTGGTAAACAAATGGAGAATCGCTTGTAAGAACTGCAGATAAAGTAGGTGGATTATCATAATACTCTGCAGAAAATCCAGAGGAAATTGGAAATAAAATCAGAATCAAAAATATGCTAAGAATAATTTTCTTCATGCGAATTTTATTGATTAGAGACTAATTTTGTGCAACATATGATATAGTGAACAAGAAAGGTAACAACGTTTAACCCAGTTAGCACTACATAATCAATAATAAAAAGAAGTTAAAAAAATGTAAATTTTATCGTCTTTTCTTCATTGCGGTTATTGCCAACCAGTAAACTAAACCTGGTGCCAATCCAACAATGAGTGGAATCCATACCGGCCATGCATCAGCTGCGCTTGTCATAGATTAAAACCTAAACTTATCCTATTTAAATCCATCCAGATATCTGAAATTCAGAATTGATCTGAGTATAACGTAAGTGGACTGGACGGGATTTGAACCCATGACCCCCCGCGTGCAAGGCGGGTATACTACCAGGCTATACTACCAGCCCACATCAAGAAGAAATAATCTGTGGATTTTAATTGTTGTCTTCTTGGCAAGAATTTTATTTGTATAAAAAAAATATCACTTATGGTACTCCTAGAATCACAAATTAAATTAAAAACAGGAGATATCGCACCAGATTTTCATCTCTTAGGTGTTGATGATAAAAAACACACATTAAATGACTGCACTAGTTATCAAGGAATTCTAGTTATTTTCATTTGTAACCACTGTCCATATGTCAAGGCAAAAGCAGAAGCTTTCAATGAGTTGTATGAAAAATTTGGCGATAAAATAGCAATAATAGGAATTAACAGTAATGATTCTAAAGATTATCCAGAAGATAGTTTTGAAAATATGAAAAAAACAGCAAAAGAGAAGGGATTCAAATTTAATTATTTAGTTGACGATACTCAAGAAATCGCAAAAAAATATGGTGCAATATGCACTCCAGATCCTTTCTTGTTCAATAGCAAGAGACAACTAGTATTTCATGGCAGAATCGACAATGCCATGAAACCAGATGATATAGCTACAGAAAAGACAATGATTAACAACATAAAAAAATTACTGTCTGGAGAAAAAATTGAAAAAGATTTTGACCCATCAATTGGGTGCTCAATCAAGTGGAAAGAAAATTAAACTTAAATGAGTCCTGTCAAGAGGATTTAGCTGTGGGCTCGTAGCTCAGCTTGGCTGGAGCGTTCGACTGATAATCGAAAGGTCATGTGTTCGAATCACATCGGGCCCATTTTAATTACTTTGAACTTTCAGAGACAGTTTCAGACCATTGAATAACATCTTCAAATTTTTCAGATAGTAAATCTGAATTGATTTTTGTCTTTTTTCCAACTTTTCCACATAGCGCTAAACGTATTCGTTTTCCCAACTTTTCCTTAATTGAGTTTATAGATTCTGCAAAAAAGTTGAGTCCTTCTTCAGTATTTGAAAAAACTAGGATAATCATTGTGTCTGATTTTTGTTTCCAAATTTTTCCCATTAATTTTTGCAAATCAAGATCAAATAAGACATTGATTGCAGATGACATATCACC